>JAKFDY010000407.1:0-7921 GCA_036675885.1 Lacibacter sp. | reverse complement strand
ATGAAAAGGCTTTTGCAGTTGCCAAAGCAGAAGGCAAGCCCTTATTAATTGATTTTACCGGATGGGCCTGTGTGAATTGCAGAAAGATGGAAGAACAGGTGTGGACGAAGCCTGTTATCTCTAAACTCATTAATGACAACTATATTCTATTATCGCTTTATGTTGATGACCGCAAGCTGCTGCCTATTGAAGAACGGTTTACTTATAAAAATGCTGAAGGGAAGGAACGTGAGATTGTGACGATTGGTGATAAATGGGCGGCTTTCCAAACAGAGAATTTTAAACAGGTGACGCAACCAATGTATGCGATCATTGGAATGGATGGACAATTGATGAATCACCCGGTGGGGTATACGCCTGATGTGGAGGAGTACAGGGCATGGCTGGAATGTGGGCTGAGAGCAGCCAGCCGGTAGTAGGGAGTTGGAAGACAAAGTTCTTAGTTCTATAGTTCTGAGTTAGGGAATCGTGAATTGTCAGTGATGAGTTGTGATAGCGGTTAGTAATAAAATAGGTTAGTTAATACATTCACTTGTATGGTAAACCTTCCAATACCTGTGGGAAACCACTATTTGAAACAATGATCGTTTTTATAAGCTCTTTTTTTATTGCAGTGCTGACACAGTAAGTGTGCGGGAAGTTGTTTCTACGACATCCTTTAAACACTTGGAGGAAGAAGCCTGTAGTAGTTAGTGGATAGTTAGAAGACAATGGTTCTAAGTTCTATAGTTCTGAGTTGGGAAAATGAATTCGCAAACTTATTGTTATCGGCAATACGTAAAAGCAATTGCCAAATGAAAACAAAAGTTTCTCTCATAATCAGTAAAATGTAAAATCCATATCCCGGGTATTTCTATACTCTAATTAGGTAACGTTTAGGTTGCAAAAAAAAGACGGCAGTGGATCAAGGAGTTTTTGCTTTGCGTGAAGCTGCCTTTTTTGATTTCGGATGTCGGATTTATGATGTAGGATATATGAAAATCCAAAATCCAAGAACTAAGAAACAAGAAGAAAACCTAACAGATAAAGTTCTTTACATACGCAGTTGTTTTCTCACATTTAGTTTTGGCGGGAGGTTGTTTTTACAGCCTCCTTGTTTACAAAACAACTGGAGAAGCAATTGAAACTTTTGATTTTTCTCATGCTCATTAGTTTACGTAATGAGGCGGAGGTTGTATTCACAGCCTCCTTTAACTAATTGTAATGAAAAGATATTTAAACTTCTCATGTTGGTTGACGGTTGGTTGATCAAGGCGTTCTGTTTCTACAGCGTGCCACTATTTAGAAACAAAGATGGTTTAGTCATAATCAGTGTTGATGTGGGGTGACTGTTAAAGCAAGTGACAGCACCCCTTTTATGAAGATCCAAGAAAAGAAATTCCAAGGCACAAGGTGCAAGGCACAAGAAAGGAAAATCTAAAGAACAAAATCCAAGGAACAAGAAGAAAAACCATCCTTCGACAAGCTCAGGATCAAAAAACAAGGAGCAAGAAACAAGAAAGAAAATCCAAAATCCAAATACAAAGACCAATAGGCAATAATCAATAAGCAAAAAAGAAAGTAAAAAGAAAAGTAGAATGAGTAAGGTTTTAATTATTGGAGCAGCGGGACAAATAGGAACAGAGTTGACTGTTGCACTTCGAAAAAAGTATGGAACATCAAAGGTTTTAGCGACGGATATACGAGAGCCGGATAATTCTCCGATACTGGATGGTCCTTTTGAATTACTGGATGCAATGGGTAGAACTTCATTGCAAAGAGTAATCAGGAAAAATAAGATCGATCATATTTATCATTTAAGCGCTATGCTTAGTGCAACAGGTGAAAAATATCCAATGAAAGGATGGGATTTGAATATGCAATCGTTGTTAAATGTACTGGAGCTTGCAAAGGAGGAACGACTTGAACGTGTGTTCTGGCCATCTTCCATTGCTGTATTTGGTAAGGGTGCGAAGAAAGTAAAGTGTCCGCAGTATGAAATTCAACAGCCTTCTACTGTTTATGGTATGAGCAAGTGTGCGGGTGAGCTGTGGTGTAATTATTACTTCGAGAAATACCGTGTTGATGTAAGAAGCATTCGTTACCCTGGATTGATTTCGTATAAGACTACACCGGGTGGAGGCACTACTGACTATGCTGTTGATATTTATCACAAGGCTGTGGTTGAAAAAAGTTATACCTGCTATCTAAAAGAAAACACCCGATTACCGATGATGTATATGGATGATGCAGTGAGGGCAACATTAGAATTGATGGAAGCAAATGCAGCAAAACTAAATATACGTACCTCGTATAACCTAAGCGCAATTGATTTTACACCTGCAGAAATTGCTGCATCGATCAAACAAAAAATTGAGGGATTTAATATAAAGTATGAACCAGACTACCGGCAACTGATTGCCGATAGCTGGCCGGCAAGTATTGATGATTACTATGCAAGAAAAGACTGGGGCTGGAAACCGGAATTCAACCTGGAAGCAATGACAAGAGAAATGCTTTTGCAGTTGAGTGCGTTGTATTTAAATGAATACTACTGAGTAAAGAAAATCCAAAATCCAAAAAACAAAACCCAAAAAACAAGGTACAAGAAACAAGGCACAAGGAAGAAAAATCCAAGGGACAAAAAATACAAATTCCAATATCCAATAGAAAAATACGAAGAGCATGAGAAAAGCCCTCCTTTGCCAAGGCATCGGAGGGTAAAGAGGCGGGGTGGAGAGATGTATAAGATTTATTCATTTATCAAAACGAGCCTTTATGATGACGATACCAAAACTAACTGAACCGAGAACATTCCTTAAGGGATGTATGCAGCTTTATGAAGCAATGCTTACAGAAGTTGATGTGTGTAAGCAAGAGAAACTATGCGAAGAAGAACGAATACAGGGTTGTTTTGAAATTGCAGGCAGTTATAAAGAGCGAATAAATGAAGCTGTACGAAACTTCAATTTTGGCAATCAGGATGATGAGGTTTTGTTCTTCAAAAAAGTAAAGCCTTTATTTACTGCAGAGGTTGAATTTTATACTTACCTCTATCATATTGTTTTGTTTAAAACAAAAGAAATAGAGGCTGATAAGCATGAACTGGGAGCGTTTTATAAAAGACAATTACTAAAAAAGGAAAAACTACGCAAAGAGAATCCGGCTTTTTATGACTACGTGCAGAACGAAGGCACTTATGCCGATTTTCAGTGGTTTACCAGAAGAGCACAAAGCAGGGATAGTAGTTTGTTTGATAGTTTAATGGGGAGGTATTTAGCTATTGAAAAGTTTGAAGAACATCTCAAAGCTGTTATGCTGAAAGAGCTTTGAACGGGGTGTGATTGAATAACTGAAACAGCCTGCGACATTCACTTTAAAAACACATAACGATTGCAAGACATGAACAAGGAACAGGAATTTATTTTACCGTTAGACAAAGTAGGATTAAATGATATTGCTATAGCTGGTGGGAAAAATGCATCACTTGGCGAAATGCTGCAGCACCTGGTGCCGCTTGGTGTAGAACTACCCGGTGGCTTTGTGATTACGGTGCATGCATATCATTACTTTATTCAAAAGACTGAACTGCAGGAGCAGATTACAGCTAGACTTTCAGAAATTAATTACGACGAAATTGAATCATTGCGCAGGGCTGGTTTGCAGATACGCAGCATGATCCGCAATGCACGGTTCCCTGTTGAATTGGCAGAAGAAATTATAGAGGCTTATTACCGCTTGTCGGATCAGTACAAACAATTAACAACAGATGTAGCCGTTCGATCTTCTGCAACAGCTGAAGATTTGCCGGATGCAAGTTTTGCAGGACAACAAGAAACTTATTTGAATGTACGTGGCCCAGTTGAATTGATTGATGCAGTGCGTAATTGTTTTGCATCGTTGTTTACGGACCGGGCCATCAGTTACCGGCAACATTTCAAGTTTGATCATTTTGCTGTGGGACTTTCTGTTGGTGTACAGAAAATGGTGCGAAGTGATTTGGGTGTGTCGGGTGTTGCTTTTTCTTTAGATACGGAATCGGGGTTTAAAGATGCGGTGATCATTAACGGTTCGTATGGGTTAGGTGAATTGATTGTGCAAGGTTCTATTTCACCGGACGAGTTTGTGGTGTTTAAACCAACATTGAAAGATGGATTTTCTTCCATCATTGAAAAGAAACTTGGATTGAAAGATAAAATGATGGTGTATGGTGATGATCCGGATGAACGTGTGAAAGTGATACCGGTGGATATTGCGGGACAACATCGTTTTTGTTTGAGTGACGAACAGGTATTACAATTGGCAAGATGGGTTTGTGTGATTGAAGATTATTATACACAACTCAAAGGGCATTGGTGCCCGATGGATGTGGAATGGGCAATTGATGGATTGACGGGGCAGTTGTTTATTGTACAGGCAAGACCTGAAACGATTCACTCACGAAAAGATCCTGCTGTTCTGCGTGAGTATAAAATTAATACAACCGATCAAAAACCTGTTTTAAAAGGGATTGCCGTTGGTGATAAAATTGCTACTGGTAAAGTTTGCATTATGCATTCATTGGATAAACGCATTGGTGATGGCCATGAGTTTAAAGCCGGGGATGTATTGGTAACGGATATGACAGACCCTGACTGGGAGCCGATCATGAAAAAAGCCGCCGCCATTATTACCAACAAAGGAGGACGGACTTGTCATGCTGCCATTGTTGCCCGTGAAATGGGAGTGCCTGCTATTGTAGCTTGTGGGAATGCTACGGAGCTTTTAAAGGAAGGCCAATTGATCACGGCCAGTTGTGCGGAGGGTGATGAAGGTTTTATTTATGAGGGCGCTCTTGCATTTGAAACGATTGAAACAAACTTACATGATTTAGCAAAAATAGAAACTCCGTTGATGTTGAATGTAGGCAGCCCTGCGAATGCATTTCACTATGCAGGGTTGCCACACAAAGGTGTTGGCCTTGCAAGAGAGGAATTTATTATCAACAACTATATTGGTGTACACCCACTTGCATTGTTGGGACATCAACAGATAAAGGATGAAGCATTAACAAAAGAAATCAACCAGAAAATAAAAGGCTTTGCCAACGAGGAACAGTTTTTTATTGAAAAGCTTTCGTTTGGTATTGCCAAGATTGCGGCTGCATTTTTTCCGGAAACGGTGATCGTGCGTTTCTCGGATTTTAAAAGCAATGAATATTTTAATTTATTGGGGGGTAAATATTTTGAACCGGTGGAAGAAAACCCGATGATTGGCTGGCGTGGTGCTTCCCGTTATTATTCGACGCAGTATAAACCTGCTTTTGGATTGGAATGTAAGGCCATCAAAAAGGTGCGTGAAGAAATGGGATTGACGAATGTTGCGGTGATGATTCCGTTTTGCAGAACAGTGCCTGAACTATTGAAGGTGAAAGCAACGATGCAAGAGTTTGGTTTGCAGCAAGGCAAAGATGGGTTGCTGCTCTACCTGATGGCTGAGTTGCCTTCAAATATTATACTCGCCCAGGAGTTTGCAAAACATATTGATGGATTTTCCATCGGTTCTAATGACCTGACGCAATTAACGCTTGGTCTTGACCGTGATTCTTCATTGGTTGCACATTTGTATGATGAACGCAACGAGGCTGTGAAGCAACTGTTACGCATGTTATTACAAACAGCTAAACTCTGTAATGTTAAGGTGGGTATTTGCGGACAAGGGCCAAGTGATTTTCCTGACTTTGCCAGCTTCCTTGTTGAAGAAGGGATTGATAGTATTTCTGTAACGCCTGACTCGTTGATCAAAACCATTAAAGCGATTGCAAAAGTGGAAGCAGCATTACAAGTGTCTGTTTTAAAGTTTAGCTGATTGAAAGATGAGTTATTTAAAAGTTGAATTAGTACAAACGAATTGTGTTTTTGTATTGCAGATCGAGGACCCGACTGATACGCTGCGGCGGTTGGCTTTGTTTTTCCAGGATAATAGTGTGGTGTTAAATGATTTTAATCTGCACCGCTACCAGGATGGAACGGCGATGGTGATTGCGAATTGTGTGGTTGACCGCCTGCGTATCGACGCTATTACTTCGATGTTACACTTGTTGCCGGGCGTGATGAAAGTGCAGCGGGTGGAGGGGAGAAGTTAGTATTTCGTACATGATTTTTTTTTAATGGGTGCAGCATTCGGGTAGGCCAAAGGTTTGAAAGGCGGAACCTGATTCAATGTAATAATGATTGTAACCTAAAATTGAGTTGATGATCATTGCATTTCTGTATGGGCCCATGCCAAGGTCGGGTGCATTAAAACCATGTGTGTGTATCTCGGCATTCTGGACAAAGATGGAATCATGTTTATCAATTGTATAATGAAAGCTGACCTGGTATTTATTATCGGCTGACCAGTTGATTAGTTCTTTGACAGGTTTGATGAATGCAGGAATTGAATGTTGATAGCCAGTAGCAAATATGACTGTGTTTGCTTCATGAATAAAGCTATCCCCGAGTTCCACATTTCTAAAGCTCATCCTGCATTTATCATCATTGACCGCATGGGAAACACCTATCAATTCTGTATTTGTAAACAGATGTATGTTTTGTGATGCACTATTGATTGACAGCCGGTACAGTTCATCATAAATTTCATTAATGAGCGAAAAGTTGATGCCTTTGTAGAGAGCACTTTGTGATTGGAGAATTTTTTGTTTTGTTGATTCAGGAAGGTTGAAGAAATGTTTTATGTATTCAGGTGAGGTCATTTCAAGACTAAGTTTTGAATATTCCATTGGAAAGAAACGCTGTGATCGTGAAAACCAAAAGAGACCTTCGGTAAATGTTCTGTGATTTGAAAGCAGATCCATAAATATTTCCGCTGCACTTTGACCTGAACCAATTAATGTGACTTTCTTTGATTTAAGAATTTTTTCTTTTGCTTTCAGATAATCAGAAGAATGAGAAAGAAGAGGGAATTTATTTTTGCAGGTGATTTCATCTACTGCTATTGGGTAGGCTGGTTTAGAACCTATTCCTATCACAATTTTCCTGGTTGTGAAGACTGTTACGGTTTGCGATAAGTATTCCTTTACTGCGATTTTGTAAAGGTTGGTTTCTTTGTCGTAGTAGATAGCTTCACATCGTAAGCCAAACTTACAATTAAGTAATTGTGAAGTTACCCATTGGCAATAATCGTTGTATTCACTCCGGAACACAAAGTTGTTTTCACGAATAGCAAACCTGAATAAGCGTTGTTTGTGTTTGAGGTAAGCCAGAAAACTATAAGGACTGCAGGGATCGGCCAGTGTAACAAGATCGGCATAGAAGGGTACCTGCAGTTTGGCTGTATCGAGCATAATACCCGGATGCCAGTTGAATTCTTGTTTCTGATCGATAAAGAGTGTTTTTAATTTTGTTATCGGCTGTGTTAATGCTGCAAGGCCCAAGTTAAAGGGACCTATGCCAATGCCGATGATATCGTAGATCATTTTATTTTGATTTTGTTGTTGTGAAGGCTGTTAAAGTGAAGGTGGTAACTGTAAGTGCAATTGCAAGCATGAACGCTGAAAACATATTCATACTTCTGTAACCAAATACAGGTATGAGCATACAGATGAGAGGCCATTGTATGCAATACGCAACTGTTAAATGCTTACTGCAAAAAATAAAGAGTTTACCGGCAGTTGTGTTTTTTAAATATGGTGTAGCCAGGTTCCATATTCCTATCCAGCAAAAAACAAAGCCCAGGTGTTTTATTAACTGTACAGGTGATGGCTTGTAGAAAATCGTTTGTGCTTCATTGCCACTTAAAAGTTTTGTAATGACCATCATGCCTGCACCGAAGGGTATAAAGATCCACATCCATTTTTCTCCGAATCTTTTTACTATCGAAGCTGCGAAGAAGCCAATGATTGGGAAAATGATCCAGGGTAGCAGAGGGAAGTAGGTAAATGGTGGTTCGCCGATGCGCTCGC
>JAKFDY010000406.1:0-1940 GCA_036675885.1 Lacibacter sp. | reverse complement strand
CAAAGCAGTGGGGGTGTAATTGATTATTATATTGATGATATTTACGCAGGCACTGTTAATGCTCCTAATACCGGTAATTGGCAGGTTTATCAATCGGTTTCTAAAAATGCCAGTGTAAACAAGGGAAAACATTACTTAAAAATAGTTGCAGCAAACGCAGGTTTTAATATTAACTACGTCGATATCCAAAGTATAACCACTGCAATCAGAAACATTGATGAAGCTGAGACAGATATAACTGTTTATCCAAACCCTGTGTTCAACGAACTAACTATACGAACGGGTAATTTCAAACATAATAAAATTGAAATTTTTAATACAATGGGCGGAATGGTAAACAGCAGAATAACCGCTGGAGAATCTGTTTTACGCATACCTGTTGACTTATGCAACGGAATATATTTTGTAAAAATGAGCAATGCAAAGAAATATCAAGTTAAAAAAATTACTGTGGTTAATAAATAAAGAATATGAAGTTATTCTTGCATCAGAATAAAATTGCAAAAACAAGTATGGATAAATCAATTAATGCGATAAAAAAAATCTTATCAGGAATCATCATTTCCTCAATAAATTTTCTTTACGCCCAAAGTATTCCCGATTGGGAAAACCCCGATGTCAACGGCATTAACAAAGAAAAACCACATGCTTATAGTTTTTTGTTTGAACAGAAAGCAGGTAACCCCGCAGTACAGTCACTTAACGGTATCTGGAAATTTAAATGGTCGCCCAATCCGCAATCAAGACCGGTAGATTTTTATACGGAGAATTATTCAACAGAAAACTGGACGCACATCCTGGTTCCCGGAAACTGGGAACTGCAGGGATTTGGGACTCCAATTTATACCAATATTACTTATCCATTCAAACGGGATCCGCCAAAAGTTACAAGCGAACCGGAAAAACACTTCAGCAGTTTTCTTCAAAGAAATCCAGTGGGCATTTATTGTACAACCTTCATTGTTCCCGAAAGCTGGAACAATAAACAGGTATTCATAAACTTTGGCGGTGTACTATCGGCAATGTATGTATGGGTCAACGGACAACAAGTTGGGTACAGCGAAAACTCCATGTCGCCTGCCGAGTTTGATATAACAAAATACATTCGCAAGGGTGAAAACAAACTGGCCGTTGAAGTTTATCGCTGGTGCGATGGCAGTTACCTGGAAGACCAGGATATCTGGCGATTGAGTGGTATTTTCAGGGACGTTGATTTAATTGCCCGTTCCAAAACTTTTATCAGCGATTTTTTTGTAAAAGCTGTACCAGACAATTCGTTTAACAACGCTAACATTTCCATTGATCTTAGTATTGATAACCGCTCAACTCAAAATGTTTCAGGGTTGTACATTGATGCAGAAATTTCAGGCTTTTCTACACAAGGCGAATTGATTGATCTCTCCTTTACTAAGAAAGCAGCGATACTTCAAAAGTCAAAACAAACATCACTCGAATTAAAATCATTGATAAAACATCCCAAGCTTTGGAGTGCCGAAACACCGGATTTATATCATCTTATTCTGAAACTAAAAAACAATAAGAACGAGGTTGTTGACAAAGCCGAATGTTATTTCGGTGTGCGTAAAATTGAAATACGTGGAGATGTATTTTACATCAATGGCAAAGCAGTTAAACTAAAAGGAGTGAACCGCCACGAGCAACACCCACGTACCGGAAGGCATGTGAGCCGCAATACAATGATTCGTGATCTGGAACTGATGAAGCAGGCAAATATCAATATGATACGCACCAGCCATTATCCCGATGAACCATTGTTTTATGAGCTTTGTGACAAGTATGGTTTTTATGTAATGGACGAAGCAAACCAGGAATCGCATGGCTTTGGAATTGGTAATAAAGAGATGGGCGATGACCCGGTATGGAAAAAATCGCATGTAGAAAGAGCTGTTTCATTGGTGCAACGTGATAAAAATCATCCT
>JAKFDY010000405.1:0-7339 GCA_036675885.1 Lacibacter sp. | reverse complement strand
CTCAACCGTTTTCTTTCAGCCGGCATTGATACAGGCTGGCGTAAAAAAGCATTGGCCAAGTTGAAAGACCTGCAGCCAAAACTGATGCTTGATGTGGCAACCGGCACCGGCGATGTGGCAATAATGGCGGCAAAACAGCTGCAACCGGACAAGATCATTGGCATCGATATCAGCGAAGGGATGCTGCAAGGCGGTCGTGTAAAGGTGAAAGCCAAGGGGTTAGAGGCGATGATTGAGCTCAAAAGCGGTGATAGTGAAACAATAAATTTTCCTGATAACACGTTTGATGCAGTAACTGTTGCGTTTGGGGTTCGTAATTTCGAAGACCTTGAAAAAGGAATCAGCGAAATTTACCGTGTGTTAAAACCAGGTGGCCGTTTGGTGGTGCTGGAATTTTCGAAACCAAAACTACCCGGTGTTTTACAGGCATACAATCTTTATATGGGATTGGTTGCTCCACAGGTGGCAGGCGCTTTCAGTAAAAACAAAAAAGCCTATCAATATCTTAACAACAGCATCAAAGCATTTCCTGAAGGAAAAAATTTTGTAGCTGTATTGAACAAAACCGGATTTATAAACACTTCATGCAAACCTCTTACGCTCGGCATATGCAGTATTTATTGCGGCGACAAATAATTGTTACCCTTCTTCTTGTTACCTGTGTGTTTACATCATTTGCACAACGTGAAACAAACCTGCCCAACCATGAATTAAAACAGTACTACTTTGGTATTACATTGAGTGGTAACAGTGCTTATTTTCACATGAATCATCATCCAAAATTTTTGCAGGATGACAGTGTTGCAACTGTGGGTTCTACCAGCAGCGCAGGTTTTGGATTGGGTTTGCTGGGCACATTACGTTTGGTTGATCACCTGGAAGCAAGGGTAAATCCACAACTCATTTTTGCATCACGTGGTATTAATTACTATCTCAACTATCCGCTTACAGGCGATAAGAACTGGCAACAAAAAACGGCTGAAAGTATTTACATCAGCGTGCCGCTTCAATTAAAATTCAGCAGCGACAGAATCGATAATTTTCGTGTGTACTTGCTGGGTGGTGGTAAGTTTGATTATGACCTTGCCAGTAACAGTCAGGCTCGCCGTGCAGAGGACCTTGTAAAACTTAATAAGTCGGCATTGGGTTATGAACTGGGGCTTGGCTTTCATTTCTACTTTCCCACGTTCATCATGAGTCCTGAAATAAAATTCAGCAACAGCTTTCAAAGTGTACATGCCAGGGATCCATATCTCATCTACTCAAATGTGATCGATAAGATGCAGGCGAGAATGATTGTGTTTAGTATACATCTGGAAGGATAAGTTGATAGAAGAATAGTAATGCTAATTAAACGTGTTACCAAGTTATCATTTTTTATTCAACAATAATGACGATAATTATTCGGCTGTCAGCATTAATGCTTATTGCTGCACTATCTGTTGCTTGCTCCCAAAGGCAACCAATAAAATCAGACACTGTAGATTCGCTTTATTTTTTTGATCCAGTGCAGATTGGCTCTTTAAATGGCACTAGCAATCTAACAATTAATGCAAGATTTAGCGAATGCGGGGAATGGGGTGGTCACCAGGAAACTATTATTGTTAATGCAGATAGAGACAACAATTTCTATGCAACTTACAAAGTGTACCCATTTAATTGCGATTCCTTAGATTATTATTATGTCAATGACACTTTAAAGCCAATCGTTGATAAGAAAATTGCTCTTACTAACGATAGCAAAAAATCTATAGTTGCCTATATCCAGCGAATGATTAGATCAAAAATAACAGAAAGAGGGGTTCCTCATCACGCAGGCAATTACTTTTCAATAATAAATTCAGATTCTACTTTCATAATTGAAATATTTGACACAAAAGAATTTGATGTTAGCAGCTTCAGACAATTGACAACCGAAATATTAAAGTAAAAAATCCATCACTCGTCTATTTCAGATTGTAAGGGTATTAACAACAACCGATTCCGCCTGTACCTATCTCATCTGCGTCTCTATCCCACATCAATAATCATAATCCCTATACCACAAATTCATTCTCACACCTAACCCAAACATGGTTGTGTTCTGTGCGGCCGCACTTCCTTTTGTGAATCGGCGAAGCAAGAGGTTGGCATCAATAAAAATATTTTCATACACTTCATAGCTTGCAAGAAAGAATGCATTGATGCCTTTGCTTGCTACACCATTCAATGTGGTGTAACCATAGTTGCTTGTGCGGCCATCCGTATTCAAACGGAAAATATCAGAGCCTGCATTACGGCCACTTGCACTATCCAACCCCTGTTTCCAGTAAATCAATCTGCCGGTTAAATTCAGTTTACCGATTGGTTGGTAACGAACCACTGCAATTATTTCATTAAAGTTAGCACCAAGCGGATGAGCCAATGGCTGGTTGTAATGAGTGTAGCTCGAAACAGAATCAAAATGCGAATAGGTGAACGGACGAACAGTGTTCCATTCCACCTGCAGATCAAGATTATTTACATTCGCAACATCAATGTATTTCAAGCCAAGCTGTGTTCCCGTTTTGTTACCCCACCAGCTGCGGTCTTTGCGCAACTCGGAGAAATTAAATTCATCAACAATCAATTGACCGTACAACTGTACACGTTTAAAGAGATTTGCTTTAAAATCAGCTCCCACCAATGCATTGTCGCTGCTGCCTAAATTCCCTTCAATGGTGCGGTAAAAAATGATGGGGTTCATATACCCGAATTCAAACTTATCCTTTCTTCCAAACACAACACCTTCAAATAAACCAACATTCAGCCAAGGCAATACATTCATACTTAAATGATGCATGGCAGCATATTTTTTTGGCACCAATGTATTACTGCTGTTGCTTTTACCTGTAGTATGCAATTCCATAAACAGGTTCTGGTAATTCAGTTTCCAGAAACGTGTATTGAGTTTTACAAACAACTGGTTGCCTGCAAACTCACTCAACATTAAACTACGGTAACCGTTCCCGATAAAATTGCGATCGTACCCGATCTGGAAGTTGACATATTTTGCTGCATTAAAGGTGAATGATCCACGTGCATCAAAATAATCAACACCTGTTTGTTTAAAGTCCTTGTAAAAATTTGCCCCGGGCACAGCATCTAAACTATCGATCCAGTTTTGTACAAACAAAGGCGCACGCTCCTGCACATCCATCGCCATAGCGCTAAACCCAACACGGTTGCCAATATTACCCCGCACATTCAAACCACGTTGGTTGATAAAAATATTCTGATCTGTGTTATTCAATTCCACCGATTGGCGATAACTGATCATTGGATTAATGGCAATAAAAAAATCATCGCCATACTTTTCAATAAAGCTGGCAGGCGTTTTATAAAAATGTTTGAGGAAAGGTTTTTTGCTGTTGAACACACTTCGATCACCCTTTACCCACTCCTGGTTATTGAGATAAAGGCTTCGAAGATTGTATTGATCGGCCTTGCTTAACCGAAGCGCTGTATCCTGGTTGTAAAATAATGGCGTGTGCGCCAGCATAGAATCGGCTTTGGCACCCAGCCATTGCACAGCATAACGGCGGTCGTATGGCTTGGTGGAAGTGAAATTGAGATCGCTCACATGGCCGGTCTTTAATTCAAGCCGGTCGATAAAATGAAGGTGTTTTGATTGCTGCTGCAGGTAAGTACTTTGCGCAGCTGAAAAAAAGGGTATAGCAAGAAGAGCTAACCATAGACTGCATTTGCTAAATTGCATGCGGTTGTGTTTTAATCGTAAAAATAAGTGATACAAACGATACATCGTGCTGAATAGTACAGAGTTTTAAGGACTGGTACCGGCAAATTACACACCAATTATTTGAAATAACTGAACAACCATGGCGCAACATTACCTGCTTAAGAATTGCTTACTCGTGAATGAGGGAAAAATCAGTCCAACTGATGTACTCATCAAAAACGGACGTATTGAAAAGATCGCTTCTTCTATTAGTAATGCAAATGGAGCAACAGAAATAGATGCAGAAGGCAACTATCTTTTACCGGGTGCTATAGACGACCAGGTGCATTTTCGTGAACCGGGTTTAACGCATAAAGCAACCATTCATACAGAAGCAAAAGCAGCCGTGGCCGGCGGTGTAACCAGTTTTATGGAAATGCCCAACACTATTCCCAATGCATTGAATCTTGAATTACTTGAAGACAAGTACACGATTGCTGCAAATACTTCTCTTGCCAACTATTCATTTTATATGGGCACCAGTAACAGCAGTGCCGATGATACATTAAAAGCGAATGATTTTAAAAACAGCATTTGTGGTATTAAGATCTTTATGGGGGCAAGCACCGGTAATATGCTGGTTGATAATTACAACACACTTGATAAAGTTTTTCGTGAAAGCGAAATGCTGGTGGCTACGCATTGCGAAAGTGAAAGCATCATTAAAGAAAATTACGAACGCTTAAAAGCCTTGAAGGGTGAATTGTCTCCTGCTGATCATCCGCTGGTGCGTGATGAAAATGGTTGTTACGAATCATCGTTAATGGCTATTCAGATAGCAAGACAATACAATACACGTTTACACATCCTGCACATCAGCACAGCAAAAGAACTGGAGTTGTTTGGCAATATGATGCCGTTGAAAGAGAAACGCATCACCAGCGAAGTGTGTGTGCATCATTTACATTATACGGCCGATGACTATGCAACACTTGGCTACCGCATTAAATGTAACCCGGCCATTAAAGCAAAAGAAAACAAAGAAGCATTATGGAAAGCATTGCTTGATGACCGTATTGATGTAATTGCAACCGATCATGCACCGCATGCGTGGGAAGAAAAACAGGGATCCTATGAACACGCACATGCAGGATTACCATTGGTGCAACATCCACTTTTACTGATGTTATATTACTACAAAGAAGGAAGAATTTCTTTAGAAAGAATTGTTGAAAAGATGAGCCATGCAGTTGCAGATTGCTTCCAGATAAAAGAACGTGGTTATGTGCGTGAAGGTTATTTTGCCGACCTGGTGTTGGTTGATCTCGACAAACCTTCAACTGTAACAAAAGAAACCTTACTTTACAAATGTGGGTGGAGCCCGTTGGAAGGTTTTACATTTCCGGCTACCATCACACATACTTTTGTAAATGGCCATTTAGTTTATGGAAATGGAAGTATAGATGAATCACAGATGGGGCAACGGTTATTATTCGACAGAAATTAATTTTTATACAGTCAGTACAACTTGGAAATAGACAAAGTCACATACTACGATCTTTCGATCTTCAACAATGAGGAAGAGTATTCGTTGCTGCACCGCATCAATTTCTGCAATACGTTTGGTGGTAAACAGAAACTGGAGTACCTGTTAACGCATCCGCATCATAACCTGAAGAAAATTACAGATACACAACAAACGCTGCAACAGATCGGGGAAGTGATTCCCCACTGGCCCAAAGAAATTACAAATGGAACCATACTCGTGTTAGAAAAATTTTATGGCTATCCGTTTGATAAAATCCCTGACAGCTATTCGCCGGTACCTGCTTTTTTCTATCGATTGTTTGAAGCGCCCGATTATCGTTTAGTTCGATATACTGTTGGACATTTTATTGATTTTCTGCGGGGCATGTATCAACTGCAGCAGTTGTTTGACAAAGACTCTCTCTCTCCAATTCTTCATACATTAATGGTGGATGTAAGGAAACTGTTGAAGCATAGTATGGTGCATGATATGATCAACCTGCAGTCGGCTGCAAAACTTACTTCTCCGAAAATGCTGCGCTTTGGCAACTTTCTCCGCAATGAATATAAAATAGAAGCCGAACTCCTGATCGATATTTATCACAAGCTGGATGCTTATTACAGTATGGCGAAAGCAGTGGAACATTTCGACTTGCACTTTCCTGAAATGAAGGAGAGCGATGAGCCACTGATCAAAGCACAAGGGCTGTATCATTTGTTATTGCAAACGCCGGTTGCATATGATATTTCCTTGAACCCGCAAACAAATTTTCTTTTTCTCACCGGTGCTAATATGGCGGGCAAGAGTACATTTATTAAATCTGTTGGTTGCGCTGTTTACCTCGCACATGTGGGCATGGGTGTTCCGGCTGCTTCCATGGAGCTGAGTTTGTTTGATGGTTTACTGAGCAACATCCAGGTGCAGGATAATATTGTAAAAGGTGAAAGTTATTTTTATAACGAAGTGCAACGCATCAAGAACACCGTTTTAAAAATAACGGATGGAAGAAAATGGCTGGTGCTCATTGATGAATTGTTTAAAGGCACCAACATACAGGATGCCATGCATTGCAGCACAGCCGTAATAAAAGGATTACTGAAGATCAAAAACTCTTTGTTCATTCTCTCTACTCACTTATATGAAATTGGTGATGAGTTGAAACAATATCCAAACATTTCCTTTCGCTATTTTGAAACCACTGCTACCGATGAGCAGTTGCAATTCAGCTATCAATTGAAAGAAGGCATCAGCAATGACCGCTTTGGTTATTTGATTTTGAAACGGGAGAAGGTGGTGGAGATGCTGGAAAAATTGTAATGAAAAAATCGCTGACAACACCGATGCTGTTGAACTTCACAGTTTTTTTTCTTTGTGTACATTGTGTAACTTTTGTGTTTT
This sequence comes from Lacibacter sp., assembly GCA_036675885.1. Lineage (GTDB taxonomy): Bacteria > Bacteroidota > Bacteroidia > Chitinophagales > Chitinophagaceae > Lacibacter. The sequence goes on along the minus strand of JAKFDY010000405.1, from coordinate 716 downwards.
AGCAGCTGTATAAAATGATATTTTTTTGACGCAGAGAAAGGAGAAATGGAGTTTAGCGCAGAGATTTCACTCTGCGTTTGCCTTTGCGTTCTTCCTTCTCTGCGGCGTATAAAAATCAGAATGAATCACAAAAATTTTATTTGAAAAGATTCATTATAGTTCAAACAATTTAATCAATGAAAAAATTCTTCATCCGCATAGCTATCATCATTGCAGTTCTTCTTGCTGCCTATTTCATCTGGTCCTTCACCGGCCGTGCAAAAGAAAAAGAAACCGGCTGGAGTAAACTGCCTGAATTCAAAGCAAGATTTGAATATGTAGAAGCAGGTATCGACAGCGGCAAAGGAAATATCATCGGCATTCAACCATTTCTGACTGCCAGCAGTTATTCAACTGCTTTTAATTTTGAAGTATCACTTCGTTTTTACTTTGAACAATTGAAGCGTGAAAACAAACTCACCGATAAATCAATTGTTGTATTACCGGAATATATCGGCACATGGCTGGTGGCAGCAAATGAAAAAGAAACGATCTACAAACAGGAAACCATTGAAAAAGCCATGACCACAATGGTACGTTCAAACCTGTTCAGTTTTTTATATGGTTATTTAAAATCACCAGCAAAAGATAAATCGAAGTATGCCATCTTTCATTTGAAAGCAGCGAAAATGGCAAAGCAATACCAGCAAGTATTTTCAACGCTCGCCTCGCAGCTT
>JAKFDY010000404.1:0-12818 GCA_036675885.1 Lacibacter sp. | reverse complement strand
AACAGCATTTGCTCACTCAGCAAAAGAATTGTTAGTGTATTTTAAAGCCGATGGTATTGATCTGGATTGGGAGTACCCAACTATTGAAGGCTATCCTGGTCATACTTTTAAAAAAGAAGACAAAGTTAATTTCACTTCACTGGTGCAGGCACTACGAAATGCATTAGGCAAAAAAGCAATTATCAGTTTTGCAGCGGGAGGTTTTGATAAATTTTTACAGGAATCAATCGACTGGCAAGCTGTAATGCCTGTGATCGACTTTGTAAATCTCATGAGCTATGATCTTGTAAGCGGTTTCAGTACTGTTACCGGCCATCATACCCCGCTCTATTCAAATAACACACAAAAGCAATCAGCTGATAATGCGATCAGGTATTTTGAATCCATCAATGTGCCTTTGCAAAAAATAATTATTGGTGCTGCTTTTTATGCACGCACATGGGAAAATGTAAGCGATGTAAATAATGGTTTGTACCAGCAGGGAAATTTTAAACACTTTATTCCATATAGTCAATTCAGCCAAAATCTGAGTAAAGAGAATGGTTATATGTATTACAGAGACAGTATTGCGAAAGCTCCTTATGCTTACAATAAACATACGAATACATTTGCCACGTTTGATGATGAAGAATCTGTTGCCGCAAAAGTGAAGTATGTAAAACAACATCAACTCGGCGGCATTATGTTCTGGGAATTGTCGCTTGATAAACCTGTAAACGGTTTACTCAGTATTATCAGTAAAGAGAAAAATAAATAAAACTACAACAGCATTTAAACCGGCAAGAACATCAGTAAACTTTTCACCTGTTCCCTGATACGTTCAACAGCTGTTGAGCGGTACTTAAATTCAACGCCGTGTATATCAGCCATTAATTTTTCAAGTTTTGCAGCGGTACTATACAAATGCTTAATGGAATAAAGTTTACTGTTTTGCAGCGTGAACGGAATAGACAGATCCAACCGGTTAGCATAATAACGGCTCCCCAGTTGAAACTGCATCTGGTAACTGTTTGAGATAGTACCTGGTTCAAAAACAAGGATCATATCATGCAGCCTGTCGAAACGCCAATGCCTTTCGTAAAAAAGAAAATTAAATACCTGTAATTGATAGGAAGGATGAATACTAATGGCCTCCCTGCCTGCTGCCTGCAGGGAAGCCAGACTGATCACTTCTTCTCCTAACTTTTCTTGCAGCTCTTTTGAAATTTCAGCGGTATTGAATAATAACATCTTGATCATTAAAGGATATCAGAAAATGATTCTTAACGGTATTGCATTTCGCCTTCGCCATTTACAACTGCGGCTTCAGCGGTAGCGTGATTAAAATGAGCAAATCTTGTTTCAATGTCTTTCATAGCCATGATCATTTCTTTCGACAGTTGTTCACGCTCATCAAGTTTGTGTTGTAACAGTTCAATTTGTAAAGAGAGCTCTTCTTTTTCACGAATGAATTCAGCTATGGCTTGTTCTTTTTCATGCACCTGTTTACTTAGCAGCGTTAGCGATGATTCAAACGCATGCAATTTTTCTTTCCATGCAGTTTCCTTCTGCTCAAGTGAAGAGTTGACCGATTGAAATTGTTCTTCCAGCTCTTGCTTTTCCTTTGCTATTTGCTGCAACTCCACAATATCTTCTTCAACCATTCGCTTCTCCTGTTGCAGCCTGGTAATATTTTCATTTAACCGTTCATTACTTGCAAGCAGTTGTTCATACGAATATGTATCACGAAGAATAGCAGTTAAATGATCTCTGAATTCTTCAACTTTTTCTGCAACCTGTGTAGCATGTATGCGGGTGGCAGTTATACCTGCCTTTTGCATAAGAATATCTTCATTTACATTTTTTGTTGCTTCAACAGTATCTAACTGCTGTTTCAAACGTTCTATTTCATCTTCCAAAGCCTGCTCCCGTTCAGTTGTTTTAGCAAGGAGCACCTGTTGCTGTAATTGTTCAACCTGCAACCTGGCTTCTGAGAGTTCAACACCAAACTGTTTTTTCAATCGTTCAGCTTCTGCCAATTGTTCCTGCAGTTGTTCTTCAAACTTTAGTTTGTCTTGTTGAAACTGCTCCACCAACGCCTCCTTTGAGCTACTGTTCTCCCTTAACTGTTCGTAGGCTTCATTTACGTGAAGTTTTTCCTGTTCTGTATTACGTAATTGCTGTTCAAGCTCAAGCAGGCTACGTTCCTGCCTTGCTATTTTATCTTGCAGGTTCTGTAGTATCTGCTGACCAGCTTCCGTTTCAACATCATCTCCATCAGTAACATTGCCTTGACGCAGCTGTTCAATATGTGTTAAGGCTTTAGCATACTGCACCTGAAGCTCCATATGTCTTCTTTCTGCTGCTTTCAATTCGTCCTGCAACATTAATTCGGCTTCTTCTTTGCGTAATATTTCTGAGCTGAATTTATTCTGCAACGTTTCCAATTCAAGCTGCAGTTCCTCTGTTTCATTTATACCTGACTTTGAGCGGTACTTGTCGAACAAAAGTTTCACCAGGTAACCTGTTGCCAGTGCCAGCAAGATGGTTAAAAATAATTCAGGTGTGTTTAAGGAATAAATTGTTCCGGGTATCACATAAAAATTCATAATAATTTCTCCTTTAAGTAAGTTTCATTGCTACAGATCAATTCAGGATAAACCGTTCAACAAAAGGGATTTGCGGGGAGTTATTCTCTAAAAAGCAAATATCAAACCAAACTTATTTTTTGTGGAAAAGTAAAAAGGCCGCTATAGCGGCCCGTTTATAAGTGTTCCCCCATTGGCGTTTATTGCACAACTATTCTACTGCTTTGCAGAAGTTTTTTTTGCTCATCTGTTACCTGAACAATGTATATACCGGGCAGAGTTATGCCGTTTAAATGTATCTGCTCTGTTTCGCCTTTTCCGGTGATCTGTTTTTGAAAACTGTAAAACAATTGTCCGGCTGCATTCAACATACGAATTTGATATTGACCGGGTTTAATATTGGAGAATGAAATATTGATGGTACCTGATGCAACAACAGGATTAGGATAAATCTGTACATCTTTTTTTACATTAAATGACCGCTCAGCAGTTTGATGTTCTTTAGTTACCGAAATACCATGAGCTGGACAACCAAGTCTTGAATATAAAGAAGCAGGAAGACAAGTTGAACTCATGCTCCGGCAACTAATCTTTGGGTAGGCCACGATCATTACCTCTTTCAATTCAACAAACTCCCGCTCCAATTTTATTTCTCCGTTGTTTTGAAGAATGTTTTTTAACCCGATGGTTTTTGTTTTATAGCCTGTTGATGAAATAGTTAAATCATATTCATTTGTCTTTAATGAGTCTGTTTCAAATCTTCCAAAAGCATCTGCAACAAAATAACTCAGCTTACCTGTTTTCGTTGACTTTGCTTCGATCGTTGCATTGCCAATGGCAAGCATACTTTTTGCATCCCGAATTATAAATTTTTGATGATATATCTTTTTTGTTGTGATGATAATTACCGGCTTCTGTACCCCGCAACTGAATATTTGCTGAGATGATTTCAAAATATCAATTGATATAATATCTGAAGGGTTAAGTTGGCTTATTTCTTTAGATTCAACCAATACTCCATCCACAACGTAAATAACATTACTATTTTCTATGGGTGTCGAATTGCACCGAAGAGTTATAGTAACAGCAGATGAAGGCCTGGGAGTTTCACTACCATAATTATTTTTTTCATTAACACAGTCTTTTATAGGAATTTTTAGTGGACATACTTGCCCTTCTGAAGAAATAACTGAAAACAAAACAATAAGTGCGGGTATAATTAATTTCATAAGTGATGTTTTATTGAATAGTGACTTTTGTACTTTGTATCAACTTCTTTTGCTCATCCAATACCTGCAGCACATACATACCCGATGTCATGTTTTCACTTAAATGTATTTGCTCTGTTTCGCCCTTACCGCTGATCTGTTTATGAAAACTGTAAAACAGCTGGCCCGTTGCACTCAGCAATCGTAATTGATAAAGACCAGGTTTTACATTTGGGAATGACACATTAATTGTTCCTGATGCGGCAACAGGATTGGGATAAACGTTCACTTTCGCTGGCAGCAAAGTTTCTTTTATTTTATTCCATACAGGAATTCGCTCATACCGGATTACCGACATTGCACCTGAAATTGTACTCATTCTTCTGCTTTCATAGCCAACCACCACCACTTCACCTAACATACCCATTGTTGCCGCTTTCATTTTCACCACTACATCATTCGTCCTGTTCAGCACATTAGCTTTTATTTCTTTCATTTCATAACCAATGCTGCTGTATTGAAATACCGATTTTCTTGAAGGAATAAAAATGGAATAATTGCCCTTTGCATCTGTAACAACTCCCTGGTTTGTTCCTTTGATCATTATTGAAACACCCGCCAAAGGTTCTTTTGTTACTTCATCAATTACACTTCCGTTTACAAACAAAGTTTTTTGTTGCCTTGAAATACCAACAGCTCCGGCGATAATAACGAGTTCGTCGTCTATCACAGGAGATGGCATACAAATCTGGTTCGGCGCTTGCTCTTTAACTTGTGCCTTTGCTTTTGTTGCAAACAAAAATGCAGGTAACAATAAACCTGCTGCGTATTTCAAAAAAGATGAAGCTGGTTTTAATTCTATTTGTTGAATTGGTCTGTCTAACTGCTCATCTGTAAAACGGCCGCAGGCTGTTCCATTGTAATTATTAAAGAAAGAAATGATCTCTTCATCGGTCTGCATGGTAAAATCAACAACATTCTTTTGACAGGAAGAACAGAAACGTCCCTGTTCAACAGGCGTCATCCTGTTCCAGTCTTCATGGCAGGGATCGGCAATACTTAGGTATAATTTTTCGCTCATAGCAGTTTGGTTTGAAGTTGAATGAATTGGTTTGTTGGTAAGGGAGGCAGTCTCCAAAGTCAGATACTGCCTGTAAGGCGGGAAGCCGGAAAGAAAAATACATTTGACTTTCAATGCTTATCGTCTTTCCGCCTTACCGGCAAATATTACAGCTATAACTTTTGTGCAGCCTCCCGAAATTCTTTGATAAAAGCATTTAATCAATCACTACACTTTCATCCCGCTTGGTATGTTTCTTTGCCAGTGATTGCACACTTTGCACAAGTTTTATAAATTCAGTACGGTAGCCTTCTTTATCTGCACCAATAGCAGTTGTGGCCTGGCGGATCACTTTTTCATACGTCGCATTGCCTTTAAATTCAGAATTGCGTAACAGCATACCAAACTGTGCAACTGCAGTGGCAAAGCGGAAGTTCTCTGATGTTCTTTCAAAAGGTATCTTTTCATCGAGTAAAGGATGAACGATGAGTTTACTTTCATTTGCATCGGGTTCTTTGTAGCGAAACTTAATGGTCATGATCTCATTCTTTAAGCCGCTCTTTTTATTTTTTGTTGTTTGTTGGTATTTTAGTTCGTCCACATCTTCAATAAAATCACTCTCCACTCCCACCGGAATAATTTCATACAATGCCGTAACGGTATGGCCGCTTCCCAATTCACCTGCATCTTTTTTATTGTTGTTGAAATCTTCTTTATTCAATAAACGGTTTTCGTAACCAACCAAACGATAGGCCTGCACCAATGCCGGATTAAATTCAACCTGCAGTTTTACATCTTTTGCAATAGTGAACATGGTGCCGCCAAATTCATTCACCAATACTTTCTTTGCTTCATTCATTCCATCGATGTAAGCATGATTACCATTGCCTTTATTCGCCAGCTTCTGCATTTTATTGTCCTTGTAATTGCCCATGCCATAACCAAGCACAGTTAAGAACACACCGCTCTTGCGTTCTTCTTCAATCAACTGTTCCATTGCATCATCGCTGCTCATGCCCACATTAAAATCGCCATCGGTGCAAAGGATCACACGGTTGTTACCGCCTTTCCTGAATTGTTCTTTTGCCACATTGTAGGCTAGTTTAATACCTGCACCACCTGCGGTAGAACCACCGGCTTCCAGTTTATCAATGGCAGCCATAATTTTTTCCTTATGCATTCCATTTGTAGAAGGCAATACCAACCCTGCTGCACCTGCGTACACCACTATTGCAACATGATCCTGTTCACGCAACTGATCAACCAATAATTTCAATGATGCTTTCACCAAGGGCAGTTTATTTGCATCACTCATCGATCCGCTTACATCAATCAGAAAAACAAGATTAGATGCAGGAAGATTTGTTGTGGCAATTTCTTTTCCCTGTAAACCCACCATCACCAGTTTGTGCTCCTTGTTCCAGGGGCATACACTCATTTCAGTATTGATGCTGAACGGATCGTTACCTGTTGGCTGCGGATATTTATATTTGAAATAGTTGATGAATTCTTCAACACGCACAGCACCTTCAGTAGGCATTTGTCCGTAGTTGATCATACGACGCACATTGCTGTAGGAAGCACCATCCACATCAATGGAGAAAGTAGAAAGCGGTTCATCGGTTACTTTACGAAAACGGTTTTCAGTGATGCCATCGTAATCCTCGGTATTGTAAGCATCGTCACTATGAACGGATATCCCAGCTACTCTCCCTTGTAATGAACTGGAAGGGTTTGTATAACCATATATCGCTGATGGGGCAGCCGAAGTAACATTTTGTTTCCTCTTTGTTGCATAGCCTACCACTACCACTTCTTCCAGTTTTTGTATTGATACTTTTAATGCTACAGTAATTGTTTGCCGACTATTCAGTTTTACTTCCTGTGTTTCGTAACCAACATACTGAAACAACAGTGTGCCTTTTGCTGATGCTACTTTTATACTGAAACTTCCATTGGCATCAGTAGCGGTTCCATTCTTTTGTCCTTTTTCTGTAACCGCAACGCCGGCCAATGCAGCACCGGATTCATCTGTTACTTTACCTGTAACAAGTACAGGTTCATAAAATGCAGTGCTGAACATGGCAGCAATAAAAACGAGTGTGGTGAATATGTAACGCATAAGTTAAGATTTGGGAATAGGATGCAACCATTTTTAGAATTACACAACAACTCCAAAAAATATTTTTACCTAACTTCCCGCCTCAACCTGTTTGGCTTGGCATTTATAAAGGCAAAAGATGAAACCACATTAACTGACGCAGAGCTGGTACAACTGTACCGGACGAATGCTGATTTGAATGTGCTCAGTAATCTTTACCAGCGATACATGGACCTCATCTATGGTATTTGCCTCAAGTACCTGAAAGACCCGGAAGCGGCAAAAGATGCAGTGATCAATATTTACGAAGAACTGATCGCCAAACTGAAGCAGCACGAAGTGAGCAATTTCAAAAACTGGTTATACACGCTCAGCCGCAACCACTGCCTGATGCAGCTACGGAAAGAGAAAGGCCAACACACGGTAGAAATTCCTGAAACTTTTATGCAAAGCGGCGAATTAATGCATCCAGATGCCGTAGAGCAAAAGGAAGAACAGCTCAACAGCATGGAAAAATGCCTTGAACAACTGCCGGCAGAACAAAAAACCTGTGTTACTTTGTTTTACCTGCAGGGAAAATGTTATAACGAGATAACTGAGCAAACAGGGATTGAATGGAATAAAGTGCGAAGTTATATACAGAATGGACGAAGAAATTTGAAACTTTGTATGGAAAAAAAGCTGCAGGCTGATAGCCGATAGCTGCACGCAAAACATGATCAACTACAATGCACACGATATTGAACGTTACCTCAACCGGCAAATGAATGCTGCTGAGATGTATGCCTTTGAGCGGGCCATGATGGACGATCCTATGTTGGCCGATGCAGTGGATGGTTATCAATCTGTAATTGGGAAACGAAATATTGACGCTGATCTTGCTGAGTTAAAAACAAAGCTCAATCCCAAAAAAGAAAATGGGAATGTGATCACCGGATTCTTCCGCCCGTGGATGAGTGTGGCTGCAACTCTTGTTATTGTATTAACAGCGGTGTTATTTTACCGTTATCAGAATCAAACTCCGCTTACCGAAACAGTTGCAGTGAAGGAGCAAAAAGCAAAAGAACCTGTAACTGTACCCAAAGAAACGGTTGTTGATTCAACTACTGTTGCAATTAATGAAACCAAACCTGTACAGGAAATTTCAGCTGCTCCGAAAACTTTACCGAAGAAAGAAAGCAAGCAGGTAAAAGATAATGCAGTTTCAACAGAGGCTCAGAGTGATTTTGCTAAAACGGAAGCCGCCGCCGCTCCGCCGGTTTTGAATGATGTTGTTATTGCGCCAACTTCGCCAAAACCATCAGCTGTACTTGAAAATGAAAAAAAACAGCAGTCAAATGGCTTCATACAATCTGAAGCAAAAACAAAAGCAAAGTTGCCAACGCTCAATAAATTTACCGGTGTGGTGGTTGATGAAAACAACAATCCCCTGCCCTTTGCAAATATTACAGAAGTAAAAAGCCGTGTTGGTACTTATGCCGATGCAAAAGGTAATTTCACAATGATAGCTGCCGATTCTGTTATATCTATTGAAACAAAATCGGCAGGTTACAGCACTTCAAATGTTTTATTACGCAATAACCAGCAACAAAAAATTGTATTGAAAGATGAAGCTGTTATTGCAGGTGCCCCCACCCGTGATCAGTTGTTTGAACGGAACCGCAACCGGACTTCGGTAATGAAAGAGGAAGTAACAGAAATGGAAAGTGAACCAGTCGATGGATGGGACAAATATTCTACCTATGTGCTCAACAATCTCCGCACAGATAATATAAACGATAAACGCCGGTTCAGCGAATCACAATTACAAAAGGAAGTGGAACTTTCGTTTGATGTGAATCCTGATGGCAGCATTGCCAATGTTAAGGTAGTGCGTTCCAACTGCAGCACCTGTAACAACGAGGCCATCCGCCTCATTAAAGAAGGGCCCAAATGGAAATCGAAAACAGGCAAAAAAGAACGGGCCCGGTTTACCGTTCAATTCTGATTTTTTGCTATTCATCAATACTTCTTCCGGCTTTCGTGCAAGTGCCTACCTTTGCGTCCTAAATTAAATTGGTATATGAAAAAATTACTTCTCGTTGCTCTTTGCATGAGCATGCTTGTAATGACCGAAGCACAGCAATTAAAAACACCGCAACCTTCCAGCACACAAACACTGAAACAGGAGTTTGGATTAGGTTCAATCGAGCTTTCTTACAGCCGTCCGAACATGAAAGGCCGTAAAATATTCGGAGACCTCGTTCCTTTCGATAAAGTATGGCGCACCGGTGCCAACAATGCAACAACCTTAACCTTTACTGATGAAGTAACAATTGGTGGCACAAAAGTACCGGCCGGTAAATATGGTTTATTAACCATCCCATCAGCAAACGAGTGGACTGTTATCATCAGCAAGCAAACTGATGTTACTTCTCCTTCTGCTTACAAACAGGAGATGGATGTTGTGCGTGTAAAAACAAAACCGATGACCCTTCCCTTTAGTTTTGAAACCTTTGGTATTTCTTTCGAGAATATTAAAGACAACAGCTGCGATCTGATGATGGCTTGGGATAAAACCCTGGTTTCGTTGCCAATTACAACAGATGTTGATGGTAAAGTGATGAAACAAATCGAAACCATTATGAAAGGTGACAGCCGTCCATATTTTGCTGCGGCTGCTTATTATGCAAATAATGGCAAAGACCTGAACCAGGCAATTGTTTGGTACGATAAAGCTATTGAGCAAAACCCCAAAGCATTCTGGGTATATTATCAAAAGGCAAGTGCATTAGCTAAGCTTGGTAAGAAAAACGAAGCAATGGCAGTTTCTAACAAGTCGATTGAATTGGCGAAAGAAGCGAAGAATGATGATTACGTAGCTTTAAACGAAAAGCTGCAAAAAGATCTGAAATAAAATTTCTTCTTATAAAGCAAAAACCTCTCAGCACGCTGAGAGGTTTTTTTTATGTGGTAACATCTTTATTTTACGATCGGGTAACTGTTCTGTGGTAACGATAACGGTGGAGTAAGATCTGCTGTGTTGAATTTATTGAGTGAAAAGAAACTATTATCGCAACAATCGGTTTGTCTTGTATTATAACCAAAGAAAAGTGAATCTGTAACAGTATTGTTCAGAGAAAGATAATAGGTTGAAAAATCTTTGTTCACAGAAAAACCGGTGATATAATTGGTATCAGCAATCACCTGGAAATAATGTTTGATGTTTTCAACTGCTCCGCTGCCTGTTCGCCTGGCAAGGATCTTTACATTGGCTGTATCATATCGCTTGGCTACTCCACCAATAAGATCATTACCCGTACTTCCAACTAAACGGAAGGAAAATGCAGAGGGAATAGGATTTCCGCAATCTACTCTTGCACAATCTGTGCCGCCACAACGGCTGACTAAAATTGAAAAAACTAAAACCGATGAAACGATCAAAAACTTATTCTTCATGGCGCAAAAATAATGTCATTTAAGTAATCAGGCCTTTTCTTTACCTGTTAAAGTTTGAATGATCAGCGACAGTAAAACAACCGCCACAGCGCCAATTACATTCAACCACAGGAAAGAAATAATATCGACATAGTACACACTTATTACAATCACTTCGGAGATAATTGCTGCAATGAATACCGCATTACCCTTCACCTGCTTCAGATAAAAAGCCACGAGGAAGATACCAAGTATCGTACCATAGAACCAACTGCCCAGAATATTTACTGCTTCAATTAAACTGTTGCCGAGGTTGTAAGCAAAAAAAGCGATGATCATACAGAAGATGCCCCATAGCAACGTATAGATCTTTCCCCAGCGATATTCTTCCCTTTCCGTTAACGGCTTCTTTGAAAACTTCTGGTGAAAATCGCACATGGTGCATGATGCCAGTGAATTTAATGCAGCAGCAATACTACCCCATGCTGCAAGAAAAATAATGGCAATGATCAAACCCACTAAACCGGTTGGCAACACATCGCCCACAAAACGTAGAAAGATATAATTCGTATCGTTCGTATCGGCATTGGGATCTGCTTTTTTGATCAGGCTTTTCATTTCTTCCCTGATAGCTTTACCCTTTGTTTCAATTTCCTGCAATTCAGTTCTTGCTACATCAACAGCAGCTTCCTGCTTGGTTTTTCTTGCATTGGTTAAAGCAATTGCAGCTGTTTTTTTGTGTTCCTGCAGCTGATTATAATAGTTGCCTGCTTCTTTATAATCATTGGCATAACTGCTTTTCAGCACCACAGCTTCCTGCGTTTTATTAAAGAAAGCAGGTGCTTTAAAGAACGAATAATAAGCAAAAAGTAAACACCCGATGATCAGGATCAAAAATTGCAGAGGTATTTTCACAAAGCCATTCATCAATAATCCCAAACGGCTTTCACGTGTATCCTTAGCCGTGAGGTAACGACCCACCTGGCTTTGATCGGTTCCAAAATAACTCAAGAGTAAAAAGAACCCTCCTATTACACCACTCCAGATATTGTACTTGTCTTTCCAATCGAAACCATCTTCGGTAACGCCTGTTGTAATAACATTAAGTTTACCGGCTTTGCCGGCCACATGCAATGCATCTGTAAATCCTAATCCTTCAGGTAATGAAGTAATCGCATAATAACCTGCAATGAACATGGCGGCATATATGATGATGAACTGTACCTGCTGTGTATAGGCAACAGCTTTCGCTCCACCGGTTACAGTATAAATAATCAGCAAACCGCCTGTTACAATATTGGTGACATAAATATCCCAGCCCAGCATACTGCTCAACACAAGTGATGGCGCAAAAATGCTGATACCGGTGCTCAATCCTCTTGATAATAAAAAGAGAAATGATGTAAACGTTCTTGTCTTCAGATCAAACCTTTTTTCTAAATACTCATAGGCAGTAAAAAGTTTTAGTTTATGAAACACAGGAACAAACACAATGCACACAACGATCATGGCCAACGGCAAACCAAAATAGTATTGCACAAACCGCATCCCATCAGTATAAGCCTGTCCCGGTGCTGTTAAGAATGTAACAGCACTCGCTTGGGTACCCATGATGCTCAACAAAATCACCCACCAGGGCATTTGCCTGTTGCTGAGAAAATAACCTTCAAGATCTTTTGAATGGCGGCTCCTGTAAACGCCATAAACAATAACACCCAGCAGTGTTACAACGAGAACGATCCAATCGGTGAGTTGAAAATTCATGCAAAATGTTGGGTGAAGAAGTAAAAGAAAATGATCAATGCAATGAGCACAACTGCAACCGCAATGTACCAGCTGTTCCAGCCCGATTCGTTTTTATTTGACAAGTTGTTCATTTCTTCATTTGAGGTTAGTCACCTGCTGTTATTCATTTTCATTGTTACGTGGACGCAAATAATACATCATGAACAACGCAATGCCAATACCAAGCAGCAAACCATAGGCAATTCGTTTGCTGATAAACCCGATGAGCAAACCAAGTCCTAACCCTACTAACAATGTACGTTCAATGCCTGCTTGTTTTTTTGTACTCATACCTGTTTACTTATCTACTTAATAATTATTATAGTTATTACATCCTTTAACCCACCCCTTAATCCTCCCGCTAATTCGGGACTAGCTCTCCCGGGAGGGGAGACCCGGCTATTAATTCTATATCAACAACTAAAGACAATTCTACTCATCACTCATCGTCTCGGCTTCGCCAGCAAGTTAGCTATTAACCTGTAAGAACCGGGCACGCCTGCTGGCAGTTGACGAAAGAATGCGAGTGCCGAATACACAAATCTTCCTTTGCCATAATCAGCAACGATCAAACTGCCGTTACGTTGCGGTTCGCCTGCATCATTCATCCCAAAAAGAGATGTAAACTTAGCTTCGATATTATCTGCTTCGTACACACTACGCTCCTGCACCCAACCTTT
>JAKFDY010000403.1:0-4355 GCA_036675885.1 Lacibacter sp. | reverse complement strand
CAGGCAACAAAAGAAGGCACAACGCCGAGAGCCATCATTGATAAGTATCACGAAGCCATGAAACAGGATTTTGAAGACCTGAACATGAGCTTCGATATTTATCACCGCACCAGCGAACCCATTCATCATGAAACAGCGCAGGAGTTTTTTACTTACCTGCACGAACGTGGTGAACTGGAAACAAAAGAAACCGAACAGTACTTTGATGAAGAAGCAAGGGCCTTCTTAGCCGATCGTTATATAAAAGGTACATGCCCGAACTGCGGCAGCGACCGTGCATTTGGTGATCAATGTGAAAACTGCGGACGTACATTAAGTCCGGATGAGTTGATCAACCCCGTTAGTACACTCAGTGGTAAAGCGCCCATCAAAAAGAAAACATCACATTGGTATTTGCCATTGGGCAAGCACGAAGAGTTTTTGCGTGAGTGGATTTTGAAAGAACACAAAGACGATTGGCGTGCAACCGTAGTAGGCCAATGTAAAAGCTGGATAGAAGGAGGTTTACAATCACGTGCAGTAACCAGAGATCTTGATTGGGGAATTAAAGTGCCCTTGAAAGATGCGGAAGGAAAAGTATTGTATGTGTGGTTTGATGCACCGATCGGTTATGTAAGTGCTACCAAACAATGGGCGCTTAATAATAACAAGCAATGGGAACCTTATTGGTACGATCAGGATACCAAGCTGGTACATTTCATTGGAAAGGATAACATTGTATTCCATTGCATCATTTTCCCGGTGATGCTGAAGTTGCATGGAAATATTTTGCCAACAAATGTTCCAGCCAACGAGTTTTTAAATCTTGAAGGCGATAAAATGAGTACCAGCCGCAACTGGAAACTCGACATGCGGGATTATATCAACGATTTTGTGAAGAAAGAAAATGGCGGTGGACAGGCAGTTGATATGCTCCGTTATTATTTAACACAGATAGCTCCTGAAACAAAAGACAGTGAGTTTATGTGGAAGGGTTTCCAGGATGCTGTAAACAGCGAGTTGGGAAACATCTTCGGCAATTTTGTAAACCGTACGTGGGTATTGATGCATAAACTTTGCGGCAGTAAGGTGCCGAAGCTGCATGAAGATGTAATGACGGATGAAGATAAATGGATCATAAAAGAAATAGAAGGTTCAAAACAGAAAGTTGAAAATCTTTTAGAAGAATACAAGTTCCGTGAAGCGTTGTTTGAAGTGATTGATCTCAGTCGTAAGGGTAATCAGTACATGCAGAAGAAAGAACCATGGATCGTTGCAAAGAAATTGACTGAAGATCCTGAAGCGCAAAAAAGCATTGATAATACCATGCATTTGTGTTTGCAGTTGAGTGCAAACCTTGCCATTCTCATCAATCCATTCTTACCAAACACAGCGAAGAAAATGTTGGGTATGATGAAAGTGGTGGAGAAGATGCTCGATTGGGAAAATGCCGGCAAATTAAAATTGTTGAGTGTAGGTTATACTATGCGTGCACCAGAACTGCTGTTCAGAAAAATTGAAGACGATGAAATCAGGTATCAAATTGAAAAATTAAAATCGGGATTAGTAAAACCTGAAGCAACAACGAATAAAGTGGAAGAAATAAAATCTGAAGCCGCCAATCTAAAATCCGAAATTGTTTTCGATGATTTCGCTAAGATCGACCTGAAAGTAGGAACAATTGTAACTGCTGAGAAAGTAGAAAAGGCAGATAAGCTGTTGAAACTTTCTGTTGATCTAGGATTTGAAACAAGAACTATCGTAAGCGGTATCGCTTTACATTTTGCGCCGGAAGATATTGTTGGAAAACAGGTAGTGGTTGTTGCAAATCTGGCTCCACGTAAAATGCGTGGTATTGAAAGCAACGGTATGATCTTAATGGCAGAAGATAAAGAAGGGAAACTGCATTTTGTAAAACCGGAAACGGTAATTAATACTGGCGCAGGGGTTAGTTAAAAATAACAAAGTAAAAGAACATGGCCGGCTTTTAACAAGTCGGCTTTTTTGTTTAGTCAAATGAGCAAATTACTTATCTTCGATGTAAATAGTTGCATAGCTAACTAATTTGCCCCTGTCCCCTAAAGGGGTGTTGCTACAGCACGATTTTCTTACCCCCCTTCAGGGGATGGGGGCAAGCTTGAGACATATGAAAAGAACGATCAAAAAAGTAGCCGTACTTGGTAGCGGTGTAATGGGTTCACGCATAGCGTGCCATTTTGCAGGAGTTGGATTACAAACAATTTTATTGGATATGGTGCCGAAGGGTTTTGAAGAAAGCACCAAACCTGCCGAACGGAATAAATTAGTGAATGATGCATTAGCTGCCGCCATCAAAAGTAATCCGTCGCCTGTTTATACAAAAGATGTGGTGAAGAAAATTACCACGGGCAACTTTACCGATAACATGAAAGACCTCGCTTCCTGCGATTGGGTGATTGAAGTGGTAGTGGAACGTCTCGACATCAAACAACTGATTTTTGAACAGGTAGAAAAATATCGCAAGCCCGGTACACTCATCACTTCCAACACTTCCGGTATTCCCATCAGCATGATGGCCGAAGGGCGAAGCGATGATTTCAAAAAACATTTCTGCGGTACACACTTCTTTAATCCGCCACGCTATTTGCGTTTGCTCGAAATAATTCCCACAAAGTATACTGATCCATCTGTTGTTGATTTCTTAATGAATTACGGTGATCTCTATCTCGGTAAAACAACCGTGCTGTGTAAAGACACACCGGCATTTATTGCCAATCGTATTGGTGTATTTGGTATGATGGCGATCATGAATGCCATGGATAAAATGAAGTTGAATGTAGATGAGATCGATGCATTGACTGGTCCCATCATTGGTCGTCCAAAATCTGCCACTTTCCGCACAGCTGATGTGGTTGGCTTGGATACATTGGTGAAAGTTGCGAAAGGTGTTGCAGAGAATTGTCCTGATGATGAAGCAAAAGAAATTTTTGCGATTCCTTCCTGGTTAAATAAAATGATCGAGAATAACTGGCTGGGCGATAAAACAGGCCAGGGCTTTTTTAAGAAAAATAAAGGCGCTGCTGGAGAGAAAGAAATTCTTACACTCAACCTGCAAACAATGGAGTATGCTCCACGTGTAAAACCAAAGTTTGGCAGTGTGGATGCAGCAAAACCAATCGATGATCTCAAGACGAGATTAAAAATGTTGTGCAGCAGTACCGATAAAGCGGGAGAGTTTTACAAACAGTTTCATTATAGTTTATTCTCGTATATCTCACACCGTATTCCTGAGATCAGTGATGAACTGTATCGTGTAGATGATGCCATGATGGCCGGTTTTGGTTGGGAAATCGGTGCATTTGAAAGCTGGGATGTGTTGGGTGTTGCAAAAACAGTTGATGCTATGAAAGCAGCGGGTTATAAAGTTGCTCCATGGATTGATGAAATGATTGCAGGCGGGGCAACAAGTTTTTATAAAGTAGAAAACAACAAACGTGTTTGTTACGATCCTGCAAGTAAATCGTATAAAGTAATTTCGGGCGGCGATGCGTTTATTGTGATGAAGAATTTCGAGAACCAGACTGTTTGGAAGAATGCAAGCTGCAGAACTTACCATTTAGGCGATGATGTGTTGGGTCTTGAATGGAATACAAAAATGGGCAGCATTGGTGGTGAAGTATTGGAAGGCATTCAGAAATCAATTGCATTAGCAGAAGAAAAATATAAAGGCGTCGTGATTGCAAATGATGCAGCACAATTCAGTGCAGGTGCAAATGTGGGTATGATCTTTATGCTGGCGATAGAACAGGAATATGATGAACTGGACATGGCGATCCGTATGTTCCAGAATACAATGATGCGTGCACGTTATTCATCCATACCTGTTGTGGTGGCACCACATGGTTTAACCTTAGGCGGTGCATGCGAGTTGAGTTTGCATAGCGATAAAGTTTGTGCTGCTGCTGAAACGTATATCGGGCTTGTTGAATTAGGTGTTGGTTTAATACCCGGTGGTGGCGGTACTAAAGAATTTGTGTTACGTGCTGCTGATGAAATGCATGAAGATGAACCGGAAACAATTACACTCAAGAATCGTTTCTTAACGATTGCTACTGCAAAAGTAGCCACATCAGCAAAAGAAGGTTTTGAAATGGGTGTGTTCCGTAAAGGACTGGATGAAGTGGTAATGAACCAGGGTCGCCGTATTGCGGAAGCAAAAAAATCAGTAATCGAAATTTATGATAGCGGTTATGTGGCACCTACACAACGCAGCGATGTAAAAGTGTTAGGTCGTTCTGCTCTCGGCGCATTGCTTGCCGGTATCAACGGAATGAAAACAGCAGGCTATGCAACGGAACATGATTCTGTTGTTGCAAAGAAACTGGCATATGTCATGT
>JAKFDY010000402.1:0-8389 GCA_036675885.1 Lacibacter sp. | reverse complement strand
ATACTTATCAAACAATTTATCAATAGCACCACCGAAGATGGGAAACTTCTCTTTTGCAAAATTCTTTATTACTTCTATGGATTTATAAGCTTGCTCTTCAGTTAATCCTTCGGCCATTAAACGGTTGATGAGGTCTTGCATAATTGCTTGTTTAAAGTTTAAAGTTAAAGGTTGAATGTTGGATAGAAACATCGATGACACAGATTTTGCAGATAGCTACGGATTTTGAATCTTGTTCATCCGTACAATCAGTGCTACCAGTGGCTCTATCTTCTTCTAACAAAAAACCTGCTGAAATTTATCAGCAGGTTTCAATATAGTTCACGTTCGTATTTCTTACTTCGTAACTCGTACTTGTTAAGCTACTTTCAGCAATCCAAGTTTGCTCTTATCAAACTTGTGCATTGCATAGTCGAGTGTAAGATGAAATTGTTTTTCATCGCTGCCCGGAAGATCAAACATGGCATCGGTTAAAATACTTTCGCAGATGCTGCGCAAACCTCTTGCACCAAGCTTGTACTCCATTGCTTTGCTCACCATAAAATCATACACATCATTATCAATGATGAGTTCAATTCCTTCCAGTTCAAATAGCTTATGGTATTGTTTAATGAGTGCATTCTTTGGTGTAACCAAAATCTCACGGAGTGTTTCTACATCCAATGGATTGAGATAAGTAACAATTGGTAAACGACCTAACAATTCAGGGATCAAACCAAAACTTTTCAGATCCTGTGCATTTACATACTGCAGCAGGTTCTTCTTCATGTGCTCCTGTTCTTCTTTGTTTACATTGAAACCAATAGCATTGGTGTTTACCCTGCGGGCAATCACTTTATCAATACCATCAAATGCGCCACCGCAAATGAAAAGAATATTTTGTGTGTTGATTTTGATGAGTTTTTGCTCAGGATGTTTACGGCCGCCCTGTGGTGGAACCAGTACTTCTGTTCCTTCGAGCAACTTCAACATACCTTGCTGCACACCTTCACCACTTACATCACGTGTAATAGAAGGGTTATCACCTTTACGTGCAATTTTATCGATCTCATCAATATATACAATGCCTTTTTCAGCAGCAGCTACATCGTAGTTGCAAACCTGTAACAAACGGGTGAGAATACTTTCCACATCTTCACCTACATAGCCAGCTTCTGTAAATACGGTTGCATCAACAATAGCAAACGGAACATTGAGTAAACGTGCAATGGTTTTTGCAAGCAAGGTTTTACCGGTACCGGTTTCACCCACCATTACAATATTGCTCTTTTCAATTTCAATTTCGCTTTCTGCTTTTTGCTTTAAACGTTTGTAGTGATTGTAAACAGCAACAGCCAATACTTTTTTGGCTTCATCCTGTCCAATAATGTATTCATCTAAAAACCGTTTGATCTCAACCGGTTTTTTTACGTTCAGTTTAAAGTTGGAGGTAGTTGCTTCATTGCGGAGTAATAATTCCTGGGCAATGATTTCCTGGGCGTGTTCTACACAGTTTTCGCAAATATGTCCTTCCTGCCCGGCTATTAAGATCTTTACTTCGTCTCTGCTTCTGCCACAAAAGGAACAGTGCAACATGTTGTTTTTCGCCATTTGAAATGGATTTTTCAGGTTGGTTTGATTATACAAAACCAACTCAAAGATAATAATGCTTTTTAATTACGCCAGTATAATGATAAAAAAGGGATAGAATACTACAGATTCCATCCCTTTTGCGATTATAACGAATGACTTACAGCTTTTCAAGAATGCCATCAACAATGCCATAATCAACGGCTTCTTTGGCATCCATCCAGTAATCCCGGTCAAAATCTTTCAATACCTGCTCAATGGTTTTGCCACAGTTTTCTGCAAGAATTTTTGCCCCCATTTCCTTTGTTTTCGCAATTTGGTTGGCAATGATCTCCAGATCAGCACTGGTTCCCTGTGCTCCACCAATACTTGGTTGATGAATCATTACTTCACCACTTGGGAAAATATAACGCTTGCCTTTTGTACCACCGCTTAACAGGATGGAGCCCATTGAAGCTGCCATACCCATACAAATGGTACTCACAGGTGAGCTGATCAACTTCATGGTATCATAAATAACCATACCACTTGTTACCACACCGCCGGGGCTGTTGATATAAAGTTTAATTTCTTCTCCTGGTTTTACTGCATCGAGATACAATAATTTATTGACAATCTCTTTTGCAGAGTTATCGTGTACAACGCCCCAGAAAAATATCTTGCGTTGCTCTAAGAATTTTTTATTGTAAGGACCAAACGCCGCAGCAGTAAAATTTTCTAACGGATTTTCTTTTGGTTCATCTTCTTCTTCGTCTTCAAAACGAACAGGAAATTTTAAATTATGCTGATACATAGTTTACTTGATTTTTGAGGTTTAGCTTTCTTTTGATTTACGGGGATTCATCACTAATACTTCATCCACCAGTCCATAGTCTTTTGCTTCGCTGGCTTTCATCCAGAAATCACGGTCGCTGTCTTCTTTTACTTTATCAATTGTTTGACCGCTGTGATAAGCAATGATCTCATAGAGTTCTTCTTTGAGTTTCTTTACTTCATTTACCATAATCTGGATATCGGTTGCCTGGCCACCTGCACCGCCATAAGGCTGGTGCAACATGATGCGTGAATGTTTTAATGCCGTACGTTTTCCTTTTGTACCTGCACACATCAGCACTGCACCCATACTTGCTGCAATACCAATGGTAATAGTGCTTACATCAGGCGTGATGTATTGCATGGTATCATAAATACCAAGACCTGCATAAATACTACCACCCGGGCTGTTGATGTACATCTGTATATCACGTGTGCGATCAGTGCTTTCAAGGAACAACATCTGTGCAGTTACAATGTTGGCAACATAATCATTGATCGGCTCACCCAGGAAAATAATACGATCCATCATGAGGCGTGAGAACACATCCATGCTGGCTACGTTCAACGGACGCTCTTCAATAATGTAAGGCGTAAGATTGGTGGGGTTATTTAATGCTGATTGATAATTATGCAGTGTGGCGCCGGAGATACCACGATGTTTCACGGCGTATTTTTCAAATTCTTTATTCAAATCCATAATCGTTTTTTTTCCGGTTTGAAGTTAAGGGAAATCGTTTGGAATAAAATGTTTTCAAATACCATGCGAGGCAGAAAATCAGGACATTAAGGCAGAAGACAAGGTTTGAGGTTTAAGGTTTGAGGTTTAAGGTTGTTGAAGTTCGGCTATAATGACCGGTTGAGTTGATTTTAGATTTTAGATTGGCGATTGCAGATTTGGCGTGGGTCAATTAGGCTGACAGTAGAATTTATTATCTGATACTGTAAAAAGAAACCCCGATGAATCACATCATCGGGGTTTTATATTTTGTACTTCCAACTTTGTACTTCGTACTTTTTAATGGTGGTGGTGCTGGTGCTCTTCATTCATCTTTGCAAACTCTTCTGCACTTATTTCTTTCTCTTCTTTTTGCACCTGGCCTTCAGCCCAGATAAACACTTTTTCAGTTACCAGTCTGCGGTATGTTTGATCAACCTGTTGCTCATCTTTCAATAAACCATCAACGTACTGATCTAACCACTCGAGGTTACCATCACCAAGGTTCATACTGCCAAAGTAGCCCAAAACTTGCTGGCGCATACTTTCCTTTAATTCTTCCTGAGTAACGTCTAATTTATTTTCAGTAATTACTTTATCGGTAATCAAAGTCCAACGTAATTGGTTGTTGAATGTTGGATATTCTTCTTCAACCTGTGCAGGTGATTTTGGATTTTCACCGGAAGTAGCCAACCATTTTTTCAGGAAGCTTTCAGGTAAATCCATTTTTGTATCATCTAATAATACGTGGTAGAGGTGGTGCTGGATCTGGTTGCTGCTTTGCTTATCCCAGTAAGCCTGGATATCAGCTTCAATAGCAGCACGGAAATCAGCTTCAGTAGCAATGTCTTTACCAGGCAATGCTTCTTTAAAGAATTCTTCGTTCAGCTCACGCTTTTCAATTAAGCCAACTTTTGTAATCGTGAGTTTGAAATTCTTTCCTTCTGCTTCTGCAGCATCTTTCAAACCAAGATCGCTGATCACCCAGTTGCGTTCTTTTTCTTCAAATGCATCCTGTAAAGTGATAACAAGGGTATCGTCTTTCTTTTTGCCTTGCAGCTGGCTGCGGTAAGCAGGCGTGAAATATTTAACCAGTAAAGAATTATCTTTTTTAATGCCGCCTTCAACTACATTACCTGCTGCATCACTTTCTTCGAACGTAAGGTTGAGCACATTGTCGTCGCTGTTTACAGTTTCAGGCTCAGTCATTTTGCCGAAACGTGTTTGCAGGCGTTCAATTTCTTCGTTCACCATTTCAGGTGTTGCCTTCACTTTGTAGTAAGGAGCTTTTACGCTGCCGAGGTTGAGCTCAAACGGTGGTTTCAAACCAATTTCAAAATCAAAGCTGTAATCAGCCGGTTGTTCCATATTTGGTTTGAAATCGAGATTGCTGAGCGGGAGGGGTTGAGCAAAAATGTCCAGCTTTTCATTCGCTAGGTAATCATTCAAACCCTTTTCGATATTACGGATCACTTCTTCAGTAAAAATGCCGGGACCGTACATCTTCTTCACCATTCCTGCAGGCACCATGCCTTTACGGAAACCGGGAATGTTCGCCTGCTTGCTGTACGTTTTGAGAGTTTTTTCAAACGCAGGGAAATATTCTTCCTTGGTGATCTTAACAGTGAGTTTGTCGGTTAACAAACCAATGTTTTCTCTTGTTACTGTTGCCATAATAACGTTGAACGTTTAAAGGTTTAAGGCTTAAGGTTGTGAAGCAGAACGTTAAAACGTTCAACATGAAACCTTAAACCAGTTGAAAAGTCCGGATGGAGGGACTCGAACCCCCACACCTTACGGCATCAGAT
Organism: Lacibacter sp.; assembly: GCA_036675885.1. GTDB lineage: Bacteria > Bacteroidota > Bacteroidia > Chitinophagales > Chitinophagaceae > Lacibacter. Next base: position 3,481 of record JAKFDY010000402.1, on the reverse strand, counting down.
CCTAAGTCTGACGTGTCTACCAATTTCACCACATCCGGGAATGGAAAATCCAAATTCCAAAATCCAAATTCCAATCTTTCAAGAGCCTTGGACATTGTGTTTTGTTCTTTGGACATTTTTTTTAATGGGTTGCAAAGGTAGGGGGTTTCAGTTATTCATACGCTTTAAGAAACAGCTTTTTCGTAAATTCGCTTTTACTGGAAACAATTTCAACTATACCGGCATATACCCTTACCCCCGATCAGGAGAAAAAGGAAATCCTTCGTCATTACCGCAGTTTGTTGCGCTCGCTCAAGACAAAACTTAAAAAAGGCGATAAGGAACTGGTGCGTACTGCCTTTGAAATGGCGGCTGATGCACATAAAACCATGCGTCGTAAAAGCGGGGAGCCTTACATTTTACATCCATTGGCGGTGGCCCAGATTTGCGTGGAAGAAATCGGCTTGGGTGTACGTTCTACCATTTGTGCTTTACTGCATGATACGGTGGAGGATACAGATGTTACGCTGGAAGATGTGGCCCGTGAATTTGGAAATGAAATTGCACGCATCATTGATGGGCTCACCAAGATATCAACCGTGGTTGATGCCAACTCAACACAGCAGGCAGAGAATTTCAAGAAAATATTACTCACCCTTACGGATGATCCACGGGTGATCCTCATTAAACTGGCCGATCGCTTACACAATATGCGTACGCTGGATAGTATGAAGCGTGAGAAGCAATTAAAGATCTCCAGCGAAACGGTTTATGTATATGCACCACTGGCACACCGTCTTGGTTTGTATAATATCAAAACCGAAATGGAAGATCTTTCCATGAAATATCTGGAGCCTGATACCTATAAAGAAATTGCACGCAAATTATCAGAAACAAAAAGAGAACGAAGCAGGTATATCAATGAGTTTGTAAAACCAATCAAAGAAAAATTAGAACGGGCCGGTTTTACAAATTATGAATTATATGGCCGACCAAAATCGATTCACTCCATCTCCAATAAGATCAAAAAGAAGGGAGTGAGTTTTGAAGAGGTGTATGATCTCTTTGCTATCCGTATCATCATTGATTCGCCCAGCGAACGGGAGAAAGAAGATTGCTGGAAAGCTTATTCCATTGTTACAGATATGTACACACCATCACCGGAGCGTTTGCGTGACTGGTTGAGTAATCCCAAGAGCAATGGTTATGAAGCCTTGCACACAACGGTGATGGGACCGCAGGGTAAATGGGTGGAAGTGCAGATACGTACCAAGCGGATGAATGAAATTGCTGAGAAAGGTTTAGCTGCTCACTGGAAATACAAAGAGGGCAGTGGTGATGAAGACAGGTTTGATAAATGGTTCCATAATATTCGTGAAGCACTCAATAACCAGGATAGCAGTTCACTTGATTTTCTGCAGGATTTTAAAAGCTCTTTTCTTGCAGAAGAAATTTATGTGTACACACCAAAAGGCGATGTAAAAATGCTTCCGGTTGGTGCAACAGCATTAGACTTTGCCTTCAGTGTACATAGCGATGTGGGCAGCCGATGTATTGGTGCAAAAGTGAATCATAAACTGGTGCCTATTGCGCATAAGTTGCGTAGTGGCGACCAGATCGAAATCATCACCAGCAGTAAACAAAAACCAAGTGATGACTGGTTGAATTTTGTTGTAACAGCGAAAGCAAAAAGCAAGATCAAGGATGCACTGAAAGAAGAAAAACGTAAAGTGGCAGATGAAGGAAAGTATGTGCTGCAACGCAAACTGGAACAAATGGGTGCCAGTTTTGATGTGAACAATGTGGAAACACTCACGCTGTTTTATAAACTGCCTTCGCAGTTGGAACTCTTTTATAAAATTGCCACCAGGGCCATTGATCTTAAAGAAATAAAGGAGCTGCATCTTCATGGCGATAAACTGGAACTTCCTAAACCGGTGAAGCCGGTAATGGAACCCAAGCCTGAATATGATCCTAACCGCACCGGATCACACAAAGATTCTGAACTCATTATTTTTGGTGAAAGCAGCGATCGTATTGTATATACATTGGCCAACTGTTGCAAACCCATTCCCGGTGATGATGTGTTTGGGTTTGTATCAACAGGTAAAGGGCTGATCATTCACCGCACCACTTGTCCTAATGCTTCAAGATTGCTGGCAAATTTTGGTCACCGTGTGGTGAAAACAAAATGGGCCAAGAACAAAGAGATCTCTTTCCTCACCGGTATCAAGATCATTGGAGTTGATGATGTGGGTGTGGTAAGTAAGATCACCAATCTTATCAGCAGCGAAATGCGTCTTAACATCAGCGCCATTACCATTGAAGCAAAAGAAGGCGTGTTTCAAGGCAACATCAAAATATTTGTGCACGATAAAGATGAACTGGACGAACTGGTTTTGCGGCTGCATAAACTAACGGGCATTCAGAAAGTTGAGCGTTACGATACCGAGCAATAATTTTCTTTCCCCAACTGCATTTTTATTTCTTCTTCCCCTTTCGATTCACTTATTTTTGCGGCTTCAAATTATCCACTCAAATTATTTTATGGTTGATGTAATTCTGGGCCTCCAATGGGGCGACGAAGGAAAAGGAAAGATCGTTGATTTTTTTGCACCCAATTATGATGTGATTGCCCGTTTCCAGGGTGGTCCTAACGCAGGACACACACTGTATGTGAATGGTGAAAAAGTTGTGCTCCATCAAATCCCCAGCGGTATTTTTCATAAAGGCATCGTTAACCTTATTGGTAACGGCGTAGTGCTTGACCCCGTTACATTAAAAAGAGAGTGTGAAAAAGTAGCCTCCATGGGTGTTAATGTAAAAGAGAATCTTTTCATTGCACAACGTACCAACATCATCATCCCCACACACAGAGCTTTAGATAAAGCTGCTGAGCTGGCAAAAGGTGATGAGAAAATCGGATCAACCTTAAAAGGTATTGGCCCGGCTTATATGGATAAAACAGGACGTAATGCATTGCGTGTTGGTGATCTGCTCGATCCTGAATTTAATAAACTGTACAACAAGCTGAAGGCAAAACATCAGCAGTTACTCGATAATTACAATTTCACAGAAGATATCAGTGCATGGGAAGCCGAATTCTTTGAAGCGGTTGAATTCCTGAAAACATTGAATATTGTAAATGGTGAATATTTCATCAATGCAAAAATTGCCGAAGGCAAAAAAGTATTGGCTGAAGGTGCACAGGGCAGCATGCTTGATGTTGATTTCGGAACCTTCCCTTTTGTAACTTCTTCGAATACTATTTCGGCTGGTGTGAGCACAGGGCTTGGTGTGGCGCCAAATAAAATCAGGGAAGTAATCGGTATTACAAAAGCATATTGCACAAGAGTAGGCAGCGGTCCTTTCCCCACAGAGTTGTTTGATGCTACAGGCGATGAACTGCGTAAGATCGGTAACGAGTTTGGTGCAACTACAGGGCGGCCACGCCGTTGCGGCTGGATTGACCTGGTGGCACTGAAATTTGCCTGCATGATCA
>JAKFDY010000401.1:0-4391 GCA_036675885.1 Lacibacter sp. | reverse complement strand
CTTTTGCTGCATACATAAAATCCTGCACACGCTTGATCCATGTTGGCACACGACCTGCCGATAAAGCAGCAGGTAACTCTTTCATCTTTCCTTCCTCTTTATCATAATACGCACCTGCAATTGCAATAAGTATGATCACAGGAATTGCAACTGTTGCAGCAACCAATGCAATATGTTTAAAACTTACACGACCGATGAACAACAACAACATACTTGTTGCACCGGTGAGCAATGCAGTTGAAAGGTTTGCAGGTGCAATTAATCCGCAGATGACCACAATAGGTATCATCATTGGAATAAATCCTTTTTTGAAATCTTTGATTACATGCTGCTTCTTCGATAACAATCTTGACAGGTACATGAACAAAGCCAGCTTGGCAATATCAGATGTTTGTACTGTGAGATTGATGATGGGTAACTTGATCCAGCGGCTGCCATCATTGATCTTAGTACCAAAGAACAATGTGTAGATGAGTAACACGATGGAGATGTAGAACAACATCTTCGCTACTCTTGAATAAATAGTATAGTTTACTCTGTGCGCAAAGTAAACGATGATAATACCCAGTGTGATAAATGCAAACTGTTTAAAAAGATAAACGTAGGTATTGCCTTTATATAATTTATAAGCCAATGAGTTGGTCGCACTGTACACTACCAATAAACTCACCAGCGACAATACTACCACAATCGCCCAGATCACTTTATCGCCACGGGTTTTATCACGCAGCCCTGCTGTTGAAAATTTAGATGATATGTTTGCGATTTGACTCATTCTCTTTTTCCCTTCTGGTCCGACGCCTTCGTCTGACCTCTTTCATTTCTTCAATTTTTTCCGTCCGACGAGGGCGTCTGACGGAGTTTCGTACTTCGTACTTCTTACCTCGTACTTAAAAATTACAGATCTCTCACTGCCTGCTTAAACTGGTTACCCCTGTCTTCATAATTTTTAAACAGATCGAAGCTGGCGCATGCAGGGCTCAACAATACAGCATCACCTTTTTCTGCAAAATGATACGCCGCTCTTACTGCATCTTCTGCACTGGTAGTATTCACCAGTAAAGAAACCGTATCACCAAATGCTTCATGAATTTTTCTGTTGTCCAACCCAAGACAAACAATGGCCTTTACTTTTTCCTTCACCAGTTCTTTTAATACTTCGTAATCGTTTCCTTTATCAACACCACCAAGAATTAAAATGGTTGGGCGTGTCATACTCTCCAGTGCATACCAGGTAGAATTGATGTTGGTTGCTTTACTGTCGTTGATGTACTCCACTCCTTTTACCATTGCCACCATTTCCATTCTATGCTCAAGGCTTTCGAATGTAGTAACGGCCTCCCTGATCTTTTCTTTGCGGATACCTAAGGTTGACGCTGCAATACCTGCTGCCATAGTGTTGTACTGGTTGTGTTTACCCTTGATCTTAAAATCATCTACGCTCATTGTTACTTTGTCGTCGTTCACTGCAATCGTCATGGTGCCGTCTTTGATGAAAGCGCCTTTTTGTGGTTCCTGTTTCATGGTAAATGGTAATGGGGTTGATTGGAGAGTAAGTTTTTTTAAATACTTTACTGTAACCGGGTCATCGGCACAGTAAATGAAAAAATCGTCTTTCGTTTGGTTATTGGTGATCTTAAATTTTGCGTTGATGTAATTCTCAAATTTGTATTCGTATCTGTCTAAATGATCTTCAGTGATATTGGTGAGTACAGCGATCTCTGCTTTGAACTCCTTAATATCATCGAGCTGAAAACTGCTGAGCTCAGCGATATACACTTCTTTCGGATCGATGGCAACTTGTTTTGCAATGCTGATACCGATATTACCAACCAATGCACAATCAACACCTGCATGTTTGCAGATATGATAGGTTAAAGAAGTTGTGGTTGTTTTACCATTGCTTCCTGTAATAGCAACGATCTTGCTGTTTCCTTTAAAGCGATACGCTAACTCCACTTCGCTGATCACCGGAATACCTTGTTTGCGTATTTTCTTCATCATCTCACTCTTCTCAGGAATACCGGGACTCTTTACAATTTCATCTGCACTCAGAATTTTTTCTTCACTGTGCATACTTTCTTCAAACTCGATCCCGTATTCTTTCAACTCTTCTTTGTAAATGTTTTTGATAGGTCCAGCATCGCTCACAAATACATCATACCCCCGCTTCTTAGCAAGAATAGCAGCGCCTGCTCCACTTTCGCCGCCACCAAGTATGTAACATTTGTGTGCCATAGTTCAAGTTGTAAGGTTTAGGGTTGAAGCTGTAAGGAATACCTTATGCCATCTGCCATTTACCTTTTCTTTTGGTTAAGGGTTGAAGGTATAAGGTCAGGACACTCTTCCTTTTACCTTATAGCTTTGGCCTTTCTTTTGGTTTTTCTGCTTTTCTTATTTCCCACAGAGAAATAAAAAAGGCTCTTCACAAGTATGGGTTAGTACAGGATCTCAGAGGTGCTACATAGATGGTTCTCTTATAAGTCTTACATAGGATTGGTTGGGTAAGGATTGAAAACCAGGGGTGGTTTTTCAATAACCTCTTTAACGGATTTTGAGTGTTACAATCGCCAGTACCACACAAAGAATCGTTACGATCCAAAAGCGGGTGACGATCTTACTCTCATGAAATCCTTTTTTCTGATAATGGTGATGCAGCGGACTCATTAAGAATATCCTCCTGCCTTCACCATATTTTCTTTTTGTGTATTTGAAGTAGCTCACCTGCAACGTAACACTCAGCACTTCTACTAAAAACACAGCACAGAAAATGGGTATCAGTAATTCTTTTCTTACTAAGAATGCCAATGATGCAATTACACCACCTAACATTAAACTACCGGTATCGCCCATAAACACCTGCGCCGGATAAGAGTTGTACCAGAGAAAACCGATACATGCGCCTACCATTGCTGCAATGAAAATGGATAACTCTCCAATGCCGGGTATATATAAAATATTGAGATAATCGGCCAAGCGAATGTTACCACTTGCATAAGCGAATATGCCAAGACATATACCAATAACTGCCGAAACACCTGTTGCCAATCCATCAATACCATCCGTAATGTTTGCACCGTTTGATACAGCTGTTACAATGAAGATCACGATCAGTACATATAACAACCATGTTGCGCCACGAATAGCTTTGGGTAACAGTTTTGAATAATTGAACTCATGACCTTTTACGAATGGAATGGTTGTTACAGGGTCATCTGCTTTGACCATTATTTTTGGTTTCCCATCTAATGTTGGTCGTTTAATAGTTGAATCAGCTGGTAATTCTGTTCCAGTAAACTCACGGTAAGCGCTAACTGAATCATTAAACATTAACGTGGTTGCAACTGCAACACCCAACACAACTTGACCCAACACTTTAAACCAACCTGCTAATCCATCTTTATCACCTTTCTTATAAGCAACGCCTTGTTCCTGTGCCAAACGCTTTGCACGGAGTTTTAAATAATCATCAATAAAGCCGATGATACCCATCCATATTGTTGCAAACAACATGAGCAGGATATACACTTTGCTTACATCAGCCAACAACAACGTTGGCACTATGATCGCAAGAATGATGATAAGGCCACCCATTGTTGGTGTTCCTTTCTTTTGTTGCTCACCGGCTAATCCAAGATCACGAACTGTTTCACCAACCTGGCGTTTGCGCAGGTAGTTGATGAGTTTTTTTCCGAACACAGTTGAAATGATCAGTGATAACAATACGGCCAGCATCACCCTGCTGGTGATAAACTGAAACAGATTGTCGCCCGGAAATTTGATTCCGATACTGTTCAACCAATCAAATAAGTTCTTTAACATGTGTTTCGTTTTATTGTGAATGGTCAATGGTGAATGGTGAAACTCACTCATCACTGATTACTCATCACTCATCTTTCTAATAATTCAAACATTTGTTCCAATACCTTCTTATCATCAAACTCATACTTCACACCTTTAATGTCCTGGTACTTTTCATGTCCCTTGCCGGCAATAAGAATGATGTCTTCGTGTTTGGCAAGACTCACCGCAGTTTTAATTGCTTCCTTTCTATCAGCAATTGAAATAAATTTTCTTCTTGCTGCACTGCTTAACCCAAATTCCATATCAGCCAGTATTTCCAGTGGATCTTCACTGCGTGGATTATCGCTGGTGAAAATCACTCTGTCGCTGAGTTCACATGCCACTTCTCCCATCACCGGACGTTTCGTTTTATCTCTGTCACCACCACAACCAACAACTGTGACGATCTGCTCATGACCTCTTCTTAATTTTCTGATAGTAGCCAACACATTTTCCAACGCATCAGGTGTGTGAGCATAATCAACAATACCAAGTATCAGATCTTTTGGTGAAATGATGTAATCAAATCTTCCTTCCGCACCGGTAAT
>JAKFDY010000400.1:0-8876 GCA_036675885.1 Lacibacter sp. | reverse complement strand
ATGTCTGGATCACTTCTTCTTTGGTTTCACCCAAACCCAGCATAATACCACTCTTCACCCGCATGCCGTTTTCTTTCAGGTAACGTAACACATCCATGCTGCGCCAGTACTTTGCCTGGATACGCACCTGCCGTGTTAACCGTTCAACTGTTTCAATGTTATGTGATACTACTTCGGGATGTGCTTCCACAATACGTTGTACATTTTCCATCTGTCCTTTAAAGTCAGGGATCAGGGTTTCCAATGTTGTATCGGGGTTTAATGCTTTTACTGCACGGATGGTGTTATACCAGATAATACTGCCGCCATCTTTAATTTCATCCCGGTCAACAGATGTAAGTACGGCATGTTTCACCTTCATTAAATGAATGGCTTCGGCTACACGTTGCGGCTCATCCCAATCAACGGGATCAGGCCGTCCTGTTGCTACGGCACAAAAACCACAGCTGCGGGTACAGGTATTACCCAAAATCATAAACGTGGCTGTACCTTCTCCCCAGCACTCGCCCATGTTCGGGCAATTACCGCTTTCGCAAATAGTATGAAGTTTATTCTTATCAACAAGGTTACGTACGTGCTTGTAACTTTCACCAATGGGTAAGCGTACTCTCAGCCAATCGGGCTTCTTTAATTTCTGCTCTGCGGCAGCATCATTCACTACAATTTCCTGCATAAGTTCTACTAAATGAGGGGCAAAGTTAGGCTACTTTCGTTTACCAAACATGAGGGCTATGTAGCCGTTAAAAAACACCTGCTTATCGGGGTTCAGCAGCATGATCTGCACTTTACGGGAATATGCTTCAATGTTCAAACCTATTTCAATGGCAGTTACCACTTCATTAAACCGTCCGTAATCGAAACGCAGGGCCGCTTTTGCATGTACGCCGGGCACAAACTTCAGTTCGTTCCAGCCATGACGCAACCCTGTGCCCATGAGAATATTACCGGGTGCGAGAAAGGCAGCGCTGTCTGCAGGTGTGTATTTAATATCTCTTGAACCTTCGGGGCCTGCATCCTGGATACGCACATAGTAAGGGCGCTCCAACCCTGCTGAAAAACCACCGGCATAAATGGCATGAACAGCAACCCCGTTCTTGTTTGTTTTACCACCGATCATCCTTTGCTGGCCATACGATAATTTTAATTGGTAAAAGCTGTTACGCTTACCATAGATATAAGGATTGCCGATTTGAAGGAATCCATTATTATTTAAAACGTTGTTGATCTTTTGTTCTTTGGGATGTTTTTTTTCATTGAATTCAAGCGCAAAAAGATTGGTTGTTTTTACAGTTTTCAAATAACCTTTTTCATATACCAGTCCCCAACCATCGGTGTTAAGGCGTAACCCAAATACATTTTGTTTATTGAAGACAAGTGCACCTTCTTCCTGCTGGCGGATAAGATTATCAATTTTCTCCTTGCGTGCTTCTTTCTTTGCATCACGCTCTGTTCTCCGGTTATTTTTTTCCTGCGCAACAGTTGTACTCACCACCAGAATAAGAGCGAAGCTTAGGTAAATTATTTTCACAAGCCTGAAATTATTGTTTGAACGTAAATTTACAGATTAAAACGATAGATGCGGCATTGTGGTATATTGCCGCACAATTCCTGAACCATAAATTTAACAACATGACAGCCGCAATTGTTTATAAAGGCGAATTACGTACCGAAGCAGAACACCTGCACAGCCACAGCAAAATTGAAACCGATGCCCCGCTCGACAACCAGGGAAAAGCCGAACGCTTCTCCCCAACCGACCTGATGGCAACTTCATTGGGCAGTTGTATGCTCACCATTATGGGCATAAAGGCAAGAGATATGCAACTTGATCTGGAAGGTGTACAGATCGAGATACAGAAACACATGAAATCAGATCCCCGACGTGTTGGTGCAATTGACGTAACATTTCATTTTCCATCACATCTTCTACAGTTGGATGAAAAACAAAAAGCCATCCTGAAGAATGCGGCACTCACCTGCCCGGTTGCTAAAAGTATTCACCCGGAAATTGAACAGAACGTTGTGTTCAACTGGTAATTCCGCTTATATTTTCGCTGCTGAGAAAAGAGAATGCAGAGAGCTGTCTCTGCGTTAAACCCGATAGCTATCGGGTCTTTTTCTTATTTCTGCGTCAGAAAATCAAGATCATATCAGGTATTAGCTGCACTTTAAAATACTATTGCCAATTGCACATTGCAGGCAACGTTTTTCATTGCAGTAATTCTTTTTTAGGTAAAGTAACGCCTGCGAATCAAATGCTGACTGTTGAGTTGCTCCGGCACATTCCCATTGCTGTGTAATGCTGTTTTTTTCTTTGGGCATTTGCTGCAACCAGTGAATGGCTTTTTCTTTTGTGCGCTCATTGTGCTGGTCATCGGCATATACAAACAACAAAGGAATAACGGTATTGATAAGCAGGTTATCGATCATTGTTTTACCCAACTGCTTTTTGCGATGTGCACTTGGTTCATTCAGCATATAATGGTAATGCCAGTAATCATTTGCTGTTACAGAAAACATTTGCCTGATGGCATCAAGGTTCTTTGCTTCCATCACTTTTGAAAACAAATGGTTTGATTGATGAATGAGCATCGCCATCTGTGCCAACCTGATCGTTGGAAAGTTTGATGGCCGCATCCGCAGAAAATGTATGGGATGAGAAACCGGCTTTAACTGGTGTTTCTGCTGCAGGAATTTATATTCTTTCTGAAGCCATGGTGGGATAATCTTCAGCAAACTCTCCTGTCAGCAATCCTGCCTGGCCCAACAGCAATGCTTCAATTTGATGGATCTGGTTCTTGTGTTTGGCCAGTAATGTAACAGGTAAGGTTTGAGCAATTGCTTCAAACGCTTCAGCATTTAACGGGCTGCCGAAATTTCTTGCAAGCAGTTGCCAGAATGCTTCTTCCCAATGACGATTGGTTTGCTGCAGTATGTTTTGAATATGATCATTTTTCTGTTGCAACCGTTCGGCCACCATTCGTTCTTTCCAGCTATCCCAAACAATATCGTTCACTTGCTGCAACTGACTTCCACAGGCAACAAAATTATTTTGCTCCATCAGTTGGCGATAGTGTTGTAAAAGAGAAGATGAAATACGGTTCTTTAATTCAAGAACAGGAACTGCAGTTTCGCCTGCTTCATCATGTTCATATACCACATGAAGGATCACATTATTGTAATGCTCATCATTGGTATGACCATGTTTCTGCCAATCACTTGTTTTGAGATGAAGTTCCACAGTCCCGGCCCAAGTGACGTTATTGATAAGTAATTTGGCATGAAGAAAATCAGGACCCTGATTTGTATTAATTAATCCTTATGAAATGATTTGTACAGGCTCCTGCTGAACAGTGGAAAGTTCATCACGGTTAAAATAAAGATGCTGCCAGATGAATTGCAGCAGGTGTTCGTTCATAGAAACAATTTGAAAATTTGATAATTGGTTAATTTGAAAAATTAAAGAAAGAACTTCACATTGTCAACACCTGCACAATTTTCAAACAAACCGCCACTACTGCATTTGCATTCTCAAATTTTCAAATTAATTTCTTCAATTTTCAAATTCTCCCAACGCTTTCATCACCCTGCTCACAGGTAATCCCATCACATTGTAGAAATCGCCTTTTACACGTTTAATACCAACCACACCTATCCATTCCTGGATGGCATAAGCACCGGCTTTATCGTAAGGTTTGTATTTGTTTACATAAAATTCTATCTGCTCTTGACTAAGCTTGTGAAACTCCACTTCAGTAATATCAGCAAATGCCATTTCTGTATCATCACGCATCAACACCACACCGGTGATTACCTGGTGCACCTGGCCCGACAGTTCACTTAATATCTGTACTGCATTTTCTTTGCTTGTTGGCTTGCCGATCACTTTTCCATTCAGCACTACAATGGTATCGGCTGCAAGGATCAAACGGTCGTGACTCAACTCTTCCTTTACAGCCAATGCTTTGTTGCGTGCAATATACACAGGCACTTTTTCAATACTTAACGTGGCAGGATACATTTCGTCTGTGTCCTTCACCATTACATCAAAAGGAATTTCTGCCCATTCGAGCAACTGTTTACGTCTCGGCGATTTTGAAGCAAGTATGATCCGTTCCATCAGGCAAAAAATTTAAACAACACCATGGACACTATTCCGGTGAAGATCACAGCTTTTATCCATTTGCTTAATACAGCAAAATCTTTTGTTTGCTTTGCATTAAACAACAGGTAGAAACAATACGCAGCAGGCAAAATGATCAATACAAGATTATAGGCCGCTGCGATCCACATTTTAAACTGCAGTACATAGAAAAAAACAATGAGAAGCAGAGTGAGCAAGATCACCAGCCAGATGCTGGTAAACACTTTCGAGAATGATACACCCCAAACAATAGGCATGGTCTTGCAACCGTATTTTGCATCACCATCCATATCTTCAATATCCTTCACCACTTCACGAATAAGAGTAATAACAAATGCAAAACTTGAATAAAGAATGGCCAGTCGCAATAACTTTTGATGTGCGCCTGGTTGCACGGGGTGCATCAGGTGAAAACTTTGCTGCACTGTTAAAAGATACACCACAAAAACCACCCACGCTGTAAGTAATGAAATGAGAATATTACCGGTCAATAATTTCTTTTTAAACGTAGTGCTGTAAAACCAAAGCACAAATACACAACCCGTATTAGCAAAGCCAATGATCCAGTTGCCGTTTTGCAGACCAATATAAAAGCCCATCAACACACCGGTAAATGAAAAGAAAAGATGAAAGAAAATTGCCCAGCGCCTGCTGATGCTTTTGTCAACCACCATACGTCCGGGCTTATTCACCAGATCGATATTGAGATCAAAATAATCGTTGATAACATAACCGGCAGCTGCAATAAAAACAGAAGAAAGACAAAGGATGATAAACAATTGATCATACTCCCTCGCCATGTACAGGTTTCCAAAAAGTACAGGCTGCGCCACGCAATAGAAAAACAACAGTTGTGTTAACGCAATAAAAACGAGATTGGGCCAACGAATCAGTTTAAAAAAATCGGCGAGCTTCTGCATCAGTTAATTTATGCTGTGAAGATAAGTTGGAATTGGGGAATAAGTTACGGGTTATGTTATGAGTTAAATGTAACAGCCACCCGTAACTCATAACTAACTTTATTATACTGCACTTACTCCCGCTGCATCAACCGCCCAGTCGTCATTGAGCTTTAACACTTTTTCAATTACTTCACGCACACAACCCTTACCGCCGTTTATGGTTGAAATAAATGTTGATACTGCTTTGATTTCGGGCACTGCATCAGCCGGGCAGGCCGAAAGTCCCACCAGCTTCATCACTTCCAGGTCAGGGATATCATCGCCCATGAACAGGGTTTCTTCCCATTTCAAATGATTAGAAAGTAGAAACTGTGCCAGCACTTCTTCCTTATCCTTCACTTTCATAAACACATTGTGTACGCCGAGATATTCCAACCGTTCAGCACAGGGTTTACTTACGCTGCCTGAGATCACTGCAACATTGTAGCCTTTCTTCACGGCTAACTGTAAAGCATAACCGTCTTTAATGTTCATGGTGCGGATATGCTCGTTACCAGACATGATGATGAGTGAGCCATCGGTGAGCACCCCATCCATGTCAAACACAAAAGTCTTGATACTTGAAAAACGTTCGAGCAGGTTCATACGTAATTGTTGCGGCCGAAGTTCTTACTTTTTTCGATACAGCCTCCGGATGCTTTCTGAAAGTTCGTGGTAAAGATCCTGAAGATGCTCATCGATCTCCAGCAACAACAGATGTTTCTTAATAGTTTCTTCATCGCCCCTGCGTGCAGGACCGGTTTGCATATCCACGGCACGACCTTGAGTTAATCGGCAGGCCACTTCAATAATGAGCGGGTGCAGTAATTTAAAATCGAGGTGACGGTCTTTGCAGTAATCTTCGGCTAATGCACATAAATGATTTGTGAAGTTACTCACCATCACTGCTGCCAGATGCATCTTTAACCTTGTATCATCATCGGCCGGCTGTACGTTATCGGAAAACGAAGCAGCAAAATCAGTCAACAGTACATTCACTTCATCTGAATTTCCATCAACCAAAAAAGGAACAGGAGGAATAACGATCATTTCTTTACGCAGACTTTGCAATGGGTACAATACGCCATAATTGGGCGAACTGTTGCGCAATACATCTTTGCTTACACTGCCGGCAGTATGCACCAATATCTTCCGTTTTAAATGCAGCTTTTTTGCCAGTTCAGGAATTGCACTGTCCGTTACTGCCATGATACAAATATCTGCCTCGGCGGTAATATCATCTAACGAAGTAATGGCTTTTGCATTTACTTTGGCTGCAAGTGCTTCAGCATGTGCTGCATTCCTGCTCCACACCTGCGCAATTGTGTGGTCTGCTTTTTTTATCAATTTAGCCAGCACAGTGGCCGTATTGCCAGATCCGAGAAGAACAATGTTCATACAATGCAACAGTTAATGAAACGGAAGAAGTAATTTGCAACAAAGTAATACCAATTTTTTAAATGAAATAGTCTTGAACACAACTTATAAAATACAGACTGGTATTATGCCACAGTAAATCTGTTCCTACTATCTGTATATTGTAAGCAGTATAAAACATCATTCCTGAATAATGAAACTCGCCCAACAATTAGTGATCGGTTATTACAGGGCAAAGCTGAGCCTGTTTGCCAAACTATCTAAACGCAAAGCTGCGGAGAAAGCATTCGAATTATTCTGCACTCCTTATATATCCAATAAAAAGAAAGCACCTGCTGTGTTTGATAAAGCAGAAAAACTCCATTTGAAATTTGAGAACTATCAGTTGGTGGGTTATCGCTGGAACCATCCGCAACCAAAGAAGGCACTTATACTTCATGGCTTTTCTTCTACCGTAAAAAAGTTCGACCACTTCGTGATGCCGTTGGTGAAAAAGGGATATGAAGTAATTGCATTTGATGCACCTGCACATGGCGACAGCAGCGGCAAAACCGTCAATGGTTTCCAGTACAGAGATGCAATTAAAGCAGTGTATGAAAAATTCGGACCCATTCATTCGTTTATTGCACACTCTTTCGGTGGATTGGCGCTTTCACTTTTTATGGAAGAACAGGAGTACCAGGAAAATAAAAAGCTGGTGCTGATCGCTCCTGCAACCGAAACCGATAGTGCGTTGATGAGCTTTGCATCTGTTTTAAAAATTGATGATGAAGTGAGAGAAGAAATGCGGAAGATCATTTTTGAAAAGAGCGGATATACCTCCGATAAAATTTCTATCCGCCATTCTGCACAAAAAATCAAAGCCGAGGTATTGTGGATACATGATGAAGATGATGATGTAACTCCCTGGACGGATGCTGAAAAAATTCAACTGGATAATCATCCCAACTTTCAATTTATGCTCACTAAAGGATTGGGGCATCGACGCATTTACAGAGATAATAAAGTGAAGAAGGCGATTATGGAGTTTTTGTAAGTTGTCTGTACAACCGAAAGATGTCTGACAACTTGTTTAAATTACTTGGCCTTCTTCCCTGCTACTAATGTATAAATTGAAAAAGCGAAAAGAGCCAAATTTACAAACACAATAGATCCATTACTTTGCCAACCTTTAGGTATTGTTGAGAAATGCCATACATAATAAGCCGAAAATAGCAGATCAACGAGGAGAATGTAAGTGATAAGCTTCGATACTGGATTTTTTAATAAGTAGATGACTCCGAAAATTAAAAACAGAATGAAGCTTGCAAAAAACAAATAAGCATAAATCATGTAAAAACCCATATCGCCTCCTTTCAGATACTGCGTTTCTTCAGGCACATTATTGTACCAAACTTCCTTGTAATTAGCTGCCCAAATTATTGCGAAGAGTATATATGCTGAAAGTGGCAATAAGAATTTGAATAGTTTCGACTGAAAAAACATATTTTTAAATTAAGGCATAAAAATAAACAGAACACCTCTTTTCTAATCTAAAAATTTCGCTTCGATATCTGACAAGTTCCTAGATTTCATTCTTTGTAAGTGCTGGTTGAATAATGAATAAATGATAATGTTTATTTCCACTGCCCTTGTTGTGTTTTTTAATGGCCTTATATAACAAGGCAAAGGTTGCAAAAATCCCAGGGCAAGCATACAATTTATACCAACAATTGGTACCTTTAAAAAAATAAAAGCGATGGCAAAAAACACTTCCATTCTTTTGGGTGATTATTTTGAAAACTTCATCACTACACAAATTCAAAGCGGACGCTATTCTTCTGCCAGCGAAGTAGTACGGGCTGCATTAAGACTTTTTGAACAGGAAGAAAATCAAAAGAAAGAACTCATTAAAGAACTGAAAAAAGGTGAACAGTCTGGTTTTGTGCAGAAGTTCGATCGTAAAAAGTTTATCAGCAATCTTCACAGCAAACATGTGAAGGATGCGGTATAAATTAAGCGTTAAAGCAGCAGAAGATATTGAAAGCATCTGGCTTTATACGTTTGAGAACTGGTCGTTGGAACAAGCCGACAGGTATGTGAACTTGATTTTTGACGAGATCGAATACATCGCTACCAATCCCGATGCTGGAAAAGACTACGGGCACATTCGAAAAAGTTACCGCAGTTCAAAAGTGAAATCTCACTTGATCTTTTACCGGCTTGCAGAAAAAGATAAAGTTGTTGAAATTATCAGGGTGTTACATGAAAGAATGGATATTGAAAACAGGCTGAGTGATTAGGTCCTTCTTGAAAATATGCAGTTTACGTTAATGTAATGTACAGTCACATTTCAGGTAAAAAGACATGATACCCCACACCTGAGCCAAAGCAGTCCCTTCAATGACAGCAAGCAGGAAATCATCATTAAGGGA
>JAKFDY010000399.1:0-24317 GCA_036675885.1 Lacibacter sp. | reverse complement strand
CTGTTGCAAAAAAAGGAACGATCAAAACATCATTACTTGATGCACTAAAAGATCATCCGTTCTTTAAGCAATCATTTCCAAAAACAACCGGACCGGAATTGTTTAACCTGCATTATTTACAAACAGCAAAAGAAAGATCGGGCACAACTGATTTGAATGTGTATGATACAATGGCTACTCTGAATGCATTCTCCGCACAAACAATTGCTGAGGCCATTATTAAAACAATGCCACAAAACAGCAACTTCCATTTATATGCAAGTGGCGGCGGTATGCACAATCCTTTGTTGATGGAACAAATCAAACAACTGCTGCCAAACATTCCTGTTCATTTAACGAGTGAGCTTGGTATTAATCCTGATGCAAAAGAAGCGGTGCTGTTTGCCATCCTTGCCAATGAATGTATTGCAGGAGGTAATGTGCAATTCAGCAAAGAGTTAAAAGGAATTCCATCGGTTACAATGGGCAAGATCAGTTTTCCATGGTGATGGATATTGATGTTTTATTTTCATCAGCCTGTTCAATATAATTTTTGAATTGCTCTAATCCTTTATCGAATGCAGAACCAATAATCTGATCGGTGAAAATGCCGTAGAAACGTTCCCAGGGATACCATTTCAGTTTATACTCCATATACCAGAGCACTTCGGTAACATTATTGTTTGCACCGGTGCTGCGTATGCGAAAACCACCTTCTGCTTTATTCATATCCTTGAGTTCATGTAGTACCAAAATTTCGTTTGATTTGATTGATTGAATGGTCATGGTTCCTGCGCTGTTGAACTTCACACCTTCCCATCGGAAATAAGAACCCGGTTGATCAGTAACCGGCGAGAGCTGAATGACTGCACCACTATCGGCCGTGATCCACGGCAACCATTTGTTCCAGTTCTTTACATCACTTAATTCTTTGTACACTTTGCTGCTGTCGGCACTCACAATAATACCACGAGAAATTTTCACACTCGAAGGAATAAATAAACCGATGATTGTAATCACAGCAAACAATCCCAGCAGCACAAACAAAAACATCTTTATTAAACGCATATTGAAGAAGGTTATGGGTTAAGGGTTGAAGGTTAAAAGTTCTTCCAAAATCAGCCATCATAAATCCTACATCAGAGATCGTAATTATTCCCATTTAAAAACTTTAATTGCAATTGCATACAATCCTACTCCCCATAAACCAAGTATGCCGAGTTGTTTTCCGCAATCAACCAAATGACTTCCTTCAAAAGCAATGTTGCGCATGGCATCATTCAAATGTGTTAAGGGCAATATTTTACAAATGGGTTGCAGCCATTTTGGAAATGTATCGATCGAGAAAAAAGTTCCTGCCAATAAGAACTGTGGCAAGGTGAACATGTTGGCGAAAGGAGGAATGGTACTTTCATTTTTTGCCAAGCCACTTACAATAAAACCAAAACCCATGAACACAATCAATCCTACCAAACTCAGCAACAACAATTCAAAAAATGTAACAAAGCCATGAACAAGGGTAAATCCAAATGCGAATCGGCCGATCAATAAAATAACAATTGCAGTGATCAATTGAAATGCAACACGACTGATTCCCTCCCCAAATAAAATATAACCACGCTTAATGGGTGTTGCAAAAAAACGTTTCAACACCAATTGCTGACGCAGATTGAAGAACAAAAACGCCACACCAAACACACCAGCACTTAACAATGAAAATCCCAGCTGACCGGGCAAAATAAAATCGATGGTTTTATAAATACGCCCCGGCATTGGTGGGGGTAGATCAATGCTCGCATAAGTTGGCGCATAGGGTGCGGCCCTTCGGTCGATATTGACAATAATATCTTTTAAGGTTGATTGAAGAATCGCCAATCGGTCAACACTTGCAGTGGACGTTTGAACGCTGATACTATATAACGGGAACGTATTAGTGCCGTTGGGCTTCATATCGAGAATAGCAGTAATGCGTCCTTTCGACAAATCACTTCTTAACTCTTCTTCACTTTTCTCAATAACACGAATTGTTTTGTATTTCAGCAGCTGTTGATACACTGCATTGTTCTGTGAAGTATCGGTGTCTTTTGAAAACCCGATGCGAACGATTGGACTTCCTCCACCAATAAAACCAAACACCAATATAAAAATGAGCGGAAATGCAAAACTGAAAATAACGGCCGATGGGCTGCGGAAAATGGCCCGGAAACTTGCCCTGGAAATAGCCAGCATTGCCTTCCACTGGCTGTAAGGTTGACTCATGGCGCAAAGCTATTTGTTTATGCCGTTGCCCGAAAAACTTTTTCATACCCTATTTTTACAGCATGTCGCAACACAAGGTTTACATTTTATTGGGCAGCAATCAAGGGCAACGAAAACAATTTCTGCAAAAAGCGATCAGGTTGATGCAGGATCGTTGCGGCAGTATAACAAAAGAATCATCCATCTACGAAACAGCAGCATGGGGACAAACAAAACAGGCGGCTTTCTTAAATAAAGTCATCGTATTGCAAACAAAGGCCACTGCTGATGATTTGATGAAAACCTTGCTGCAGATCGAGCAGGAACTGGGCCGCATCCGTACCGAAAAGTATGGACCACGCACCATTGATCTTGATATTTTGTTTTATGATGATCTGATCTATCACTCAGCAATTGTAACACTTCCTCACCCCGCTATTCAGGACAGGCGGTTTGTGTTGATTCCTCTTGCCGAACTTTCACCCGGCAAAGTGCATCCCGTTTACAAAAAGACCATTACTACCCTGCTGAAAGAATGTGCCGATCAACTGGCTGTAAAAAAACTTGACTAACTTTTCCACAAACTGTATAAGTTCATTCCACGATTTGCCTGCATGTTTTAATTTGCCGACGGATGAAGTATCATTTTGTAACAATAGAAGGGAATATTGGTGCCGGTAAAACAACACTGGCACATTTGCTGAGTAAACATTATAATGCCCGTTTAATACTGGAAGAATTTGCCGACAACCCTTTTCTCCCAAAGTTTTACGAAAACCCAAAACAGTTTGCCTTTCCGTTGGAACTGTTTTTTATGGCCGAGCGTTACAAACAGCTGAAAGATCTGCTGCATACGCAGGACATGTTCAACTCCATCACTATTTCCGATTATCTTTTTACAAAATGTTTGTTGTTTGCAAAAGTGAATTTGCCGGCTGATGAATTCAGACTGTATCAAAACCTGTTTGACATTATTCATCAGCAACTCATCCAACCTGAATTACTCATTTATCTTCATTCGCCTGTTTCCCGTTTGCAGCAAAACATCCGCAAACGTAACCGCAGTTACGAGCAACAGATCGCTGATGAATATTTATTCAGCATACAGGAAACGTACACACAATACATTAAACAACATAATGTAAAAACATTATTTGTAGATGCCAGCAATGCTGATTTTCTCGGTAACAAAGCACATCTGCAAGTGATTATTGATGCATTGGATAAAGAATACGAACAGGGGCAACATTATCTTACACTGCCATGAGCCAATCCGCAAAACAACCCTTTTTACTCAATAAAGAATTTGCATGGTATGTTACTGCACGTTTGATTTTCCTGGCAGGTTTACGTATGACACCGGTATTACTCGGCTGGAAATTATATGAAGTAACAGGCAGTAAACTTTCACTCGGTGTACTTGGTTTATCGGAAGTGATCCCTGCAATTTTATTGGCACTACCGGCAGGTGTAAAAATCGATCGAAGCAATAAACAACGGCTCATCAGCATTTGCATGCTGTTATACTTTGCAATTATGATCGGTATGCTTTTCATTACATCCGATTATTTTATCAAATCAAATTCAACAACAGTTGTTCAATGGAGCATTTACGGATTGGTGGCTGCAACCGGTGCGGTGAGAGCTTTCAGCAGTCCTGCATTCAATGCGTTTCTTTCACAAATGGTTTTTCCAACACAACTGGTGAGAGCAACATCTATTAACAGCATGGCATGGTTGCTTGCAGCTGTTATTGGTCCGGGTGTTGCAGGTTTGTTGATGGGTTATACCAATGTAACAGTTGCATTCACTGTCGTATCATCACTTGTGCTCATTGCAGTGTTTTGCATGCAGAATGTAAAACAAAAACCTGTGTTATTTAAACCGGGTAACACACGCACATGGGAAAGTGTAAAGGAAGGGGTCAATTTTATTCTTACACAAAAGGCATTGCTTGGTTCAATGACCTTAGACATGTTTGCTGTTTTGTTTGGTGGTGTTACAGCTTTGCTGCCTGTATTTGCAAAAGATATTTTACATGTTGGGCCCGAAGGTTTGGGTTGGTTAACAGCAGCAACCTATCTTGGTAATTTTATTGCCATTGCCGCTTTAACATGGAAACCGATGAAAAACAAACAAGGGCAAAAACTCTTTTATGTAGTTGGTGGTTTTGGTATTTGTATTTTGATATTCGCCTTATCGCAAAATTTCTGGTTGAGTTTTGCAGCACTTTTCGTGAGCGGTTTATTTGATGGCGTGAGTGTGATCATACGTGGCACTGTGCTGCAATTATTTGTGCCCGATGAAATGCGTGGCCGTGTAAGCAGCGTAAGCTCCATCTTTATCAACAGCAGCAATGAACTTGGCCAATTTGAAAGTGGCACCGCCGCTTCAATTATGGGCACTGTTCCTTCGGTGATCTTTGGCGGTTGTATGACACTTATTGTTGTAGCCATCACCTGGTTTAAAGCACCAACTTTGCGCAAGCTGGAATATTAATGATGGTGATGATTGGTAAATCAGCAACAGACAATGAGCAAAGGGGCTTCACTCATCACTCATCTCTCGTCACTTCCCCCAACGAAACGTTTTTACATCAATACCTGCCAGATCAAGCACACGATCAACAACCGTTGCTGCAACTTCTTCAATTGTTTTCGGCACGCTGTAAAAACTTGGTGTAGCAGGGCAAATAATTCCGCCGGCAAGCGTAACCGTTTCCATATTGCGGATATGAATAAGATTGTAAGGCGTATCACGCACAACACAAATGAGTTTTCTTCTTTCTTTCAATACAACATCAGCAGCACGTGTAATCAAATCGTTTGATACACCTGTTGCAATGCGGCCAAGCGTACCCATGCTGCAGGGGATAATGATCATGGTATTGAACTGACCTGATCCTGATGCAAAGGGTGCTGTAAAGTCGGTTGTTGAATAAATTTTGAAGGGAAGATCGTTATACGCTTCATCCTGCAATTCGGTTCGCCAGACTTCTTTGGCGTTCTCCGTCATAACAACTGCCACTTCCTGCCACTGATCTTTGGCTGCCAAAAGCTTTTGCAGTAGGAGTTTTGCATAGATCGATCCACTGGCGCCGGTAACAGAAATAACAATTTTATGCACGTGAAAGCGTTTAAATTTGTAACAGCAACAAAAATACTATGCAAAAGTTTTGTTTTTACTCCGCCCTCTTCTTTCTGTTCATCAGTATCAGTTCTTTTCAGCAAAAGAATGCAAAAGAAAAGCTGAACTGGATTTCGCTGGAAGAAGCTGAACTTAAAATGAAAACCGAACCTCGTCCCATCCTCATTGATCTTTATACCGACTGGTGTGGCTGGTGCAAGGTGATGGATCGAAAAACCTACACAAGCCAGGACCTCATTAAATACCTCAACACAAATTTTTACACGGTAAAATTAAATGCTGAAACCAGGTCGGAAGTAAAATGGAAAGGTAATACCTATAAGTTTAACCCGTCTTATAAAACCAATGAGATAGCGATTACGCTTACCAATGGTGAGTTGGCCTATCCCACAACTGTGATCATTCCTTCATTAACTGATGATCCTCAACCCATTTCCGGGATGTTAGAGGTAAAAGAAATGGAGCTGGTGGCCCGGTATTTTGCTGAGCGAAAGTATGGCCAGGTAAGCTTCGACGACTATGCTAAAAGTTTCAAACCCACCTGGAAATAATTTAACGTTTCAACAATAATTCAAAAAAAAATTCTATTTTGCCATTGATGATAAGGTTTAATGGTTAATGGTAACTGATTAGCGCCTCTTCCTTTACCGGAAGAGGTTTTTTTATGCCTGCAAAAATCTACTTCGTTAATTTTCATTCCCTTTGCCGAATTATGACAAAACCATGCAACTCTCAAAAAAAATATTCAGTCTATTTGTGTGATGATAAGGTTTAATGGTTAATGGTAACTGATTAGCCATATCCCCTCCTTTCCAGGTGGGGATATTTTTTTGTTTAACTTTTTGAAATAAAAAAGGCTCATTGCTGAGCCTTGCATCAAATAAGTTTGATCGTTTACTTACTTCCAACAACTGAACTTGCAAAAATGATATACATTGGTCCCTGTGGAATATAAGCCGCAGGCATATGTTGATTTTTTTCTGCCGGCACACTCACAATGGTTTTGTTTCCGAAAGAAGCCACTTTGTAAAAATTATAACGCTCCATTATTTTACGGTTGGCTAACCTGTCGTCCAATGTGTTTACAGCATCTGGCCACGTGTTTTCTTTTGCATAACGTATGATACCATCAAGAAGCGATTTATCATTTAACTGTCTGCTTACTTCTGTTTTCTCAGCCTGTGATAAATTATAAGTTGAATACATTTCGCCCATATCAGTAATTTTTACCGCCTGTGCTTTTTTCCCGTCAATATAAAAACCTTTTGTACAAGCCGTAAATGATACAGCAACTAAAAGCAAAAGGATGCCTTGTTTCATATGTTTCATGTGTGAGTTTTTATTGGTTTTAGCCAAATGTTACTTACCATGATAAAATTTTCATTGACATGTTGATATAATGAAAATTTTATCATGGACGTTTCATGTGTGAGTTTTAAGTAGAATGAAAATAAAGATTAATTTCTTTAAACAAAAGATTTACAACCAGCACAGAGAAAATTAACAGCTTGCCTGTTATTTCTGCTGCATTAATTTCTCTAACACGAAATAAGTGATAGGGCAAAATGTACTGTTCTTGAGCGTAAGCTGTGGCCGTTTTAAGATCACATCTTCATCAGTATAAGGAAAACGTTCACAATCTGATGGACGAACATCATAAATATCACAATAATTATCAGCGCCCAGAAAAGGACATGGTTTTGTTTTCACCACATAATCGCCTTCGTTATCGAGATAGAGATAAGTTTCAATAAAATCACTCTCCTTCATGCGGAGATGTTTACTGATACGTTTTATATCAGGTGTCTTAAATCGTGGTGAATAATTTTTACAACAATTGGCGCATTGCAGACAATCAATTTTTTCAAATGCTTCTTCGTGCAGATCAGGCAATTGTTTCAGCACTTTATTCTTATTGACACGCTTCAGAAACTGGCTGTATTGCTTTTGACGCTCTGCAGCTTTCTTTTCCCAATTATTTAATAACTCATCGGCCATAATGCAAATGTAATCCTTAGGCGAAAGCGGCAAGCTATTTGAGCCGGTGGGGGAAGAAACTAACCCACACTTCTGCATCATTCCACAAAAAAACAAGTAAAAAATTTTCGAAACCGAATGGTTGCATGTATATTTGCAACCGAACGGTTTCATAAAGCCGTTTTACAAAAATGAGAAGAGACGTATTTCAAGCCATTGCAGACCCAACAAGACGTGCCATTATTGTTCTCATCGCCACGCAGTCGATGACGCCCAATGCACTTGCAGAGCGTTTTGATACAAGCCGCCAGGCAATATCAAAACATTTACGCATTCTTACTGAATGTCAGCTGGTGAAACAGGAGCAAACAGGCAGAGAGATTTATTACCATTTCAACCCAAAAAAAATGAAAGAAGCAGCCGACTATATTGAACCTTTCCGCCAAATGTGGGAGACCAAGTTCAATCAATTGGACAAAGTATTATCAACTATAAAAACAACGAAAAAATGAGCACCAATAAAACAAAAATTGCAAAAGATTTTCAGGAAAAATCAATTGTGTTATCAAGGGAATTTAACGCACCGCTTGCCAATGTGTGGCGTGCATTTACAGAAAGTAAATTGCTTGACCAGTGGTGGGGACCTGCGCCCTGGCATGTTGAAACAAAATCGCAGGATTTTAAGCCAGGTGGCTTTTGGTTGTATGCAATGATAGGTCCGGAAAATCAGAAGCATTGGGCACGTATGAATTATATTACCATCACCCATCACAAAACCTTTGAAATGGAAGATGCTTTTTGTGATGAGAATGGTGTGGTGAATGACCAACTGCCTGTTTCAAAAGGCAATAATGTATTTAGCGAAATACCCGGAGGCACAAGAGTAGAATTTAAAATGATCTACCCTACCGAAGCCGCCCTGCAAACAATTGTTGATATGGGCTTTGAACAAGGTATTTCAATTTGCTTTGACCAGTTGGATGAACTGCTCAAGAACAATAAAATTTAATGCATATGCTGGCAACTCTAACCATTGCAAGCGGAACGCTCTCGCTGTTATCCTTATTGATGTTACATTTTGTTAGCCCGGAGTATAAGCCAAGTTGGCGCATGATCAGCGAATATGCTATGGGCAAACACAAATGGCTCATCACCTCCTTCTTTCTTCTTTGGGGATTGAGCTCATTTCTTCTTTCAATACTTTTATGGAATACAGTAACAACAACCTCGGCAACAATCGGGGTTGTGTTACTGATTGTTTCAGGGATTGGTGAAGTAATGGGTGGGTTGTTTGATGTAAAACATAAATGGCATGGCGCTGCATTTTTATTAGGTGTGCCATCATTACCCATTGCGGCTTTGCTGATTTGTTACAACCTTGTTCACCTTGAAAACTGGAGCAACTACCTTTCTTCAATAGTTGCAGCATCGCACAGCACATGGATCAGTTTAATTGTAATGGCAGCAGCAATGGGAATCATGTTTGCCGGATTTAAAAAAGCTGGTCTTCCGATGGATAAAAATGCAGAAGCTCCTGAAAAAGTTCCGGATGGCGTAATTGCATTGGGTGGATATGCAAACAGGCTCTTGGTTTTCTGTTACGTTCTTTGGTTAATTGTAATAGCTGCCATTTATTTGTCAATTTAAAAACAAACAATCATGTCGTTTCAAGCATATATCGATAACATTAAATCCAAAACAGGTAAATCACCTGATGACTTTAAAAAACTTGCTGAGAAAAAAGGGTTTCTTCAAAAAGGAGCATTAAAGCCGGAAGTAAAAGCCGGCGATATTGTTGCCTGGCTAAAAAAAGATTTTGAATTAGGTCACGGACATGCCATGGCAATCTACGCCGTCTTTAAAAACGTTAAACAGACAGTTGTTGTAAAAGGTGAAACGAAGTTTACGGACAAAAATGCAATAAAACCCAAAGCAAAGAAATAACATAAAAATGCTGTCAGCTATAAGCAATACAAATCTAACCCTACACATTTTGATTAACTTTTAAAGAATCATACTTAGGCTTATAGCTGGCAGCTCACAGCTACCCCCTAAATCCTGCGCAACCGATTTCACACTCTTTCCCCACCTGCTAACATGCGTTTATTTGAATCGTTTCTGCCCGTAACTTTGCACGTCTTTAATTTTTAAGAAAGTATGAGATTAAAGACAGCTGCCCGGCAGTTACTTTTCCATTAACAGATTTGAATAAACGATCACATGAATCTTTTTGAAGCGCAACAAAACGAATTTTCCCGTCGTCACATTGGAACCACAGGTGCAGAAGCAAGTCTGCTGAAAACGGTTGGAGTGGGCAGCATGGAAGAACTCATCAGTAAAACAGTACCCACCTCCATCCGCAACCATGAAAAACTGGCTATTCCGGATGCAATGAGCGAAGCTGACCTCCTGAAACACCTGAAAGACATTTCACTCAATAACAAACTGTTTAAAAACTATATCGGTCAAGGGTATTACGATACCATTACACCTTCTGTTATTCTTCGTAACGTTTTTGAAAACCCGGGTTGGTACACACAATACACACCTTACCAGGCTGAAATTTCGCAGGGCCGCCTTGAAAGCTTGTTGAACTTTCAGACAATGGTGGCTGATCTTACCGGTTTACCCATTGCGAATGCTTCTTTGCTTGATGAAGCAACTGCAGCAGCGGAAGCAATGAACATGTTGTTTCATCATGTAAACCGCACCGATGTGATTAATGCACCTAAGTTTTTTGTAGATAACGAAGTATTCCCTCAAACAAAAGACTTATTGATAACACGTGGCACTCCACTCGGAATTGAGCTGGTGTTTGGTGATTATAAAACAGCAGGCATTGACAAAACATATTTTGGAGCTTTAGTTCAATATCCCAACAATATTGGTTCGGTAGAAGATTACCGCAAGTTTATTCAGCAAGTACAGGCTGTGGGTGGTTTTGTGGCAATGGCAACAGACCTGTTGGCATTAACTCTTTTAGCTCCTCCGGGCGAATTAGGCGCAGATGTTGCCTTTGGTTCAGCTCAACGTTTTGGTGTACCGCTTGGTTATGGTGGACCTCATGCAGCATTCTTCACCACCAAAGATGAATTTAAACGTTCAATCCCCGGTCGTATCATTGGTGTAAGTATTGATGCGCAAAACAACCGTGCATTACGCATGGCTCTGCAAACACGTGAGCAACACATCAAACGTGAAAAAGCAACGTCGAATATTTGTACTGCACAGGCTTTGCTGGCTAATATGGCAGCAATGTATGCTGTGTATCATGGTCCGCAAGGATTGATCAACATAGCAACACGTGTTGCATTATTGGCACAAACGGTTGCTGACAGTTTGAATGAGAGAGGTTTTGAATTAGTTAGCGATTTCTTCTTCGATACCATTGCAGTAAAAGTAAAAGACGTTGCAGCAATAAAAGCAAAAGCAGAAAAGCAGGAGATCAATCTGCGTTATGTTGATGGACAAACCATTGCCATTTCGGTTGATGAAACTACATCACTTGAAGACCTGTATGATCTCATCAATTGTTTTGTAAATGATGTTGATCCTGTACATTTCGCTATGGAAGAAGAAGTAATTCTGAAACATATCCCCGTTACATTAGCAAGAACAAGTTCATTCTTAACGCATCCAAATTTTAATACGCATAACAGCGAAAGCCAGATGATGCGTTACATGAAGCAACTGGAGAACAAAGATCTTTCGTTAAATACTTCCATGATTTCTTTGGGAAGTTGCACCATGAAGCTGAACGCTGCAACACAGATGATGCCGCTCAGCTGGGCACACTGGAGCAAGGTTCATCCGTTTGCACCAGCCGGTCAAACAAAAGGTTACCAACAGATCATTGATGAGCTTGCACAATACTTAAATGTGATCACAGGTTTTGATGCATGCAGTTTGCAACCAAACAGCGGTGCTCAAGGTGAGTATGCAGGACTGTTAGCCATTCGTAAATATCATTTGGCAAACGGACATTCAAACCGCAATATCATTCTTATTCCTATTTCTGCACATGGGACAAATCCTGCAAGTGCGGTAATGGCGGGCATGAAAGTGGTGGTGGTAAAAGCATTGGAGAATGGTTACATTGATGTGGCCGATTTTAAAGCGAAAGCTGAACAACACAGTGCAAATCTTGCAGGTGTGATGATCACTTACCCAAGTACCTACGGCATTTTTGAAGAAACCGTAAAAGAAATTTGTGAGATCGTTCATCAGCATGGCGGACAAGTGTACATGGATGGAGCAAATATGAATGCACAGGTTGGTTTAACATCACCCGGATTAATTGGTGCTGATGTTTGTCACCTGAACCTGCATAAAACATTCGCCATTCCGCATGGTGGTGGCGGCCCTGGTATGGGACCTATTTGTGTGAAAGCACATCTTGCTCCTTACCTGCCCGGTCATGTGGCCCTGAGCGAACCTGTCCCGCAGAAGGCGGGAGTCGAACGGTCGAATGCCGGAATCGAGCGCAGTCGAGAGGCCGGTGCAGTTAGTGCAGCTCCTTATGGCTCTGCTTCTATCCTGCTCATCAGTTATGCATATATCCGTTTGCTTGGTGCAGATGGTGTGAAACGTGCAACAGAATATGCTATCCTCAATGCCAACTATATGAAGGCAAGACTCGATAAAGATTTTGATATTCTTTATACCGATGAGAATGGCACTTGTGCGCATGAATTTATTGTTGATCTGCGCCCGTTTAAAAACACTGCCGGTATTGAAGCAGAAGATGTAGCCAAACGTTTGATGGATTATGGATTCCATGCACCAACCATGAGTTTCCCTGTGCCGGGTACCATTATGATCGAACCTACAGAAAGTGAAGACAAAGCTGAACTCGATCGTTTTTGCGATGCGATGTTGAACATCCGCCAGGAGATACGTGATATTGAAGAAGGCAAAGCTCACAAAGCAGATAACCCGTTAAAGAATGCACCGCATACACAACAAGTGGTTACTGCTGATGAATGGAATCATGCTTATACAAGACAACAAGCAGCTTTTCCATTGTATTATGTAACGCTGAATAAATTCTGGCCAAGTGTAAGCCGCATCAATAATACATATGGAGATCGTAATCTCATTTGTACTTGTGAGCCGGTGAGCAGCTATGCTGAAGAAGAAGCGTAATTCAATTGGCAAATAAATAATTGGCAATAAGCAAACGTCCCGCTTCAAAAGAACGGGACGTTTGTTTTATAGATGTGTGATATTATAATGTTGCTTTCTTCTTCCAGAAATAATACGAGAGCACACCGGGAATGATCCACATTAACATTCCAAGCATTTGTGGATCAAATTTGCCACTTGCAGCAATACCTGAGTAAACGGCTGCTGTTAAATCGAAAAACAAACCTGCATATGCCCACTCTTTAATTGTACGGTTAAGTGGAATCAGCAGGGCGATAACACCAAGAATCTTTGCCCAGCTGATGAACTGGATAAAATAAATGGGATACCCTAAAAATTTATTGAATATTTGAATTGTTTGTTCATTAGGTCCAATGCCGCCAACGGATGAAAAGATCATCAGGGCGCCGAATAAAACAGTAAATACCCAATAGAGAATGTTGATTGTTTTTGGTTTCATATTAATTGATTAAAGTTTACTTAAAAAGTTGATCTCGTATTTCCAGCTTCAAAACAAATGTAAACGCTCTTTTGCATATTGCTCCTGTGCTGTTACGACAAACTGAAGGGCCAATTGCGACCAGATTTCCAACTCCTGCAAATTGAGAAATCATAATTCCATAAGCGGCACAACAATTCCTCTCAAAAGATTGTAACTTCTCTATCTAAAAATCAACATGCAGATGGACCAGCAAATTATTAACCTCTACGACGAGTACACGCACAAGCCACTTCCACGCAAAGACTTTATGAAGCGATTGGCAATGTTAACCGGCAGCACTGCAGCAGCCATTGCTATTCTTCCCTTCCTTGAAGGGAACTATGCCAAAGCAGCCGTTACACCCGATGATGATCTGTTTACAGAATACATTACTTATCCCGGCGTAACAGGTGAAATGAAAGCGTATGTGGCTCGTCCCAAAAAAGAAGCGAAGTATGGAACAGTTGTGGTGATACACGAAAACCGTGGATTGAATGCACATATTGAAGATGTGGCTCGCCGTGCAGCAACAGCAGGTTTCTTAGCCATTGCACCAAATGCATTGGCACAACTCGGCGGCACTCCTGCTAATGAAGATGAAGCAAGAACACTCTTCACCAAACTCAATCAACAGGAAACACAAACCAACTTCATCAATATCTTCAATTATCTCAAAACAAGAAAAGACAGCAATGGCAAATTTGGCTGTGCGGGTTTTTGCTGGGGCGGTGGCATGGCAAATACATTAGCTGTGAATGTGCCTGAGTTGAAAGCTGCCGTTGCATTTTATGGCCGACAGGCAGAAGTTGCCGATGTGCCAAAAATAAAAGCAGCTATACAATTACACTATGCTGCATTAGACGAACGTATCAATGCAGGTATTGCTGCTTACGAGCAGGCTTTAAAAGACAACAAAATCACGTATGAATTGTACATGTACCCCGATGTAAATCATGCCTTTCATAATGATACAGCACCCACTCGTTACAACGAAGCAGCTGCTAAACTTGCATGGCAACGAACAATCGATTTTTTCAAAAAACATTTAGCATAACAGCATTTCTTATGCCCGATATTTGCAAAAGGAAGTCATTGGCTTCCTTTTTGATTAGAAGCAATGACATCAACCAATTTCTCCTTAATTGTTTTTTAACCGAAACAACAATCTAAAAAAATCACTTTGAGCACCTGTCAACATCTTATGAATCGACTGATCCTTTGCTTTCTCAGCCTGTTTATCTGCATTTCATTTGCGAATGCTCAAACTCCACCCAAAAGAGAGTTAAGAGCTGCATGGTTCTCTACTTTTTTAAATCTTGACTGGCCCAGTACTTCCGTAAGAACAGTGCAGGAGGTGAAAGATTCTGTGATCAAGCTGTTAGATCTGCAGCAACAAACGGGCATCAACGCCATTTATTTCCAGGTACGTAATGAATGTGATGCAGTTTATCCAAGTTCAATTGAACCATGGTGTGCATCTGTTACAGGAACGCAAGGCATTGCTCCACCGGCTGGTTTTGATCCCTTGCAATTTATGATTGATGAATGCCACAAGCGGGGAATTGAAATACATGCGTGGTTCAATCCGTATCGTGCAGTAAATAATTACAGCAGCATTGGCAGCTATGCATCTTCACATGTAGCTAATCAACATCCTGAATGGCTACTGACGCAAGGCAGTTTACGTATTCTCAACCCCGGCATTCCTCCCGTGCGTGATTATGTTCTTGCTGTTGTGATGGATGTGCTGCGTCGTTATGATGTTGACGGAATTCATTACGATGATTATTTCTACCCCTACCCCGGTGCAGGTAATACCAGTTCACGTTTTAATGATGATGCAACGTTTGCATCTTATCGAAGAGGATTCAGTAACCAGAACGATTGGCGGAGAGATAACATCAACCTGTTTATTCAACGCAGTTATGACAGCATTAAAACCGTAAAGCCCTGGGTGAAATTTGGTGTATCGCCTTTTGGTATCTGGCGCAATCAGAGCAGCGATGCAACTGGATCGGTTACAAATGGTTTGCAGAGTTACAGTGATGTATATGCCGATACAAAAAAATGGCTGCAACAGGGTTGGGTAGATTATGTTACACCACAGCTTTACTGGAGCATGGGTTTCAACACAGCAAATTATGCAGTGCTTGTTCCGTGGTGGAATAACAATGCCAATGGCCGGCATATTTACAGCGGTCAAGCTCCTTATAAAATAAATGCCGACATTGATCCTAACTGGAACAATCCCTCACAGATTAATAACCAGGTGCGTTTGAACAGAACATACAGCAATATACATGGCAGTACTTTTTTCCGCACAGGTTACTTCGCCACAAATCCATTGCAGTTCAGAGATTCATTGGAAGAACATATGTACACTGCACCGGCATTATTACCAACTATGCCATGGAGAGATAATGTTGCACCACAACCAGTGAGTAATGTAACAGCACAGGTGAACAGTAACAATGTTCAATTAAGCTGGACAAAACCATCTGCAGCAAGTAATGAATTGGACAAAGCAAGACAGTTTGTTGTTTATCGTTTCAACAGTTCAGCGGTTGATTTGAATAATGTTGATGCAATCCAATTAGTTACGGCCAATGATCAAACAACTACGTTCACCGATAACAATCTTACTCCTGCCGTTTACTATTATGTTGTAACCAGTCTTGATCGTTTTCATAATGAAAGTGCAGCAAGCAATGTAAAAGAAGTATCTCTTTTGCCAACAACAAATGTGGTTACACCCCAACCAAAGCCGCAGCCTGTAACACCTGCACCTGAGTTTGAGATGAATGCTTCCCCCAACCCTGCCACAACACACAGCATCATCAGTTATACATTAACGAAACGCACACAGGTATCATTGATTGCATATGACACAAGCGGAAGGGAAGTATTAAAACTTGTTGATGGTATGCAATCAACCGGGAAACAACTCGTACGCTTTAATACAGCGTCATTACCTGCCGGTACCTACAACGTAAAAATTCAGGTAGAAAAAATTGAGAAAACAATACAGGTGGTGGTGACGAAATAAAAACCAACAGGCAATGAGCAATAATCAATAGGCAATTAATATTGTAAGAGCCTTCTTGCCTATTGCCGATTGGCTGATTTCCGTTAACAATTGCTTATTCAGCATTCTCCTACCTTTGCAAAAACAAATGCCATGGCAGAAGATATCCTTATCATACAAGGCACAAAAGAAGAGCAATACCAGCAACTTCTTCCACAGATCAAAAGTTTGCTTGAAGGCGAACCCGATCTTACGGCTAATCTTGCCAATGTATGTGCAGCGCTGAAAGAGCAATTTGGTTGGTTATGGGTGGGATTTTATTTGGTAAAGCCAAGCTCAGCCAAAGCATTTTCTGAGAAAAGCGAAGAGCTTGTGCTCGGGCCATTCCAGGGACCTGTTGCCTGCACCCGCATCCGCAAAAGAAAAGGCGTATGTGGCACTTCGTGGGCTGAAGCAAAAACATTGATCGTTCCTGATGTAGAAAAATTCCCCGGCCATATTGCCTGCAGCAGTTTAAGCAAATCAGAAATTGTAGTGCCTGTTATCCGCAACAATAAGGTAGTAGCTGTTCTTGATATTGACAGTGCCGATTTAAATACTTTCGACGAAACAGATCAGCAATATCTTGAAGAAATAATTGCCTTGCTCGAATTCTAATTCTGCACAATGCAAAAAGACAAGGTGCTGCTTTACGGAGCGAATGGTTATACCGGTGAACTGATTGCCCGTTATGCAAAAGATTACAACATCGCTCCTGTTCTTGCAGGAAGGAATGAAAAGACCATAAGCTCATTAGCCGAACGCTTACAACTTACTTACCGCATTTTTTCTTTGGATGATGCAAATGAATTGCAACAACAATTACTGGATGTAAAGCAGGTGATCCATGCAGCAGGGCCGTTTGCCAACACGGGCAAACAAATGGTGGAAGCCTGCATTGCAACACATACACATTACATCGATATCAATGGTGATATTTCTGTTTTTGAACGCATCAAAACATATGATGCAGCAGCAAAGCAGGCAAAAGTAATGTTGATGCCTGGTGCAGGCTTTGATGTAATTCCAACTGATTGTACCGCATTGCATCTCAAAGAACAGTTACCAGATGCTACTCATCTGCAATTGGCTTTTATTCCCAAAGGTGGACAGGTAAGTCATGGCACCGCCACAACAATGGCCAGTCGTTTGGGCGAAGGCAGCACTGCAAGAGAAAACGGCAAGCTGGTAAGAAAACCACTTGGTCATAAAGGCATGTGGCTTGATGTAAATGGAAAGAATTTATTTGTGATGACATTACCGTGGGGCGATATTTCCACAGCTCATCATACAACAGGCATTGCCAACGTGGAAGTGTACACAGGTATGAAACCAACTGTATATCGTTTACTGAAATTTCAATTTCTGTTTAACTGGTTACTACGCACAAAATTTATACGTAACATCATTCAGCAAAAAATAAATCAACGCCCTGCCGGACCAACAGATGAACAACGTGCAAACGCATCAACAACCATTTGGGGTAAAGTGTGGAATGCAAAAGGCGAAGAAAAAATAAGTGTATTGCAATGTGCCGATGGTTACAGTGTTACAGCATGGGGCTGCTTACTCATCACACAAAAAATAATGAAAGGAGATTTTAAAGCGGGTTACCAAACGCCTGCATCCTGTTACGGCAAAGATCTTATACTTGAAATTCCGAAGAGTAAACGCATCAGTTAAGGCTTCACATAATAGGCATCAGCATTGTAGGTAATCACAAATGAACGTGACGAGGAAGGCGCCAGCAACCGGAACATACGGGTAATAAATTCATTTCTGGCTCTGCGTTTTCCTTTTTTCTTTTTATCGAAATCATAGTAATCAACAAAAGAAACAAGTGTTTGATCAGTTGTTTGATAAATAACGGTAAGGTTGCCCACTCCCCAACCGAAATAATTATCCTCGTGCAGGTTCACATACCTGGCGCAATAACCGGGCTGGTTAGTTTCCAGTGGCTTACAATCTGAATTCGTTATATACAAGGGAACCGTTTGTTGCAAACGTTTAAAATCGGCTTCAGAAACAACAAATGTTTCACCACTACCCAACAGGTAATGTTGCAGCAACTCTTTTTCAAAAGACGAATTTAATTTTGGATGCAACGACACCAGTTTGTTAAAGAATTGACGATAGCCCCGCAACTTTTTTTGTTTTGCAACAATAACAGTAGCAGAATCGCCGGCAACAAGCAGAGACGGGACAAACAGCAACAGGAAAAGATAGCAATACTTCATTCAGGCGTTAAAAATAACATTTTTCTCATTCTGCATTTCTTTTCTCCTGTCGGCTTAGTTTTGCGGCTCTGAAAGATTATTACGCTATCCTCGATGTGCCTTTAACTGCTACGGTTCCTGAAATTAAACAGGCTTTCCGTAAGCTGGTTATGCTCTATCATCCTGATAAAAATAACGATGATCCGTATGCATTGGCCCGCTTCAATGAAATTAAAGAAGCATATGAAGTGCTGATGAACCCCGGCAAAAAAGAAGCGTATCTGCAGGAACGCTGGTTACACAAAGCCAGTGGCAAAAAAATTGGAGATGAGCTGCTTACAGCTCCTTCCATTCTTAAAAAATGTCTTGCACTGAATAAGCAGATTGCAGGAATGGATATCCATCGCATGAATTACAAACGAATGGCCAACCGCATAACTGCTTTGCTTAACGATGAAACAATCGACGTTTTACTGGAACAAAAAGAAACAGATGTGCATGCTTCTATTATTGCAACTGTTATAAAGAGCATTCAACATTTCCCTTCTGCTGCTGCAAAACCCGTTGCTAATCAGTTACAAAAACTGGCAGTGCATTTACCCGGCTGGCAAAAACATATTCAGCAACTGCTGGAGCAAAAACAGCAAAACGAAAAATGGAGCTGGCTTAAGCCCTTGCTGATCTTTTTACTCACTCTTGCACTTTGTGGAATAATATGGTTTGGAGCGAAAGGTTGATAAGAGAATTAGATATTGGGAATTGGGATTTTGGGTTTTGGATTTTGGGTTTTTCTTGTGCCTTGAACCTTGTGCCTTGGATTTTCCTTCTTCCACCTTGTGCCTTCTTAGAGTTATCTTTGCGCCATGCATTACGTTTCTGTAGAAGGTTTAACGAAGAGTTACGGTATTACTCCCCTGTTTTCGAATATTACATTTCATATTGAAGAAGGTGATAAAATAGCCTTGGTGGCCAGGAATGGTTCAGGCAAATCAACCTTATTGAAAATATTGGCGGGCAAAGAAACAGCCGATGATGGCAAATGCTGGATTAACAAAGACGTTGATATTGCCTTGTTTGAACAGGAACCCGATTTTGATCAAAGCAAAACGATTCTTGATAATATTTTTCAGCACAATCACCCGGTGATCAATGCCATTAAAGAATACGAATTAATCAGTGAAGAAAACGATACCGATAAACTTGGTGCAGCCATTGTAAAGATGGATGAACTCGGCGCATGGGATTTTGATGCGAAGGTGAAACAGATTCTCGGCAAGCTGAACATCCATCATCTCCAGCAATCAGTAGGAACATTATCAGGTGGGCAACGTAAGCGTGTGGCGCTTGCAAGAACATTGATTGATATTGGCTTTGATCATAAACATGTATTACTCATCATGGATGAACCTACCAACCACCTCGATGTGGAAATGGTGGAATGGCTGGAGCATTATCTCAGCAAAGAAAACATTACGCTGTTGCTTGTAACGCATGATCGTTATTTCCTCGATACGGTGTGTAATGAAGTATGGGAACTCGATGGAAGCACACTGGTTGAATACAAAGGCGATTACCAGAATTATTTAGAAAAGAAAACGGCACGTATTGAAAGCGATTTGGCAAGTATTGATAAAGCAAAAAATACGTATCGCAAGGAACTGGAATGGATGCGCAAGCAACCAAAGGCACGTACCACAAAAAGCAAATCACGACAGGATAATTTTTATGAAGTAGAAGCAAAAGCCAAACAACGCATCGAAGATCAGCAGGTGCAACTGAGCATGAAGATGAACAGGCTTGGTGGCAAAGTGGTGGAGATGAAAAAAGTGTATAAGAGTTTTGGCAATAAACAAATTCTTAAAGGTTTCGATTACACGTTCAAAAAAGGTGAACGTGTTGGTGTGGTTGGGAAAAACGGTGCAGGTAAATCAACATTCATTGATATTATACAAGGCATTCAACAACCGGATAGCGGAAAGATAAACGTAGGTGATACCATCGTGTTTGGCAACTACTCACAAAAAGGATTGGAAATAAAAGAAGACCTCCGCGTAATTGAATATGTAAAAAATATTGCTGAGAATTTTCCTTTGGCAAGTGGTGGCTCTTTAAGCGCTGCACAGTTCCTGCAATTGTTTTTGTTTGATCCCGATAAACAATACACCTACATATCAAAACTAAGTGGTGGTGAAAAAAGAAGATTGCATTTGCTCTCCATCCTTTTCCGTAACCCAAACTTTTTAGTATTGGATGAACCAACGAATGATCTTGATCTTCCAACATTGGCTGTACTTGAAAATTTCTTATCGGAATACCCGGGCTGTTTACTTATCGTGAGTCATGATCGTTACTTCATGGATCGCCTGGTTGATCATTTATTTGTATTTGAAGGCGATGGCGTGATCACCGATTTCCCCGGCAATTATGCACAACTGCGTTTGTGGCAGAAAGACCAGGAAAAGGCAATTGACAATAAGCAACAGGCAAATGAAACGCAAAGCAGCACTGAGCGTACTCGTCCCGCATCCGGCGGGAGTCGAAGTGTGGTTCAGGAGTTACCGAGCGCAGTCGAGGGAACGACCATCGAAAAAAAACGCTTCAGCTTTAAAGAAAAACGTGAGTTTGAATTATTGCAGAAGGAAATTGAACAACTTACAGCTGAGAAAGAAACCATCACTGCAAAACTTAACAGCGGCAATCTTCCGTTTGATGAATTGCAACAACTCAGCAACCGCATTGGTGAAGTAACGAATTTGCTGGATGAAAAAGAATTCCGTTGGTTGGAATTGAGTGAGTACACTGACTAAGATCCCTTATTTCTGCTTCTGACTCAAGTATGCTAAATGGTTATTATTTGTAAATAATTGGATAGCTCTTAAAATTCTGACGCCAATTATCTATTGTTTTTGGAAGTCTTTCTTTATATTCTTTTTTGTTCGTAAAATAATACACTTTGTTATCGTCAATAACAGCCGCCCAAATATTGTCTGACGTGTCGGTCATAATAATATTTTCCATGAAAGTATAAAGGCCCCGTACTCCTGATGATCGAACAGTTGTATTAAGACTATCTAAATCATCATCTTCCGATGTCAACTGGGTAGAATTAACAAATAATAAATAACTGTCACCTACCAAAGATTGAAAAAGTGAATCTTCCTTTTGAGTTTTAAATATCCCGAGTTTAACCAGGTCTTCTTCATTCTCTTTAGCAGATATTTTTATTGAACTCTTATAGACTCCATCATAAGTTACCGCCATTCCTGTAAAGCAATTCCCTTTCTTTTGAATTATAGAAATAATAGTATCTCCGGCCAGTTTAAACTCGATCAAACAAGTATCAGCGTCCTCAGTGCTTGCAAATAATGCAATGCTATCAATTACCACAGCCCAACCTGAGATTTCGCCTGTATGCCCTCCACTGGATGCAAACAATGAAAACTCTATAGAATCGCTTTTAATACCTGTAATTTCTAATGTTGCGTCATTCTGCCATTGTTCCCTTTCCCATTTACCTATCCATGTCTTGCTAACAGGTTTTGCAGCAATTATATCATTGGGAGGTATTTTGTCTGCGTTATCATTTGAAGCGCAACTGTATAGTATTCCACTAACTAAAAAGAAGCCAATAAGAATTTTCATTGTTGAGTTTAGGTGCATATTATTTGAAAACAGTTTTTATGAAAACAATTCTGTTACCGATTAATCAGTATACACAAAATCATCCGCCTTCGGCATTTGTTCAATAATGGAAGCAGCAATGGCTGGTGCAGTGAGTTTACGTGCCATCACATCCATCCATGCAAGATCAGCATACAGAACTGCTGCCAATGTGCCATCAGCTTTTTTCATTTCATGTTTTGCACTCCATCTCGATCCATCACGCCTGCATTTTGTGAGCAACAGGTTTACTGTAACAATATCACCTGCATTGATCTCTTTTTTGAAAATACATTCTTCACGAAAAAGAATAGGGCCGATCTTTAATTCATTCATTACATCCAGTGTGCAACCATGTGTAATGAAAAAGCTCATACGTGTATGTGCACCCAATTCATAATACTTCGAATGCATCACATGCTGGTTGGCATCCACATCGGACCAACGTAGTTCGAATGTTTTACTGTAACTGTTCATTAGTTGAAGATAAGAAAGTCAATGGTGAATTGTCAATGGGCAATGGACAATAGGCAAAGCTTAAATTGGACGAGGCAACTTAGAACTTCAGAACTCAGAACTTTTTTAATAAAAAAAACTAAACCCCGGGCTCATCACCAGGGGCTCGTATCATCAGGATAAATAACTCACTTTTTGTTGTACATCAACTCATAGTATTCATGTGCCATACGGTTACTGTCGAACTGGAAGCGTACATCACGCATACCATTCTGAGTAATCTGGCGCCATACCGGGAAGTTGTCGTAGTACAATGGTAAGATCTGGCGTTCAAGAATTTCATACATCTGATCAAGATCGTATTGATCCTGCTCCTGTACATGCATCGCCGAGTAATCAACCGGCGGCACAATGAAGCTGTTGTTACCATGGTTGGCAAATTCGCAGATCCATCCATCAAATGTGCTGAAGTTAACAGCACCATTCATGGCTGCCGTCATACCACTTGTTCCGCTTGCTTCACGTGGCACACGTGGATTGTTTAACCACACATCAGCAGCCTGTTTTAAACGCTTGCTCAATGCAAGTTCATAACCCGTACACACAGCTACGTTTTTATAATTCTTACTCAGGTGAACAAGATGATTGAAATCGCTGATAGCAGGATAATCAACCGGGTAAGGTTTGCCAGCCCAAATGATCTGCACCGGGTATTTTTTATTGCTGAGCAATGCATTGAAACGATCAAGATCACGTGTAATAAGTTCTGCACGTTTGTAACCTGCAAAACGACGGGCCCATACAATCGTCAATACACTGGGGTCAAATAATTTTCCTGTCTGATCAGCAACAAGATCAAATGCACGGCGCTTCAGATAAGTCTTGCGATCATCAAAACGTTCTTCGTTCTGCTCATCCATCGAAAAATACAATTGCTTATCGGCCCAGTAACGCCAGTTTTGCGCATTGGTTACGTGGGTAATGGGGGCAATGTTTTCGTAATGACTCCACATCTTACGACTCACTTCGCCATGCAATGCACTCACACCATTTGAATGGCGTGCAAAACGCAATGCTGCAAGTGAATGATTAAACTGATCGTCGTAAATTCCTGTGAGTTTGCGCACTTCATTCAACGGTATGCCGCAGAAATAACTCATCTTCTCACAGAGATAAATATCATGTTTTTCGTTACCTGCTTCTTCAGGAGTATGCGTGGTAAACACCAGACGCTTCTTTACTTCTTCAACAGATCCGAATTTATTGTAGAGATAAAATGCCGATGAAATAGCATGTGCTTCATTCAAATGATATACATCAGGTTTAAATCCTAATTCATCAATGAGCTTTGCACCACCAACACCCAACAGGATAAACTGCGCCACTTTGGTTGCAACGTTTGCATCATACAAACGGTGACAAATGGTTTGTGATACATAATCGTTCTCAGGCAAATCAGTGCTCAACAAAAACATCGGTGCACTCTTGAATGTTTCAGGATTCAGGTACCATGCTTTCACCCATACCGGATGTTCATGAATATTGATCTGAAACTTGATGCCCGTATCTTCTAAAAAATTATAGATCTTTTCGTTCCATTGCACCTGCAATGTTTGGTCCTGGTTGCGTGCCTGGTCGTAATAACCATACTTCCACAGTATACCGATACCAACAAGATTCTGTTTCAGCTCGTATGCACTGCGCATGTGTGAACCTGCGAGAAATCCCAAACCACCGCTATAAATTTTTAAAGGCTGATGTACCGCAAATTCCATGGAGAAGTAAGCCACTTTCTTTGTATAAGCATTTTCGGTGGCGTAAGGAACCTTGAAATGATTAAACGTCATATTACAGTTGTTCGTTTGCTTTTGGGTGCGCAATATAACGGGAAAATTTCAAAACGGCCTTTTTTGCCGGGCGGGGTTATTAACATCAAACGGTTGGTATTACTGCT
>JAKFDY010000398.1:0-5201 GCA_036675885.1 Lacibacter sp. | reverse complement strand
GCCGCATGATCTTACCACTTCTTGTTTTGGGTAAGCCGCTTACAAACTGAATCTTATCAGGCTTGGCAATAGGACCGATGATGCGTGTTACTGTTTGCAAAATATCCTTGCGTGTAAGATCTTCATCGCCATGCATATGTCCATACACAACATACGCATACACGCCTTGTCCTTTTACGTCATGCGGATAACCAACCACTGCACTTTCTACCACACCTGCATGCATATTCAATGCGTTTTCAATTTCGGCGGTTCCTAAACGGTGCCCACTTACATTTAACACATCATCTACTCTTCCGGTAATGCGATAGAAACCATTTTCATCTTTCAACGCACCATCACCTGTAAAATATAAATTAGCATACGTTGCAAAATAATTTGTGCGGCAACGTTCATGATCACCATAAGTTGTACGAAGTATAGCAGGCCATGGTGCTTTGATACAAAGGTTTCCTTTCAAATAACCATGCTCATCTTTTTCTGTTACTTCTTTTCCATTTTCATCAACCAATATTGGTTGCACGCCCGGCATCGGTAATGTGGCCCAGCTTGGTTTTGCGGGAGTAACGCCTGCCATATTTGAAATTAAACAACCTCCTGTTTCAGTTTGCCACCATGTATCAACAATCGGACATTTGCCTTTGCCAATATGTTCATCATACCAATGCCAAGCTTCTTCGTTGATGGGTTCACCAACAGTGCC
Organism: Lacibacter sp.; assembly: GCA_036675885.1. Taxonomy (GTDB): domain Bacteria; phylum Bacteroidota; class Bacteroidia; order Chitinophagales; family Chitinophagaceae; genus Lacibacter. Next base: position 4,498 of record JAKFDY010000398.1, on the reverse strand, counting down.
CAATATTTTTAATGAGGAAAGATCTTTTCCTTTTAATGGATCTAAACCAAAACCCATTAAACTGCGGATGGCTGTTGGTGCTGTGTAAAGAATATTTACTTTATGCTTATCAACAATATCCCAGAAACGACCTGCATCGGGCCATGTAGGAATGCCTTCAAACATTAACGAAGTGGCACCTGCACTCAACGGACCATACAAAATATAACTGTGCCCGGTGATCCAGCCAATATCAGCTGTGCAAAAATGAACATCACCTTTATTGTATTGAAATGCATTAACAAAAGTGTAGTTCGTCCAGATCATATAACCTGCACTGCTGTGTACAACACCTTTCGGTTTACCTGTTGAACCACTGGTATATAAAATGAATAACGGATCTTCTGCATCCATTTCCTCTGCAGGAAAATTTACTACTCCATTTTTCTCCACCTGCTGTTCAGCAAATTCCATTTCATCTTCCCACCACACATCTCTTCCTTTCAACATCGAAACAGGTGTGCGTGTGCGTGTATACACAATCACTTTTTTTACCGTTCTGTTACCGATCAACGCATCATCGATTACACTTTTCAATGGAATATCTTTATTGCCACGGTAAGCACCATCGCAGGTAACAATAAATTCTGCCTGGGCATCATAGAGGCGGTCTGCAATACTTTGTGCAGAGAAACCACCAAAGATCACGCTATGAATAGCACCAATGCGTGCACAACCTAACACTGCATAAGCCAACTCCGGCACCATGCCCATGTAAATACAAACACGATCGCCTTTTTTTACACCATTGTTAATGAGTACCTGTGCAAACTGGCAAACACGTTTATGCAAACGGTTATACGTTACCACACGCACACGTTCTTCAGGATTGTTTGGCTCCCAGATGATGGCGGGTTTATCGCCCATTGTTTCTAAATGCCGGTCAATACAATTTTCCGTGATATTAAGTTTGGCACCTTTGAACCATTCTACTTTCGGTTCCCTGAAATTCCATTCAAGAACCTTGTCCCATTTTTTTCTAAAATGAAAATGTTCAGCTATTGAAGCCCAGAATTCTTCGGGCTGTTCAACACTTTTTTGATAAGCTTCTTTGTACTCTTCGTAAGATTTGATCTGGTAAGGATATGACATCATTCGTTCTTTGGGCGGTAAATATAAAAATATTGCAGCCTTATGCAGCGAATTTTATTCTGCATCGGTCTTTTTATTGAAAGAAAACAGACAATACCCTATTGATCTGTTCGATGTCTGTTCATATGGTTGGTTTTTTATGAAAGCCCTTGTTGTTTAGCAAGGGCTTTTTGTTTGTTGTAAATGAATGTTTACATTTAAGCTTCTTAAGCAAACGATGTACTACCTGAAGCCATTTTATTTTTTAATAGCGATTGTTAGTTTATGCGTATCAACTGTTCAGTCGCATGCGCAATGTTCAAGCAACGTGTTATTTTCTGAAAATTTCGGAGGCAACAGCAGCTCGCCATTAACCGGTTCAAGACTTCCTGCCGGTGTTACTACTTATGCATTTGATTCGCTTGGACTTGTTAATGATGGGGAATATGGCATACGTAAAACAACTGCTGATATTGCAACTGGCCAACGGCAATTTAACGCATGGCATATCGGCAATGATCGTTCGGGTGGAAATATGATGATTGTGAATGCTGATTACACCGCAGGAAAATTTTATGAAACACGTGTGAGCAATCTCTGCTCTGGTTCTCAATTGTATTTCTCTGCATGGTTGGCCAATCTGATTCCTGCAGGAAACTCCAACCCGCTGGACCCGATATTGCGTTTTGAAATTGCAAGTGCTTCTTCAGGCACTGTATTATCAAGTTTTATAACTGCATCAATTCCACGATTCAGTTCACTTACATGGACACAATATGGATTCAACTTCACTTTACCGGCCGGAGAAACATCGGTTATACTTCGGATTTTTAATAACCAGGTTGGCGGCGCAGGTAACGATCTTGCACTTGATGATATTGAATTTACTTTGTGTGGCGCAACAATTGCACCTGCTGTTAGTGGTACCCAGTTAAATACCAATGATGCTTGTGTTGGGAGTAACGTCAATATCAGCGGAAATGTATCGGGCATATTCTACACAAATCCTGCTTATCAATGGCAGTTCAATAATGGAAGTGGTTGGGTAAATATTCCATCGGCCACTACCCCTGATTTAACCATCACTAATATTCAGAAAGCAGACAGTGGTAATTATCGTTTGCTGGTAGCAGAAGCAGTAAACATCAATTCAAATAACTGTCGTTCTGTTTCAGCACCAATTCCTGTGAATGTATTTGCACCTGTTGTGCCAATGCTGCGAAGTAATGCACCGGTATGCGAAACAAAAGATGTTTTGCTGATCGTTCCTGTTGATGCCATCGCATATATCTGGACTGCTAATGGCGCTCCTCTCAATATGAGTAACGATACATTACGTATCCGCAATGCAACAACAAGCAACAATGGCATGTATCATGTGCGGCTGATCACGAAAGGAGGTTGTTCGAGCAGAGATTCTATTGCTGTTGCGGTACAAACAAATCTGTTGCAGCGAAGGCTGCCTTTTGATACATTGTTGTGTGATGCTCAAACATTGGATGTTGATGCGCAACAATCACTTGCAACATCCTATTTATGGAATGATGGAACAACATCGCCACAACGAACATTGTCAACAACAGGGATTTATTCTTTGTTTACCAGCGATGGTGTTTGTGACCGCACAGATAGTTTTACCATCACAAGAAATTATACACCCACCGTTCAGCTTATCGGCGATACTACGCTTTGCGTAAATGAACCATTGCTGTTGAATGCAACTCATCCACTGGCTGAATTTTATTTGTGGAGTACAAATGAAGCAGACAGCAGCATTATCGTTACTTCACCGGGCACTTATTCTGTTGCGGTTGGTAATGGTTGTGGTATTGCAATTGATGATATTACAGTCGATTACAAAGATTGTGCAGATATGATCTTTGTACCCAATGCCTTTACACCAAATGACGACCGGTTGAATGATGTGCTTTATGCAAAGGCTTATTTCCGTATTGAAACATTTGACTTTAAAATTTACAACCGTTGGGGCCAGCAGATATTCTTAACCAACTCAATATTTACCGGTTGGGATGGCCGCATGAACAACAGCAAAGCTCCCCCGGGTCAATACATCTGGACGGTGAGTTACAAACGCAACGGCAAATTGTATACACAAAAAGGAACGGTGTTGCTTATTCCCTGATGATGGCGGCAAACTGATAGAGAGGTATGCCATACCTTCTTACGTTGCCATGCGAAATATAATATGCTTAGGTATGGCATACCTATTACACATTTCATTTATTTTTGAACCAAACACAGCACATGTCAATTGAGGTAAATAACCTGGTGAAACTTTATGGTGAGCAAAAAGCGGTGAACAATATTTCCTTTAAAGTAAACAAAGGAGAGATCGTTGGTTTTTTAGGCCCAAATGGCGCGGGCAAATCTACTACCATGAAAATTTTAACCGGCTACCTGAAGCAAACTGCCGGTGAAGCAATTGTTTGCGGACTGAATGTTGCCGGTCATCCCTTAGAAATAAAAAAGAAAATTGGTTACCTGCCCGAATCCAATCCCTTATATTATGATATGTATGTAAAAGAATACCTCGGGTTCATTGCCGGGGTGCACAGGCTTAAAGACAAAACCACTGCTATAAAGGATGTTATTGAAATGGTGGGGTTAGGCCCGGAGCAAAAGAAAAAGATCGGGCAACTTTCAAAAGGATACAAGCAAAGGGTGGGATTGGCTGCCGCATTAATATACGACCCGGAAGTGCTTATCCTGGATGAGCCAACTACAGGGCTGGATCCCAACCAGATCGTTGAAATAAGAGAAGTAATAAAACAACAGGGTAAAAATAAAACTGTTCTTTTTTCTTCCCACATATTACAGGAAGTGGAGGCCATATGTAACCGGGTAATTATAATCAATAAAGGAGAACTGGTGGCAGACGATACAGTGGCCAACCTGCAGGCAGCCAGTGGAAACAGGCATCGTATTGTGGTTGAGTTTGCCACTGAAGTGGGTGTCGGATTGTTTACACAAATCCTTGAATCCGCACAGGTGCAGCAGATAAGCGGCACACGCTATCAACTGTTTGCACAAAACCCCGAGCTGTTGCGCAGGCAATTAAGGGAACTGGCGCTGCAGCATGACCTGGACATTATCTCCATGCAAAGTGAAAACCAAAGCCTGGAATCGGTATTTAAAGAATTAACGGGCAAAAGCGAATAATATCCCCACACTTATTTTTGCAACAAAAATGAAAACCGTTTCTTTGCAAAAAAACAACCACACGTAAATCATTTTCTATGAGTTTCATATCAGATATTCATGCCAGACAAATTTTAGACAGCCGCGGAAATCCTACGGTAGAAGTAGATGTAGTTACTGAAAATGGTTTGGTAGGCAGGGCTGCTGTTCCTTCCGGTGCTTCCACCGG
>JAKFDY010000397.1:0-8646 GCA_036675885.1 Lacibacter sp. | reverse complement strand
CCGACAAAACTTTTATCTTTATCCATATGGCTTGTTTGTTGTGTGGTAACTCAAACATAACCATTACGGGTGGTTCCAAGGAACTACCCTTTTATTTTTATTTAGTCGGACAATAGTGATAAAAAATATATAGGTAGGCCATGCTTGAAACACAAACATTAAGGCATTCATAATTGTTCCTAATACTAATAGGCTAATTCCAACGAATTTTAAAATAGGCTTGTGAGTCATTTAAATTGCAGCTTACTTTTTGCAGCTTACCGAAGGACCGGGCTTTCGGAGCGCCATCCGTCAAGCTACCACTAATTTTTATTCGAAGCCGAAAAGTTTCTTTAACCACGAACGCCCCGCTTTTGGCAAGCTGCTGCTTGTTGCAGATTTTCGTTCTTCATCAATTTGCTCTTCTGGCATATCCGCAAGTTTTTCCATAAGTTCATTGTGTTTCTCATTCCAATGCGTGCCTCTTTTTTCTTCTGCAATATCATAAAGTTCAAATACTTTATTTATCTGAAGTTTTTTAAGTTCAACATATTCATACGCACTGTTTTTGTCACTTTCAAAATGTGTATGAAACATTAGTTCATAAATTCCAAGCGTTATTGCAAAAGGCATATTACCACATTCTTTTTCAAGTGTAACTCTTGCACCATTTGAATTCTCTATGTCTCTAATAATTGTTCCACCTTCTGAACCTTTTGTTCCAATTGTCTTACCGCTTTCAAAGTCTAACCAGTCAAGGTCGATGAGTTTTTGAAAAAGTAAAGTGGAAATTTCAATAACAGATGAATTGTCTTTCTCAGTAGCTGACTTAAACGCTCTTGGGAATATTGAAATGCCTAAATAGATATTATAATGCAAAACAAGATTATTGCCTTTGTATTCAAAATCCCAGTATAACGTGTCGAAATCATTGAGCTTATTTGAAAACGCTAAATTGAAATGATTTGCTAATATGTCCGCAACTGTATTGAATCTTTCAAACTCACAATTGTCGTCAATAATTGCTTCTGTCCATCCTTTATCAGTTTCAAATTTTAGTTTCATTGGCTTTTGTGTCGGTCTTTAAACTTGCAGCTAACGAACAGGGCTTGCTGCTGTGACGGCATTCATTGAACTTCCAGCCCAAGCCGCTGCTGAATAAAGTTAATAAAGATGATCGTAAGAACTGTTGTTTGGCGTTGTTCATCACGTTGGAACCGAAGCCGATACTTGCACATAGCTAATGGCTTGTTGTCGCCGGCCATAGTAGCAAGCTCAAGTTGGCGGGATTTGCTTTGTATACTTTGTTAATAAAACTCATAAAGATTGTAAGTCAGCATTGATTTTTTACCGCTTCCACTTTGGTGATACCTAATTTTCAGAAGACCATTAGGTTCATATACGTATTGATTGATTTCAGCTTCGCTTGTTTTTAGCTTTGTGATTTCCCAATCCCGGTAAGTAATAAAGCTGGTTATTACGATTCCTGTCTTTTCATATTTAATATGTTCAAATCCTTTTAGGTCTCCAACTGCAAACTCACCTAAATAACCCTGCCTTTGAAAACTGGTTGTTTTTACCAGTCTGTTTGATTTGTCGTAAAAGAAACTGTCAATAGTTCTATACTCTGGTCTTCCTGTCATTTGCTTTTTCGCAATTAACCTGCTGCCTTTATCATAAAAATAATGGTTCACGTCTACCAGTCTCATTAGTGTGTCAACCAAGGGCATATTCTCCGAGAACTTTTTTTTATACTTGCTCTCTGAATAATCCAATTTAGTAAGAAGCTTGCCTTTATCATCATAATAAAATTTGCTCATTTCGCATTGAGTTGTGTGGTCATCGGAACCATAATTTCTCCGGCAACTCTGGTACAGCTCTACTTTGCCTTTATCGTTGTAAAGGAACTTTTCAAATTGATAAACTGGTTTTTCTCGCCCATTAACAGTATTAAAATGTAATCGGATTAATGTGTCTCCTCTTTTTTCGTATTTAAAGTAGGTTCGAACACTGTCTTCAATATAGTACCACGCAATCTGTCTTCCTATAGTGTCAAACTCTTTTTTATAGTAGTGTCCAGGCGGACTTGCATTCGTGTCAATAATACTCTTTACCCGTAGCTTTCGATAGAGTACATTTTCTGGATAATACCCGTCCATGCTCTTGATTTGAGAATGACTGACAGTTGTCAAAAGGGAAACAATTAAGATAAGTGAAACAGTCTTCATGATTGAGTTATCATAGCAGCCAACACTAAATTATGTGCTACTCCTTGTAAAACCAAATTTTCCAACCCTTCGACTCTCAAACCATACCCACAAAAAATCCCCTTGCTTCATCAACAAGGGGATTTCTATTTTACTTCTTATCATTTTACGAACCACAACTGATACAGCCATCTTCCATGCTGCAGGTTGGTCCATCTACTTGCGTAGGTTCAATATCAGTACTTGTTTGTGCTGCTTGTGTTTTTTCTGTTGAAGGAATCACCGGGCTTATTTCATTGCTCGCCTGTTTCTCTACCGTAAACTGCACCGCTTGTGTAGCAGCTTGTGTACGCAGGTAATACATGCCTGTTTTCAAACCTCTCTTCCATGCGTGGAAATGCATCGAGGTAAGTTTAGAAGCAGTTGGATTATCAACAAACAAATTCAATGATTGTGATTGACAGATATACGCTCCACGATCAGCAGCCATATCAATGATATTACGTTGCTTGATCTCCCAAACTGTTTTGTACAGTTCTTTCACATCAGCAGGTATCTCATCAATGTTCTGGATAGAACCATTGGCAGCAATGATCTTGTTCTTCATGCTGTTGTTCCACAAACCAAGATTCACTAAGTCTTTCAACAAATGCTTGTTTACAATAATAAACTCACCACTTAATACACGGCGTGTATAAATGTTGGAAGTGTATGGTTCAAAACATTCGTTGTTACCAAATATCTGCGACGTAGAAGCAGTAGGCATTGGTGCAACCAACAAAGAGTTACGTACACCGTATTGTTTTACTTCTTCTTTCAATGTTGCCCAATCCCAACGGTCAGTTGGTGTAGTGCCCCACATATCGAACTGGAAAATTCCTTTTGATACCGGTGAACCTGCAAAGGTTTCATAAGCACCTTGTTGTTTTGCAAGGTCTTTACTTGCAGTCATTGCCGCAAAGTAGATGGTTTCAAAAATGTTTTTGTTCAGCATTTTTGCCAGCTCACTTTCAAACGGCAAACGCAATAAGATGAACACATCGGCCAAACCCTGTACACCTAAACCAACCGGACGGTGTTTCATGTTTGATGTTCTTGCTTCTTCAACGGGATAATAATTGTTGTCAATTATTTTGTTGAGGTTCTTGGTTACCTGGTAAGTAACATCATATAATTTCTGGTGATCAAATTTGCCGTCAATTACAAAACGGGGGAGTGCCAATGAAGCAAGGTTGCACACTGCCACTTCATCAGGACTGGTGTATTCCATGATCTCTGTACACAGGTTTGAACTTTTAATCGTTCCGAGGTTCTGTTGATTTGATTTGCTGTTGGCAGCATCTTTATACAACATGTACGGCGTACCTGTTTCGATCTGTGATTGCAGAATAGCAAACCATAAATCCTGTGCCTTGATTGTTTTTCTTGCTCTTCCTTCTGTTTCGTATTTGGTATAAAGCTTTTCAAATTCTTCACCCCATGAATCACTTAAGCCCGGTGCTTCATTTGGACAAAACAAACTCCATTCGCCGTTGGCTTCCACACGCTTCATAAACAGATCGCATACCCACAATGCAAAGAAGAGATCTCTTGCACGCATTTCTTCTTTACCATGATTCTTACGCAGATCAAGGAATTCAAATACATCTGCATGCCATGGTTCAAGATAAATAGCAAACGCACCTTTACGTTTACCACCACCTTGATCAACATAGCGTGCAGTATCGTTAAATACTTTCAGCATGGGGATGATACCATTGCTGGTACCATTGGTGCCACCGATATAACTGCCTGTTGCACGGATGTTATGAATAGCCAAACCAATACCGCCTGCGCTCTGCGAAATTTTTGCTGTTTGTTTCAGCGTATCATAAATACCATCAATGCTGTCTTCCTTCATTGTTAAAAGAAAACATGAACTCATTTGTGGTTTTGGTGTACCTGCGTTGAACAGAGTAGGAGTGGCATGCGTCATCCAACGTTCACTCATCAGGTGATATGTTTTGATCACGCTGTCAATATCTTCTTTATGGATACCAACGGCCACACGCATATACATATGTTGCGGACGTTCTGCAATTTTTCCATCGATCTTTAAGAGGTAAGATTTTTCCAGTGTTTTAAAGCCGAAATAATCAAATGCAAAATCCCTGTCGTAAATGATGGTGCTGTCTAAGAGTTCTGCATTGGTTTCAATAATCTGCATCACATCATCAGCAATCAACGGTAATTTCTTACCTGTTGCTTTATCAACATAGTTGTAGAGGTTTCTCATGGTTTGAGAAAAACTCTTGATCGTATTCTTATGCAGGTTGCTCACGGCAATGCGTGAAGCAAGAATTGCATAGTCAGGATGTGTAATGGTGAGTGATGCCGCTGTTTCTGCTGCGAGGTTATCAAGGTCGGTTGTTGCAACGCCTTCGTAAATACCTTCAATTGTTTTCTTGGCAACATCAATAACGTTCACCATAGGACTGAGGCTGTAACTCAGCTTCTCAATCCTTGCTGTTACTTTATCGAATTTTACCGACTCTGTTTTTCCGTTCCGTTTTACTACAAACATAATGGGGTGTAAGTTTTATAATGAATGATGTCTGATTTCTGATGTATGATGTCTGATGTATTTAAAATCCGACATCAGCCATCGAACATCCGACATCTTAAAAGTCTTCTTCCGTTGAAAACACCTGCGATTCTTTGTTACCCATCACACCTGCTTTCTGGTAATCGCCTACACGCTTCTCAAAGAAGTTTGTTTTGCCTTGCAGGGAGATCATTTCCATAAAGTCGAATGGATTGGTAGCGTTGTACACTTTTGCACAACCTAATTCAGCTAACCAACGATCGGCTACAAACTCAATGTATTGCTGCATCAGTTTTGCATTCATACCAATCAAGGCAACAGGTAATGCTTCGGTGATAAATTCTTTTTCAATTTCCACTGCATCAGTAATAATGGCTTTTACTTCTTCTTCGGTAAGTTTGTTTTGCAGCATGCTGTAGAGTAAGCAGGCAAATTCGCAATGCAAACCTTCATCACGACTGATCAACTCATTGCTGAATGTTAAGCCCGGCATCAAACCACGTTTCTTCATCCAGAAAATAGAACAGAAACTGCCGCTGAAGAAAATACCTTCTACTGCCGCAAATGCAACCAGTCGTTCAGCAAAACTTCCGTTCTCGATCCAACGCAATGCCCATTCTGCTTTTTTCTTTACTGCAGGAACTGTATCGATGGCATGGAAGAGTTTGTGCTTTTCCTGCGGATCTTTAATATAAGTATCGATCAGCAGTGCATAGGTTTCGCTGTGAATGTTTTCCATCATAATCTGGAAACCATAAAAACATCTTGCTTCCGGCAACTGCACTTCGCTCATAAAATTCACAGCCAGGTTCTCGTTTACGATACCATCGCTTGCTGCAAAAAAGGCAAGTACATGTGAAATAAAATGACGTTCGCCACTGTTCAGGTTTTCCCAATCTTTCAGATCACCGCTCAAATCAATTTCTTCAGCCGTCCAGAAACTGGCTTCGTGCTGCTTATAATGTTTCCATATTTCAGGATAGTTGATAGGTAGAATAACAAAACGGTCTTTGTTTTCCTTTAACAGGAGTTCTTCTTCGTGTTTCATGTTTTCTTCTTTTACGTGTTGACTACCGGGGACAAGTATAGTGCTGAAGGAACAGGCCACTTCAGGGGTGGCGAATACGATCAGTACAAATGCTTTTCTCCCGAAAGCGTTGTGACTTAATTTTTTCTCATCCGGCAGGTCTTCTGACTTGTTCGCTGCTGAGCACCTTCCCGTTCATGCGCCAAAACAGCTTTCATGAACAGTGGTATGTAGAATCAACAGAATGAGTGGTGAATAATGAGCAATGAGTGGTTGCCGGGGCTTTACTCATTATTCATTACTGGTTACTCATCTAAAGAACTTACAGCTACGGGGATAGTTCAGGATTTACACCTGATTCCCTTTTAATGCATTCCGCAGAAGCGGACTGACAACCAGAACGAACTGTAAAATAAACCCCATTCGGCTGAATGAACAGAAGTTGTTATTCACGTTATGTTGAAAAAAAAGAAAAACAATTATTGGTTCGAAACAGGTGGGGTGAAATGAAGAAATATGACAGTGAACTTCTTTGGCGCAAAGAACGGGAGAAACTGAGTTTGCGCAGAGATTCTCTGCGTAAACTCCTTAACTCTTGTTCTTTGCGGTGAAAATAAAAGCCGGGAACAGCAAACGGTTAAACTACTATTTGGATTGTTTCTTCCATACAGAACGAAGAAATCGAACCATATTTACAAAAAATACTGCCAATATCACTCCTTCGGAGTTCAAATAGCTTATCGCCAGGTTTTTCTATAATAGTTGCACCTCTTCGAGGTTAAAAATCACTAGGGGGCAATGTCATTAAGTTAAGCCCTGTAAGGGTGAAATATTAGTAGAAAAATAAATTTACATGTTTTATATGTCGCACCTACGGTGCTGTCATGATATTTTTGCCCCCCCCTCTACTGATATATAGCTCCTCTGGAGCTTTAACTTCTTAACTTAATGACATTGCCCGAAGGGATGCGATTACTATAGATGTAAACGCAACGTTTAATTCAAAGAATCCTGAAGGGATGACATTTAAAATCTTAGCTTAAAGACATTGGATAAGAACGTTTATTTTTGAAAAACTCCTTCACTTTATGGCCACAACCGCACCGGTATTAAAGAAAGCACTAACAGCTGTACATCTATGGGCCATTGCGGTGGGCCTGGTTATTTCAGGCGAATATTTTGGCTGGAACTATGGATGGGGTGTAGCTGGCACCATGGGCATGCTCATTGCCACACTTGCTGTAACGGTGTTATACATCACGTTTATCTTCAGCTTTACTGAACTCACCACATCTATTCCAAATGCAGGCGGTCCATTCACATACGCACACAAAGCACTTGGTCCGTTGGGCGGGTTGATCGCTGGTTATGCCACATTGATTGAGTTTTTATTTGCCACACCAGCCATTGCCTATGCGTTAGGCAGTTACATTCATTTTCTGTATCCATCGATGAATGTGATGTACACCGCCATTGGTTGTTATGTTGTGTTTACAGCCATCAATATGCTGGGTATTAAAGAATCGGCTTTGTTTACATTGCTGGTAACCTTGCTTGCTGTGATAGAGCTGTTGGTTTTTATGGGAATAGTAGCGCCACATTTTCAATTGAAGAATTTTATGCACAACAGTATGCCGTTTGGTTGGGCTGGTGTGTTTGCTGCATTACCATTTGCCATCTGGTTGTATTTAGCCATTGAAGGTGTGGCAATGGTGGCCGAAGAAACCAAAGATCCCAAGCGAACCATTCCTAAAGGATATATCAGCGGTATTGCCACATTGGTATTGCTGGCATTGGGTGTAATGATCTTAACAGGTGGCATCACCGATTGGAAAAACTTAACAGCCATTGATTATCCATTACCTGAAGCAGTAGGTATTGCATTAGGCAGAGACAGTGATTTGACAAAACTATTTGCCGGTATTGGTTTGTTTGGATTGATCGCTTCTTTTCATAGCATCATCTTAACGTATTCAAGGCAATTGTTCTCATTGGCAAGAGAGCAATACCTGCCTTCGTTTTTAGCAAAGCTGAATCCACGATTTCAAACACCACACAGGGCATTGATCGTTGGTGGCATCATCGGCATCATTGCCATTGTTTCAGGTAAGACAAATGAACTGATCATTTTTTCTGTATTCGGTGCAATTGTAATGTACATCATCAGCATGGTGAGTTTATTTGTGCTGCGGAAAAAAGAACCCACACTTGAGCGGCCGTTCAAAGCTCCATTCTATCCTTATTTCCCCATTATTGCGTTGGTATTATCAACAGTTTGCCTGGTTGCGATTGTTTACTACACCCCCTTGCTTAGTATTATCTTTTTTGCATCTTTAGTGGTGCTCCTTCTACTGTTTGTAACTTTAGGTAAACACAAACAACTCACCGCATCCTCCAGTCAATAAATGGCATACCGATCCACCATACGAAGTTTTACTTATGTGTTTGATGATTTGAAAACATTGATGGCAAAGGCAACGCCTCACCGTAGTGGTGATGCATTGGCCGGATTAACTGCATCAACATATGAAGAACGGATCGCCGCACAGATGGCTTTGGCAGATGTGCCGTTAAAAACATTTTTGAATGAAGTGTTGATACCGTATGAAACGGATGATATCACAAGATTGATCATTGATACACATGATGCCAAACAGTTTGCAGCCATTGCACATTTCACCGTGGGTGATTTGCGTGATTGGTTGTTGAGTGATGAAGCGGATACAAAAATATTACAACAACTTGCATTTGCTTTTACACCGGAGATGATCGCAGCAGTTTGTAAGCTGATGCGTAACCAGGACCTGATAGCTGTGGCACAAAAATGTGAAGTGGTAACACGCTTTCGT
>JAKFDY010000396.1:0-2974 GCA_036675885.1 Lacibacter sp. | reverse complement strand
CAGCAAACAGTTTATTGAATGGCAATAGTTGTTTCGCTAAATGAAGTTATTGATCCAATAAAAACGTGTGTATGAAAATGGTGAGTATGGAATCAACCCAAGAAAACCTGATCATCAGGATTTATTATCCAAAATGGATTAAAAGAAAGTTTCCTTCCAGGCGCCTTTGCCGGAAACAAAAAATAAGCATTGCTTACCTGATCTTTTGTTTGCTGGCAGCAGGAATGGCAATTGGTCAGGACGGGAATGCAGGTATCAATGAAGCGAATACACAAGTGAGAAGTTATTTTGATTCAGGCACAAACCTGATGTATGCGGTAGGTGCCATTGTAGGTTTGATTGGTGCTGTAAAAGTGTATCAAAAATGGAATAGTGGCGATCATGATACGGGCAAAGTAGCAGCAGCATGGTTCGGCAGTTGCGTATTCCTGGTGATAGTAGCTACTGTTATACGCTCATTCTTTGGTGTATAAAACCATTGTGTATGAAAGAAATCTTAATTGGCAAATTACTGGAGTATATCAGGGATAATAACCCGGATATACTTTTTGCATTGGAGGCAGAAGATAAACTACGATCCTGGTTATATGATAAAGCATACAGCGCAGAGTCATTAATCAAGCAGTTAAAAAATGATAATCAACCTGATTATATCATTCAGGAAACATGCCTGGTTGAAATGACGAGGGACCTGCGGCCTTCACGGTACAATTACATCCTGAGCATATTGGAACAGGAATTTGAAAGGGACTATGACCAACTTGTTCAATCAGGCTTATTGCAGCATGAGGCCATTAATATGATTAGTTACTGCAATTCCACTTTTGATGATTTACGATTCGCAGAGGAAAACGAGGATAATCAATTTATCCGCTATGCCATAACCGGTGCAGTAAGTGAATACCTGGAAAGTAACTGTGTGAATGAAACTATGAGCAATGAGTTACAACAGTCAGCAGAAACTTAAAGACAATATCGAAGCTATTCGGATTTCTTTGAACTGGTCAGAGGGAGATGTTTTGTCTTCTGACCAGATTTCTGCATTAAAGAAGTATTCCGGTTTTGGTGGATTAAAAGCGGTTCTATTCCCAAATTCTTCTAGAGAAGAATGGAAAAAATTGAATGCCTCCAGGGAAGATCTGAAACTATATCCACAAATAATGGAGCTGCATGAGCTGTTGCAACAAAACATGCAGGAAAAACAATATAAGAATGCCATTGACTCAATTCGTAACAGCATTCTAACAGCTTTTTACACACCCGACTTCATTCCGCAGACGTTGTTTAGCATCTTAAAAGAAAGAGGTATTGAGCCAAAATCTTTGTACGAACCAAGTGCAGGTGCCGGAGTCTTTGTAACAGAAGCGATAGCAGCATTTCATTCCCTCCAAAATGTTACTGCTGTTGAAAAAGATGTACTTACAGGTAAAGTATTGACTGCTTTGTCAAGTTCCTTGCCCTTATCTACCTCTGTTCATATTAACGGTTTCGAAGAAACCAGTTTTTCTGAGAGTGGGCAGTATGATTTAGTTGTGAGCAATATTCCCTTCGGGAATTTTAAGGTGTATGATGATGTGATAAACGAGAAAGGGCTAACAGACAAAATACATAACTATTTCTTTGCAAAGGGACTTGATAAGTTAAAGGATGGCGGCCTTATGGCATACATCACCACTGATTCCTTTTTAAATAGTCCGTCTAATCAATCAGCAAGAGAATATTTATTCGGCAATTCCGATTTTGTCAGCCTGAATGTAATGCCGGATAACCTGATGAAGGATACGGGTAATACAGAAGCTTCCAGTCATTTGCTGATTGTGCAAAAAAATCAAAACAAACAATCTTTAACAGAAGAAGAACAGCAACTGATAAAAGCAGTTGATCAGGAAAATGAATTTGGTAATTACTCCCTCAATCAATACATCGTTCTTCATCCTGAAATAATTCTTGGCAACCAAATTAAGCCTGGTAAGAACCAATATGGTAAGGCACATGAAACAGTCTGGCAAACCGGAAATATTAAACTCATAGTGCCAAATCTTGCTGATTCAATCAGCAAAGCTGTTGACAAAAGATTTAATGCCAATAATTTCAACAGGCAAATAAAACAGATTGATAAGGCAAAAGAAAGACAACTCACTTATACAGCTATGCCTGACAACAAGCCGGACAACAGTTCGGTGCAATTGGGTTTGTTTGATAATGGGCCTGCTACAAGTATCAACAGGGCTATTGCTTATATTAATCCTCTTGATGCGACGGTAGTTGATAAGAAAACGGCGAGAATTCTCAATATTATCCGGCCAGTTGACAAGCCAGAGCATGAACTTATTGTTTTGATGACGGCCAAATCAACAGCTTTCAAACAGTATGTTTATAAACTTTACTCCAATGCCGAAGAATTACAGTTCTCAGCTAACTGGATGAATGCGGCCTTATTGCAGCATGAGTTGAATGGAATAAGCAGTATCCTTAAAAAATATGACCAACAGTTTTACAATGATGGGGAAACTGTGTTTCATGTTTCATTAGGAGACGATGATAAACTGGATACATTACATAACGCTAATCCTTTTTACAAAGAAGGAACGCTGACTGTACATAACAACCGTGTTGGCTTTGTTTCCTACATGGCATCGGATGATGATAAACCGGTCTTTATGCCCGGCCTGCATGATAAGAAAGACCTGGGGTTTTATCAGCAATACACCGCCATAAGAGATATGTACCTGGTACTTTCCGAAAAAGAAAATTCAGGAACTGCTGTAGATGAGAATGCGAGGAAAGATTTAAATGAAGCTTATGAAGCATTGATTAAAGGTTTTGGTCTTTTGAATTCACCTGCCAACAGGCAACGCATTCTAAAAGATGAAGCATTTGGACTGACCATGCTTTCTTCTCTCGAAAGAAAAGAAGGGGGACAATTTGTAAAGGCTGATATTCTTACACAATCATTATTACCGAAACAGGAAGT
>JAKFDY010000395.1:0-8647 GCA_036675885.1 Lacibacter sp. | reverse complement strand
TTACAATTGCTTTGTTCATTGTGTTGCAAAGATGTTGTATGACGGTTAAATAATCAAATTTTTTTTCAAAGAGATGTTACATGTAATAAATTATACTAATGGTTGTTTACTTTTGAAAAGTCGACCTACGAGGTTTGGAGCGCAGCAACCCTGCCGGCAAACCTCATAGGTCTACCATAAATTAAAAATTTGTCGTATGAAAAATATTCTTCTTGCAATACTGCCTGTTTGCTTTATGATAATCATCTCTTCATTTAGTGTAAAACAGGATAATCCTGATGCAATTGTTGGTTCATGGAAAAATGGCGAAGGCACAGGCATTATCAATATTTATAAAAACGGCGATAAATACCAGGGAAAGATCACGTGGTTGAAAGAGCCCAACGACCCTAAAACCGGCAAGCCAAAAACAGATATCAATCATCCTGATGAAAAAAATCATTCACGGCCTGTTTTGGGTTTGGTAAATATGTGGGGATTCAAATACACTGATAAAAACGAATGGGCCTGCGGAAAGATTTATGATCCAAAGAATGGCAAAACCTACTCCTGCAAAATTGCCATGGAAAATAACAACTCTATTAAAGTGCGTGGATACATTGGTGTATCATTAATTGGCAGAACCGACACCTGGACGAGGCAGTAAAAAAAGTTATGTGTTAAGGGTTATGTGTTACGGGTTGCACCCCCTTTTGTCTGTTACAGCTTGACTTCAGAAATTGAAGTTCTCTTTCTTGTGTCTTGTATCTCTTCTTGTTTCTTGTGTCTTACAATTACAACCAAACCACTTTATCCGGTTGCTCCAAAGCATATCGTTTAATGATGTTTCGCACAAAATCATATTCAGGGTATTCCTGCAATTGGCTACGCAGTTCATCTTTTGCACTAAAATCAAATTCAGGTGCCACATATCCCATACCATAAAAGCGGCCACCTTCCATTAAAATGCAACTGTCTTTTTCATTAAAATAGGATCGCTCCCTTATTGCAAAACTTGGCAATTCCTGTTTCAACTGGTCAACAGCTTTTTGCACCCGTTCATTGTAAGCAGTAGCTGTTTCGGTTCCATTGCAGGCACCTTTACATCCCTCAGCACTGCAAACAGGATCAGTTGACCGATCAATAAAACAAAGTTTATTGCACAATCCAAATTCACGTATCAATCGTTTCAACTCATTTATCCCTTCATGCCTGCTGTAAAACAAATGAACAGCCGAAAGATGTTTATGCTTTCGGTCAACAGCCAACCGCATGTATCCATTTCCATCTTCAAACAAATACAAACCATAGCTGGCTTCATAACCTTTAATGGCCCGGTTATATTTTGGCCATAGCCGTTTTATCTCGATTGTTTCTAATACAGAAGCCATCAACTCCGTACCACATTGCTGATAAGAGATGCGATGGATGTTTCGTTGAAATTCCTGTTTCTGGCGTGAAGGTTTGTTATTGGAAAAATGACTGGTTACACGTTTCTTTAACTGCAAGGCCTTGCCCACATAAACGATCTTATCCTTGGCATCATGAAAATAATACACACCGGGTGTGAGTGGTAACTGTTCAATATCTTCCTTATTCAAATTAAGCGGCAGGTATTGCTCTTTCGATTGCTTACCAAGCATGGTATGCAAATGATTATTCACGTCACTCCTGCGCAACAGTTCCAGTAACTGAACAGTAGCTTTTGCATCACCTGCTGCCCTGTGGCGGTTGTACAATGGAATTTCAAAATGCCTGCAAAGATTACCTAAGCTGTACGATGCAAGTTTGGGAAAGATCTTCCTGGCATACCGAACGGTGCATAATTTTTTACAGTTCAGGTTATACCCCAGCGATTGCAATTGATGATTAACAAACGAATAATCGAAGTTCACGTTATGTGCCACAAATACTTTCCCCTGGAACAGCTCTATCAGGCGTGGGGCAATTTCCTCGAAGGAGGGAGCCAACTGCACCATATCGTCTGTAATACCTGTCAACGACTGTACAAAACGGGGAATAGGTTGATGGGGATTCACCAGCGTTTCAAAGCTATCTACAACCTGCTGGCCATCATGGATATAAACTGCTATTTCAGTAATACCATTTGAAGCCGCATACCCTCCTGTTGTCTCAATATCTGTAATAGCGTATAGCATAACCACGTAAAAACACGTATCGGCAAATTAAAATAAAAAGGGCAGATTTTTTGTCGGCTGCTAAAACTAAAGTAAATTCGTAAAAGTATTACCTTAACCACTCCTGTAAGAACTCAACAGTACGATTTGAATTCCGTATTTCCTGTGAAGTAATTTGTAACCTTCTAAACTTAAAAGTTATGGCATCAAATTCATCACACATGAGTGAAACAGTGAAAACTACAATTTTTGTAATTGTATTTTTTGCAGCGATTGCATTGATTACCTTATTAATGTTCGGTTAATCAATTGCCTATGATAAAAAATTTACTCAATTGCTGTTCGTAAGAACAGCTAAGTATCTTATTCACTTTTTTTTAAGCCCCGGCATTGGGGCTTTTTCATTTCTATCCCCTTCTCAACCAAAGGATTCCTTCGGCCAATCAGCCTTGCTTTCCTTAACTTTGCCCACCAAAAAAAGATACATCCTGCATGGAACTGAGCAAGAATTTTGAGCATAAAGCATCCGAAGAAAAATGGTACAGCTACTGGAACGAACAGAAGTATTTCAACAGCACCCCTGATGAACGGGAGCCTTATACTGTTGTGATTCCTCCGCCCAATGTAACCGGTGTGTTGCACATGGGGCATTGCCTCAACAATACCATCCAGGATGTGCTTGTTCGCCGTGCACGCATGCAGGGCAAAAATGCCTGTTGGGTTCCGGGTACCGACCATGCTTCCATTGCAACGGAAGCCAAAGTGGTGCAGATGCTTCGTGAAAAAGGCATCCAGAAAGCATCATTGAGCCGGGATGAATTCTTAAGCTACGCCTGGGAGTGGAAAGAAAAATATGGCGGCATTATTCTCCAGCAGTTAAAAAAACTGGGATGCAGTCTCGATTGGGAGCGCACCAGTTTCACCATGGACCCCGATTATTATCAATCGGTGATCAATGTGTTTGTTGATCTCTACAACAAAGGATATCTCTACCGTGGCAAACGGATGATCAACTGGGATGTGAAGGCAAAAACGGCTTTGAGTGATGAAGAAGTGATCCGTAAAGAAACCCAGCAAAAACTTTATCACTTACGTTACAAGATCGATGGATTGGATGAACATATCGTCATCGCAACAGTTCGTCCTGAAACCATTATGGGTGATACGGCGATTTGTGTGCACCCAAAAGACGAACGCTACAAACATCTGCATGGTAAATTTGCATTTGTTCCATTGATCAACCGTCGTATTCCGATCATCACCGATGATTATGTAACGATGGATTTTGGTACAGGTGCATTAAAAGTTACACCTGCCCATGATATGAATGATTACCAGTTGGGGCAAAAACACAACCTGGAAGTAGTTGATATTTTCAATGAAGATGGAACGCTGAATGAAGATGCACAGATCTTAATTGGTGAAGACCGTTTTGAAGCAAGAAAGAAGATTGTGGTTGAACTGGAAGCAAAAGGTCATCTCATAAAAACAGAAGATTATACCAGTGAGGTTGGTTATAGCGAACGTACTGATGCAGTTGTCGAACCACGTTTGAGTTTGCAGTGGTGGGTAGATATGAAAAAGATCTCCGGCCCTGCATTGGATGTGGTGATGAACGATGACATTAAATTCTACCCTGCTAAATTCAAAAATCTCTATCGCCATTGGATGGAGAATATCAAGGATTGGTGTATCAGTCGCCAGTTATGGTGGGGCCATCGCATTCCTGCATGGTATGATGCTGATGGAAACTTCTTTGTAGCGATCAACGAAACAGAAGCAAAGCTGCAAGCTGCACGCCACTCGCTGCAAGCAAAAGGCAACCTGATTACGGATGAAAGCTTGCAGCTGGCAGCTGGCAGCGTGAAGCTTTTCCAGGATGAAGATTGCCTCGATACCTGGTTCTCTTCCTGGCTCTGGCCGTTCGAAGTATTTAAGGGCTACAGCAATCCCGGCAATGCAGATGTTCAGTATTACTATCCAACCAACACATTGGTAACTGCTCCTGAAATTATTTTCTTTTGGGTGGCACGTATGATCATGGCGGGAATGGAATACCAAAAAGAAATTCCGTTCAAGGAAGTTTACTTCACCGGTATTGTGCGTGATAAGCAGGGACGTAAGATGAGTAAGAGTTTGGGTAACTCACCTGACTTACTTGAGTTGATCGATAAATATGGTGCTGATGCCTGTCGCTTTGGTATCCTCATCTCCTCTCCTGCCGGCAACGATCTGTTATGGGATGAAAGCAGCAACGAGCAGGGACGCAATTTCAATAACAAATTGTGGAATGCATTGAAGCTGGTAAAGAAGTGGGAGGCAAGGACCACAGACAGCGGACAACAGACTACGGGTGAAAGCAATTTTGCCGTTGAATGGTTTGATAACCGGTTGAATGAAGCAAAAGCAGAGATCGATCAGTTGTTCAAAGAATTCCGGTTGAGTGAAGCATTGATGACGATCCGCTCCCTTATTTGGGATGATTTCTGCAGCTGGTATTTAGAATGGGTGAAACCGGGCTTTGAACAACCGATTGATGCCGCAGTGTATAAGAAAACAGTTGGTTTCTTTGAAGAGTTGATGCAATTACTTCATCCGTTTATGCCGTTCATTTCAGAAGAAATTTATCACGCATTAAAAGAAAGATCAGCAGGTGACGATATCACCATCAAACAACTTTCAGCAGCTGCAAAAGCAGATAAAGAAATATTACAACTTGCCCTGCAATTGAAAGAAGTGATCACTGCTTTGCGTGATATACGGGTTAAGAACCAGATCAAACCAAAAGAAGCCATTAAGCTTTCTATTGAAACAGATCAGCAACAGTCGTACAGATCAATCGAAACAATACTTGCAAAACAGTTGAATGCCGAAAGCATCTCTTATGTTTCAGCTTCAGTAGCAGGTACTATTTCGGCGGTGATACAAAAGGATAAATTCTACATTGCAACTGAACAGGCAATTGACACGTCTTCTCAAAAAGAACAGATGCTCAAAGACCTTGAGTATTTGAAAGGATTTCTTCTTTCGGTTGAAAAGAAACTCGGCAACGAACGTTTTGTGCAAAATGCCAAACCTGAAGTGGTGGATGTTGAACGCAAAAAGAAAGCCGATGCCGAAGCCAAAATCAAAGCAATAGAAGAAAGCCTTGCGTCGTTATAACACAAATCAATTGATCCATGTTGCTGAAAAGACCGTTCCGTTTACTCTTAGCTCTGTTTGTGCTGCTGTTTAGCGTACAAATAAAGGCGCAGGAAAAACCGAAGCCCACCACCTTAAAACCACCTCCACTTCAAACATTCTGGGGTAAGACAAAGGGCGGTGACCTGCCGCTTGAAATGGTTTTAACAACCATTGACTCGTCTGTGTGGGTGATCGACGATAAAAAAGCCCGTTATCATGTGTCACGCTTTATTGTGGTTCACCGCAGCAAGGATAAATATGAAGATGAAAAAACAGGCGAAATAAAAAGCAAGTATAATTCAACTGCAACCAACGTCAGAAACTCCGGCTACTTACCAACACTCTGGCAAAAAAACCTTTACGAGATCATTAAAAAAGACGACGAGATCATTATTACAGATATTATTGTGAAAGACAGGTTTGGCTATTATTACACTGCTCCTGAAATCAAAATAAAGGTGATGTAAGAAAGCTGCAAGCTTATAGCTATTAGCTGTAAGTAATACAACTTGAAGATTTATATTGCGCCTTTGCTTCTTTGCGCACTTTGCGTGAAACAAAATCAAAATAAATCCAACGGCAACACCAACTCAAACTGATGTGGATTTCGATTCAATCCAAGATCATCTACACTTAACAAATAACTGTACCGCACACCAAAAGAGAACGGCTGCACATTCCATAACCGTGTATCAAAAAACAATTCTCCTCCCACCGATTCAAACGGAAACACATTACCTGTTCGTAAACTCTTAATGGCAGTATAATCATAAAACAGGTTTGCTCTTACACGCATGAAATAGATCATTTGTCCAATTCCAAATTCAGGATAAGCAACCGGGAATTGATAGTTGGTACTGAAGCGCCACATACGTGGATAATTAAACGCCTGGTATCCTCTTGCAAAGGGGAAATTGTTGCTGAAAGCAGAACCACGCAGCGTATCACGTGCAAATCCTGTAGCAAAAAAAGCAATGCTGTGATTCCGGAATAAACCGGGAACATAAAATCCAATATTACCTTGCAATTGATTTCCTAATCGTCCATCTGTTGTTCGCCTGTAGCGCAACGATATAACATTTGCCCATTTGGGAAATATCTGCTGCCTCGCCTGCTGTGTTTGTGTTACCCAACTAAGACCTGTGCTGATATAATTAAATTGCTGATCCTTGTAAATATTCTTTGCAATACCGGTGAAATTAAACTGCTCGGTATTGTAAGAAGCTGAAAGTGTAAGATTCTTATACGTCGTACCTCCGGTAAAGTTGAGGGGTATACTAAACCCTGCATTCAGGTTTGTTTGGTTGAATGTAATTGTGGTATCCTCGTTCAACGCAAAATTTCTGTTCCATGTTTGTGAGGCACCAACTGATAATTGTGGATACCATCCTCCATAAATTAAATCGGCCGACACCTGGTTATAACCTTCATTGCGGTTGTAAGTGTATCCATATTCACCCACGAATGTATTGAGAATATTTTCGCTGTAAAATGTCAATCCATAGTCAGGATCATCCGCAAAAGGCCGCCAGCTATGTATGTTCAATAAATTTGTACCGGGGCGGTAACGTTTCACTTCACCTGGTTGTGATTGCACATTCTTCAACAGATCAGTTGCTGCAAAGGTTTTACCGGTTAAATACAGATCGCTCAATGGAGCCGCAGATTTTTCTTCAACCAGTTTTGCTTCACTCAACTTTTGTTTCAGCAACATATTACCATCAGCAGTGAACGTGTTCCAGATAATTGTTTGCGATTTTGTATCAAGACTCGCCTGGTAATTTCCATTGGGCAAGTCAGCTGCACGAAACAGCTTTTTACTTTTCATATCATACAGGTACAATACATCAGTTCCTTTTTGTGAGGAAGCAAACAACAGCGTATCACCCGCCACCTGCACATAAGCCAACACTGCATTGCTGAACGGAAATAAAATCTCTTCCTGCTTCGATGAAAGATTGGTTTGCAGCAATGTCATTTCTCCTTTTGCATTTCTCACAGCACTGATCACCGAAGAACCATCAGTTGAAAAACGTGGATAGGTATAAATGTATTGATTGGGGTTCGGCAAATCAACAACTCCGCTATCGTTTAATTGTATTATCCTGAGATTTGTTTTCTGGTCTGTTCCTGCATTCACTGCAACAACAGCAGTTGCATCAGGCGAAATATCTGGCTGGAATAATCTTGTTTTACTGCTGATCTTTTTCATTTCATTTACTCTTGTATCCCATATCTTGAGTACGGAATACGTTTTCCATCCCCAACGGGCATCCGTATTAAAAGCTGTGTACACAACTTTCCCATCTCTGTAAGAATAATAACTATCCTCTGCAATATCTTTCACTCTTAATTTTTCTTCGTGGCCATTTGCATGAATGCGCACCCAACGTGGTATTTGCCGGTAACCAGATTTTAATACCAATACACTTCCATCGTCTGTAATAAATGGATAGTCATAATTCACCACACTATTCTTTACAGGCTTATTGATGGATTGCAATGATTGAAAAACAGAAGCATCTTTTGTCTTCATTTCATCCTTATACCAATTCAATGCATCATTTACAAACTGCTTGTAAGGAATTCCTGTATATCGCTTCACTGCCTTTTGATAAGGATAAAATAATCCTTTAAAATCAAGTGCGTCGTTATTCACTTTTGTCCACAGATCATTTCCATATTTTTCACGACCATAACTCACCAACAGATAACCGAGATCATAATGATTCGGAACAAAATGACGATAAGAACCATTGCGTAATTTCTGGTAAGAATAATTTTTGTTGGCCAACCAAAGCGAACGGTATGAATTAAAGAAAGAAGGGAAACGACCACGCCCCTGTTTACTGTTCACTGTTTCCTGCCATACAGCATCACCTTCCCAAAACCAATCGGGTATTGCAAGGTTCATGGCAACAGCCTGTCCTTCCTGCCCGAAAAAGAAACCTGCAATTTTTGGAATAGTGCGGTTGAAGTTGGAGAACTGTTCCACATGCCTGAATTCATGCAACGCAAGGTATTGATGCCAGGGAACAGCACCACTGCCAAGATTTGACAGATCGGGCATCATATAAAATTCACTACGCCATGGAGCCGGACCAACATATGCATTTGATGTGGTGGTTTGATTTTGCACCACCACATTGAACTTTCTTAATTTATAACCAAGCGATGAAGCTGCGGAATCTCGCACCAATTGATGCGATAACCAGGCTGCTTCCCTTGCCTGTTTTTCCAATCCTTTTGGAAAAATGATACGCACTGTATCGGTATTCAACTGGTAAAACTTCAGTGAAGGTGGATTACCGCCAAAGCGTTGAGCTTTCAACTGGCACATCAATAAA
>JAKFDY010000394.1:0-15216 GCA_036675885.1 Lacibacter sp. | reverse complement strand
GTCCACCCAAAACATGTCGCGGAACAATCATGAATCCCGCCGCGGCAATCGCTGTATTTTTCAAAAATTTTCGCCTGCTGTTTTCAATCTCTTTTTCTTTCTCGCTCATGGTAATTAAAATATTTTTAGGGTTAAAGATTTCCTTTTTTCAATTCTTTGGTTGCAAAATCAACAGCTCTTGCAGTTAATGCCATATAGGTTAAAGAAGGATTTACACAGGATGAACTTGTCATACAGGCGCCATCAGTAACAAATACGTTCGGCGCATCCCATACCTGGTTGTTGCCGTTAAGTACCGATGTTTTTGGATCCCGACCCATGCGGGCTGTTCCCATTTCATGAATACCATGTCCCATTGCATGTCCTGAATCGTGGGTGCGTATGTTCTTTACACCAGCGGCTTCAAACATTGCCTGTAAATCTTCTTTAATATCCTTCCGCATGTTCATTTCATTCTCTTTCAATTCCGCATCCATTGATAAAACAGGTAAACCCCATTTATCTTTTACTTCTTTATCCAGCGTAATCTTATTTTCATGATACGGAAGTATTTCACCAAAACCTGTTGCGCCTATCTGCCATCCGCCAGGTTCAGTAAGTGCTTCTTTCAATTCGCTGCCAATAGAAAGTTCTGCAACCACTCTTCCCCAACCTTGCCTGCTTGCGCTTCCCTGGTAACCATATCCTCTTAAGAAATTTCTTTTTTTATCACCCGGTGTGTTGGCAAAACGGCTGATATAAAATCCGGCAGGGCGACGGCCATATTCAGTTACATTTTCATAACCTTCTATTTCACCACTTACACCGAGGTTATAATGGTGGTCCATAACATTATGTCCCAACTCACCACTACTGCTGCCTAAACCACCGGGCCATATATCGGTAGCTGAATTGAATAAAAGCCAGGTAGAGTTTAAAGCCGATGCACAAACGAAAATGATCTTTGCTTTGTACTCGTAGGTTTTATTATCCATGGTATCAAGCACTTCCACTCCGCTTGCTTTTTTCTTGTCTTTATCGTAAAGGATTTTTGTTACCAGTGATAATGGACGAACAGTGAGATTGTTTGTTCTTACTGCAGCTGGCAATGTTGAAGACTGCGTACTGAAATAACCACCAAAAGGACAACCTTCCCAGCAACGGTTACGAAACTGGCAGCCCGGTCTTTGGTTGTGTGGTACAGTGATATTGGCCACCCGACTGTTGATCATTTGCCGCTCTCCTTTATATAATGCTTTGATCTTTGCTGCAACATCTTTTTCAACAATGTTCAATGGAACAGGAGGAAGAAATTGTCCATCGGGCAAATAAGGCAATCCTTCAAGTGAACCACTGATCCCTGCAAACCGTTCAACATGATCGTACCAGGGAGCAATGTCTTTATAACGAATGGGCCAATCAACACCAAAACCATCTTTTGCGTTGGCTTCAAAATCAAGTTCGCTCCAACGGTAACTATGCCGGCCCCATAAAACAGAACGTCCGCCCATACGGTAACTACGCCACCATGTAAATGGTTTTACTTCTGTATAGGGTGAATCTTTTTCGTTGGCCCAGGCATCCATTACACGTTCAGCGGCAGCCCAACCTCTATGAATAACAGGATAGTCCTCTTTTTGTTGTCGGGTAGTTCTGCCACGATGTTCGAACTCCCACGGCATTTTTGTGGCAGTTTTATAATCGGTGATGTGTTTATGCTCGGCACCACGCTCAAGCATCAGCACCTTCAAACCTTTTTCGCAAAGCTCTTTTGCTGCCCAGCCACCGCTAATACCCGACCCGATTACAATTGCATCAAATGTGTTATCTGCCATGATGAATGAATTAGAGGTTGCCTTTTTTTAATTCCTTTACTGCAAAATCGGCAGCACGTGCTGTTAATGCCATATACGTTAAAGAAGGGTTTACACAAGATGCTGAAGTCATACAGGCACCATCCGTAACAAACACATTCTTTGCATCCCACACCTGGTTGTTGCCATTCAGTACTGATGTTTTTGGATCACGACCCATACGTGCAGTTCCCATTTCATGAATACCCATACCCACTGCATATCCGTGATCGTAAGTGTATATGTCTTTTACACCTGCTGCTTCCAGCATTTCTTTTGCATCATTCATCATATCCACACGCATCTTTTTCTCGTTTTCTTTGATCTCCACATCCATTTTCAAAACAGGTAAACCCCATTTGTCTTTTACCGTTTTATCGAGAGATATTTTGTTTTCATGATAAGGCAGAATTTCACCAAATGCAGTAATACCCATATTCCATTCATCGCTTGGTACGCTTAATGCTTCTTTCAAATTGGCACCAATAGTCATTTCTGCAACATCAACACCTCTTCCTCTGCCGGCACCACCCTGGTAACCAAAGCCACGCAGGTATTCACGTTTATCATCATAGATGTTACGGAAACGGGGGATATAAATACCAGTAGGTCTGCGGCCATAGAGATATTTATCGCTGAAGCCTTCTACCTTACCACTTGCTCCACAACGGAAATGGTGATCCATTACGTTATGACCAAGCTCGCCGCTACTGCTTCCTAATCCGCCTTCCCATACATCAGTAGCAGAGTTCATCAACACCCATGTTGAGTTAAAAGAAGATGCACAAACGAAAACGATCTTCGCTTTGTACTCATATGTTTTGTTTGTTTCGGCATCGAGTATTTCTACACCGGTTGCTTTTTTTGTGTCCTTATCGTATAGAATTTTTGTAACAATGGAAAAAGGACGAAGCGTTAAATTTCCTGTTACCATTGCAGCTGGCAATGTTGCCGACTGTGTGCTGAAGTATGCACCAAACGGGCAACCTCTCCAACACCTGTTACGGTACTGACAGTTGGTACGGTTGTGATGCGGCTGCGTAATATTTGCACTGCGGCCAATAATGAGGTGTCTTGTTCCCTTATAATGATCGATCAAACGTTGCTTTACATCTTTCTCCACGCAGTTGAGTTCCATGCCCGGCATAAAATCACCATCAGGTAAAACATCAAGTCCGTCTTTGGTACCCTGGATGCCCGCAAAACGTTCGGCATAACTGTACCAAGGTGCAACATCATCGTAACGGATGGGCCAATCAACCGCAATACCTTCTTTAGCATTTGCTTCAAAATCCCACTTGTTGAAACGATAGCTTTGGCGACCCCACATCAATGAACGACCGCCAACATGGTAACCACGAAACCAGTCGAAACGTTTTTCTTCCACGTAAGGACATTCTTTATCCTTTACCCAATAATCAAGTACCGTTTCGTTTAACGCATAATCACGTTTTAATACAGGATAATCTTCATGCATTTGCTGGGTTGGCTTTGCACCTCTGTGCGGAAACTCCCAGCTGTCTTTCGTAGCGTTTACATAATCTTTGATATGTTCAATATTACGTCCACGCTCCAGCATGATCGTTTTTAAACCTTTTTCAGTGAGTTCCTTTGCGGCCCAGCCGCCACTGATACCCGAGCCAATTACAATGGCATCGTACACATTATTATCCGGCATGTTGTTGTCTTATTTGATTGGTTATTGTTTATATGAACTAAGCTTTTTCGGCCCCTATCTCCAAACTCTTTCCCCGGAAGGGAAAGAGCGGTACTTTCTAATCTCTTACAATCATCAAATCTTCCACTTCATCTCTTGTTATTTACTCACCTTTTTTATTTTTTATTTGTGCGTATTAATTCAACTGATTAATAAGAGTGGGCTGTGCCTTGGTAAGTTCCCTTCGGGGATTTAGGGGCTACACATCACATCTTTTCACTGCGTCTTTCAAAGCAGCTAATTTTTCTTCTTTTGTTTTTCCGGTTGGAAGGTATTCCTGTGCCACATATCCTTTGTATCCTGTT
Source organism: Lacibacter sp. (assembly GCA_036675885.1). Lineage (GTDB taxonomy): Bacteria > Bacteroidota > Bacteroidia > Chitinophagales > Chitinophagaceae > Lacibacter. The sequence continues at coordinate 11,362 of JAKFDY010000394.1, read as the reverse complement.
TCTACAATTGCTTTCATAATTGCAGGGTAATACAGTTCCTGGTTTTCAGTGATCTCATTACGACCTGGTACGCCAGCTGTATGATAGTGACCAAAGTATTGATGATTCTGTTTGATGGTATGAATAATGTCGCCTTCACTGATCTGCATGTGATAGATATCGTACAGGATCTTGAAGTTGGGTGAACCAAGACGCTTACACAATTCAATTGTCCATTTGGTATTGTCCGCCATATAATCCGGATGGTTCACTTTGCTGTTGAACACTTCTATCTGGATAATAACATTATGCTTTTCTGCCAATGGCATGATCTGTTTTAACCCTTCCACACAATTCTGCAAACCGGTTTCGTCATCCATGCCATTACGGTTACCGCTAAAGCAGATGAGGTTTTGATAACCTGCTGCAGCCACCAAAGGAATAGTTTCTGTAAAATCAGCAATGAGTTGTGGATGATTTTTCCTGTCGTTCCATCCTTCAGTTAAACTCACCTTGCCCTTGGTATAGCACATGGAGCAATGAATGCCATGTTTTTTTGCAATGGGCCATTCATCAGGCGTAAGCAGATCAATGGCAGTAAAACCAATTTCTTTTACGGCTACACATAATTCTTCAAGCGTTAAAAAACTATATGTCCATTTACAAACTGAATGATTGATGTTGCCTTTAAATTTATATTTTTCTTCTCCCATAACTCTTTCTATTGTACCTGCAGTTACAACATTGCCTGCCGTAACGGCTACAGTTGCCGCTGCAAATTTTTTAATGGCTTCTCTTCTTGTATTACTCATTGTATTACTACTGGTTAATTTTTTAATTTGAATGATAAGATATTACGCTGCTGATAATCTTTGTTTGCTTTTTCTTACAAAATATATGATTGTAAATATTGCAAGAAGTATAGCGGGCATAATCGCAACTTTTAAAAGAGTATCACTCCCGGCCACAGCTTCAGCTTTTGCAACATCAGTTCCGGAACTAACAGCCGCCGCCTTTGTTTTATCAAACCATTTGCCCATAACAGGTAATACCAGGGAAACTGAAAACATTCCTGCTCCGCCCATTAATGACAAACCTAATGCTCCTGTTTTTGGAAGATACTCCGATACAAAGCCAAGCATTGTTGGCCAGAAAAAGCAAATACCAACAGCAAAGACTGCTGCTGCACCTACTGCGGCAAACCCACTTGAAATACTTAAAAGATATAATCCAATGGCTGCAAATAAAGCAGAGAAGATCAACATGCCATTAGGATTCAGTTTATGTACAATAGGTCCTGCGAACGACCGACCGATAGCCATGATACCATTAATAAATACCAATATTAATATCCCGGAAACTCCTGCTCCACTTAATAAAGCACCAATCCATGTTCCTGTACCTAATTCTGTGGCAGCGGTCATAAACATGCAAATAATCATGATGAGATATAACGGATTAAGACAGCTTTTAAACATTTCACCTGTGCTGACTCCTTTTGCAACTCTTTCTGTTTTTGGAAACTCAAGTTTCCAGAACATGACGCCATAAAGAATTGCAGGTAATATTAACAAAGCAACCATGATTCTCCAATCTAAATGCATTTGTTCTAAAAATAGATATGAAATCAATCCTCCAATTACAATTCCTCCGGGGAACCACACATGAAATTTATTCAGCATAGTTGTTTTATTATCCGGATAGAGGGAAACAACAAGAGGATTACAAGCTGCTTCTACCATTCCATTTCCTACGCCAATACAAACTGTGCCAATAAATAACATGGTAGCATCTTTTGCAACCAGGTAGATAACAATTCCCGTAACATGACCTATAAAAGCCAGGCCAACTAATTTTTTCATACCTATTATATCGCAAAGAGGGCCACCAAAAATCATAGCTAATGTAAAGCCCCAGAATGCTGGACTAAATATCCAGCCGATTTGTTCTTTAGTCAGATGGAATTCTTTTTCCCAAGTACCCTCCAGGGCTGCACGGTAAGCAAAAGTTATGGCTGTTACAATTAATGCAATACGGCTGGCAATAAATAGTTGATTACGGTTGATGGGATTCATTCTACAATCGTTTAAGTTTAGGTTGGTTGAAGAAAAAAAATAAATTTAGGGTATTTCTTTATTGTAGAAACCTTAATTTTTTAAAGAGTAATTGCAAACGTTTGTAACTACCAACTGTTGGTGTGTGCAATCGGTTGAATGAAAAATATCATTAGTTGTAAAAACAGTACCACCAACATTGAAATAGTCCGTTCATAAAATAATCCTGTTTCATTCTTCTATTCATTTTGTTATAGGTTTATTTCGCTTTGTTATTTTCATTTAGTCATTACCTTTAGAACCTTCAAACCAATTGCATGTCATGGGAGATTTCCAGGTAAAAGTTCAGCCCAAAAGTTACGATGTAGTAATAGTTGGCTCTGGCGCAGGTGGCGGTATGGCTGCCTACGAATTAAGTAAAGCAGGATTGAAAGTGTGTTTGCTTGAAGCAGGCACCATGTATGATCCGCAGAAAAACATTACACAATTAAAGAACCCATGGGAAAGCAAACGCAGGGGCGCAAGTACCAAATACAGACCCTTTGGTGATTTTGATGCATGTTACGGAGGATGGGAGCTGGACGGCGAACCATATACTAAAGAAGCAGGAACAAAATGGGATTGGTGGCGTGCACGTATGCTGGGCGGCCGAACCAATCACTGGGGTCGTATCTCTCTCCGGTTTGGTCCAAAAGATTTTAAACGCAGAAGTATTGACGGATTGGGTGATGATTGGCCCATTGGCTATGATGATGTGAAATCTTATTACGACAGAGTAGATAAACTCATTGGCATCTTTGGTACAAACGAAGGTTTGGAAAATGATCCTGATGGATTTTTTCTTCCACCACCTAAGCCACGTTTACACGAACTGTTTATTAAGAATGCAGCAACCACAGCCGGGGTAAAAGTTATTCCTTCACGTTTATCAATCCTCACAAAAAAAATAGAAAGTACAACTGAAAGGGGTGTTTGTTTTTATTGTTCGCAATGCGGACGTAACTGCAGCATGGCAAAAGCTGATTTTTCATCAACCAACGTATTAATCTATCCTGCACTTAAAACAGGCAATCTTGATGTGATAGCTAATGCCATGGCACGTGAAGTAATCACGAACAAAGAAGGATTGGCAACTGGTGTTAGTTATGTAAACAAAGATGATCTGAACGAGTACCAGGTAAATGGTAAAGTGGTAATTCTTGCTGCAAGTGCTTGTGAAACTTCACGGTTATTACTCAACTCAAAATCGCCACGTCATCCAAACGGATTAGCTAACAGCAGTGATGTGGTTGGTAAATATTTACATGATAGCACAGGTGCGGCATTAGGTGGCGTGTTACCCCAACTCTTTGGCCGTAAAAAGTATAACGAAGATGGTGTTGGTGGCGCACATATTTATTCGCCTTGGTGGTTAGATAATAAAAAGCTCGATTTCCCCCGTGGTTATCATATAGAATATTGGGGAGGCATGGGCCAACCGGCTTATGGTTTTGGAATGAATATTCAAATGATGAATGGCAAGTATGCTGTTGCAGGTAAACAAAAAGAAGCCGGTGGATATGGTGCTTCTTTAAAAGAAGATTACCGTTATTTCTACGGTGCCAATGTTGGTATGGCTGGTCGTGGTGAAGCAATTCCTTTAGAAAGTAATTATTGTAAAATAGATTCGGATGTAGTAGACCAATATGGCATTCCTGTGTTGAAGTTTAATGTAAAGTGGAGTGAGCATGAAATAAACCAGGCGAAGCACATGAAAGAAACCTTTAAAGAAGTGATGCATAACATGGGTGCGATCATTACATGGGGAGGCGACGACGGACCGGAAAATGATTACGGATTGGAAGCGCCGGGAAAAATTATTCATGAAGCAGGAACTGCACGCATGGGTAACGATCCTAAGAAAAGTGCATTGAATAAATACAACCAGGCACATGATTGTAAAAACCTGTTTGTGGTTGATGGTGCTGCATTTGTATCACAGGCCGATAAGAATATTACGTGGACGATATTAGCATTGAGCATGCGGGCAAGCGAATATATTGTTAGTGAATTGAAGAAGGGGAATTTGTAAAACAAACCCTCTAAATCTCCCTAAAGGGAGACTTGTTGCAACAGGAATTAATGTTTTGTAAAACAGATATTGAACAGATGAAACTTTATTCATCATATCATCAACGTATTAAAGTAAAAAGCCCCTTCAGGGGGTTTGGGGGTGACAATTATGAAAAGAAGAGATTCCATTAAAGCCATTTTAGTTGGTACAGTTGCATCATCTGTACTAGTTGATGCATGTAAAACAGCTGACGAAAAAAAAAATGCACCTGAAGCTTCATCTTCAGCAACACCGGCAAGTACGATCGATCGTACAAAAGTGGAAGCAGAGATTGAAGCAAAGCTGATGGCGGAAACATTCTTTACGCCACATGAAATGGCCACCATCACCATACTTGCGGATATTATTATCCCGAAAGATGAAGAGAGTGGCAGTGCAAGTGAAGCGGGTGTGCCCGATTTTATTGAGTTTATTGTAAAAGATATGCCACAGCATAAAACACCTATGCGTGGTGGTTTGCGTTGGCTCGATCTTGAAAGCAGTAAACGTTTTCAAAAAGCATTTAAAGATTGCAGTACGCAACAACAGATCGCTGTTGTTGATGATATAGCTTATCCTGAAAAAGCAAAACCTGAAATGAAACAAGGTGTTGCATTTTTCAATCTTATGCGCAACTTAACGGCTACTGGTTTTTATACATCAGAAATTGGAGTGAAAGATATTGGTTATATGGGTAACCGCCCTAACCAATGGAATGGTGTTCCTGATGATGTGTTGAAACAATACGGGCTGGCTTACACCGAAAAGGAATTGAAAGAATGTGTTTCATTCGATAAAACTGTATAACACTCATTGATCCAAAAAAAATATATGAGCAACAACAAATCAAGACGGGATTTTCTACGAACAGGCGCACTTGCCTCAGCCGGTTTTTTTATTGTACCACGACATGTACTGGGAGGGCCCGGTTATATTGCACCGAGTGATCGATTAAATATTGCCGGTATTGGTGCCGGTGGTAAAGGAGCCAGCGACCTTTCTGAATTTGCAAAAAGCCCGAAAGTAAATATTGTATCGTTCTGCGATGTAGATGAAGCGCAGGCTGCGGGTTCAGTTAAGCGTTTCCCCAAAGCGAAATTCTATTACGATTTCCGTGAAATGCTGGAAAAAGAAAAAAACAATATTGATGCAGTATCAGTATCAACACCCGATCATACACATGCTATTGCCACATTAGCCGCCATGGAAATGGGTAAACACGTGTATGTGCAGAAGCCGTTGACTCATGATATTTACGAAGCACGTATGCTCACTGAAGCTGCAAAGAAATACAAAGTGGTTACGCAAATGGGTAACCAGGGTGGTAGTGGCGATGGTGTGCGTTTAATGAAAGAATGGTATGATGCAGGTCTTATTGGTAAAGTAACCAGTGTAAATGCATGGACCAACCGACCCGTTTGGCCGCAAGGTTTAGCAAAGCCAACTGGAACACATGCTGTTCCTGCAAATTTCAAATGGGATCTATGGATTGGTCCTTCTAAATACGAAGATTATAACCCGGCTTATCATCCGTTTAACTGGAGAGGCTGGTGGTCTTTCGGTACAGGTGCGTTGGGCGATATGGCTTGTCATATCATGGATCCTATTTACCGCATCTTACCAATACTTTATCCAAACGAAGTAGAATGCAGTTTGCCAAACCAGTTTACTGCAGCATGGACAGAAGCAGGATATATTGATAGTTGCCCGCCAGCATCAATTATTCATCTCAACTATCCACGTACTGATGGTAAAGGAGAAATAAAAGTTACCTGGATGGATGGTGGATTGTTACCCAAACGTCCGGAAGAATTATTGCCGGATGAAGCAATGGGTAATTGGGATGGAGGAGTGATCTTTGAAGGAACAAAAGGTAAGATGATGAGTGGTTGTTATGGTGAAAATCCAACACTGCTTCCAACAAAACGCATGACGGAAGATCGTTTGCCAAAACAAACATTAAAACGTGTACCCGAAGGTCATTATTTACAATGGGTAAATGCATGTATGGCAGGTTATGGTAATGGAGAAACAAGTTCGCCGTTTGAATATGCCGGTCCGTTTACAGAAAGTATATTGATGGGTAATCTTGCAATACGTTCATGGATGATCAAGAATCCGAAACTTACAGGTTGGGGCGATAAATATCTTGGTCGTAAAAAGTTATTGTGGGATGCGGCAAATATGAAGATCACCAACTTTGATGAAGCGAACCAGTTTGTGAAGCGTGAGTACAGAACGGGATGGTGAGATGGCGAATAATCAATTGTCAATTGTCAATAGTGAATAGGCAACAAGCATATTCAAGATCATTCACTATTCACCATTGACCATTCACAAAAAAACGATTATAAAACATTTTGAACAATTGATACTATGAACAGAAAATTAAGAATGGCAATGATTGGTGGTGGTAAAGATGCATTTATTGGTGCAGTACACCGCATTGCTTTGAACATGGATGGACAGGTTGAACTTGTTGCAGGTGCATTAAGCGTGAACCCTGCAACAGCAGTTGAATCAGGTAAACTGTTATTTCTTGATGAAGACCGCATTTATACCGATTACAAGATCATGTTGGAAAAAGAAGCAGCGATGCCTGCTGATAAACGTATTGATTTTGTAAGCATTGTTACTCCAAATTTTGTGCATTTCGATCCAGCCATGATGGCCTTGGAAAAAGGTTTTAATGTGGTGATTGAAAAACCGATCACTTTTACATTGGAAGAAGCACAGCAACTGAAAGCAAAAGTGGAAGAAACCGGATTGAGTTTATTACTTTGTCATACATACACCGGTTACCCTATGGTTAAGCAGGCAAAGCAATTTATTAAAAGTGGGGCACTAGGTAAGATCCGTAAAGTATATGTTGAATATCCGCAAGGTTGGTTAAGCACGTTTCTTGAAGGCTCCGGAAATGCACAGGCCAGCTGGCGAACTGATCCTAAGAAAAGTGGTAAAGCAGGATGTATGGGTGATATTGGTACACATGCATTTAATCTTGCTGAATATATTACAGGATTAGAAGTAACCCATATTTGTGCTGATATAAATATTGTGGTTGAAAAACGTTTGCTGGACGATGATGGTGCTGCATTCTTAAAGTTCAGTGGTGGCGCAACTGGTGTGTTGATGGCTACACAAATTGCAGCAGGTGAAGAGAACAATGTAAAGATTCGTGTATATGGTGAAAAAGGCGGTATTGAATGGAAGCAGGAAGATGCAAATACACTGCTGGTGAAGTGGCTTGATAAACCAACTGAAATTTACAGAACAGGTGGTGGCTACAATAGTTCGTTTGCTGCGCACAATACACGTGTACCTGCCGGCCATCCGGAAGGTTATCTTGAAGCATTCGGAAATCTCTACCGCAACTTTATATTAACTGTTCGTGCAAAAATGAATGGCGAGCAACCAAATGAAGAGTGGCTCGATTTCCCAAGTGTAAATGAAGGTGTGCGTGGAATGGCATTTGTAAACAATGTGATTGAGAGCGGACAGAGTGAGGAGAAGTGGAAGGCTTTCACCCTCTAAATCCCCGCCTGAATGACAAGTCGGGCAGGTCCCTAAAGGGAGACTTGCAACAGCAGTTCTTTAATGAACTTTAAATTGAAACTCAACTGTTGAAATCATATTCAACTGTACTAATTAATAACCAAAAGCAAAAAGCCCCTTTAGGGGTTGGGGTTTATGAAAACAATTAAAGGACCAGCCATATTCTTAGCTCAGTTTATGGGCGATAAAGCTCCATTCAACAGTTTGGAAACTATTTGTGAATGGGCAGCATCATTAGGATTTAAAGCAGTACAAATTCCAACATGGGAAAAACGATTGATCGATTTAAAGCTTGCAGCGGAAAGTAAAACTTATGCTGATGAGTTAAAAGGAAAAATCAACAGTTATGGGTTAGAAATTTCTGAACTAAGTACACATCTGCAGGGTCAGCTTGTTGCAGTGCACCCTGCATATGATACGATGTTCGATGCGTTTGCTGCCGATGAAGTAAAGAACAATCCTAAAGCAAGACAGCAATGGGCCGTGCAACAGTTAATGTATGGTGCAAAGGCATCGCAGAATTTAGGTATAACAGCACATGCAACGTTCAGTGGTTCGTTGCTGTGGCATACATTTCATCCGTGGCCGCAACGTCCCGAAGGTTTGGTTGATGAAGGCTTCAAAGAATTAGCAAAACGTTGGTTACCCATCCTTAATTACTTTGATGAATGTGGCGTTGATGTTTGTTATGAAATTCATCCCGGTGAAGATTTGTTTGATGGCATCACCTATGAGATGTTCTTAGAGAAAGTAAACAATCACAAACGTGCCTGTTTGTTATACGATCCATCACACTTTGTATTACAACAGCTCGACTATATTGAATACATTGATCTGTATCATGAACGCATTAAAGCATTTCATGTAAAGGATTCAGAGTTTAATCCAAGTGGTCGGCAGGGAACGTTTGGGGGTTATCAAAGCTGGTTAAACAGAGCAGGCCGTTATCGTTCACCCGGTGATGGACAAGTTGATTTTAAAACCATCTTCAGTAAACTCACTCAATATGGTTACGATGGCTGGGCAGTGATGGAATGGGAATGTTGCATTAAGCATCCTGAAGATGGTGCAAGAGAAGGTGCTGAATTCATTAAAAACCATATCATCCGTGTAACTGATAAAACATTCGACGATTTTGCAGGCAGCGGAAGCGATGTTGCTTCTAACCGTCGTATTTTAGGCCTCGATTAATTTAATTTTCAACTTTAAAACAATAGATCATGAAAAAGATTTTATTTACCTCGGCCGTTATGCTCGCATTGGTTGCATGTGGTGGCGCAGGTACAGAAAATAAAGAGCAACCAAAAGAAGAAGCAAAGCAGGACGCTGAAGCAACTCCTCCATCTCCAAGTGATAATCCCGATTACGAGAAGGGCCTTGCACTTGTTGCTAAACCGGAGAATCTCTGCTTAACCTGTCATAAGATCGATGAAAAAGTGATTGGCCCTGCTTACCGTGATGTAGCAAATAAATATGAAGCAACAGAAGCAAATATTAAAATGCTTGCTGAAAAAGTAGTGAAAGGTGGTAGTGGAGTATGGGGCGATGTAGCTATGCCGCCAAACGCTGCAACGAATATTGCTGACGCAGAACAAATGGTAAAATATATTCTATTACTTAAAAACAAGTAAACATGATTCGTTCTCTTTTAATGATTGCAGCCGTGGGTTTATTTGCATCCTGTAACAACGAGGGTGAGACCACAACTACAAACGATACTTCAACAGCAGAATTACCTGCTGCAACTCCACCATTATTAACTGATGAAGAAGTGAAAGATGGTTGGGTATCTTTATTTGACGGACAAAGTACCAAGGGCTGGCATAAGTATGGTGGTGGTTCAGCTGGCACTGCATGGAAAGTTGTGGATGGCACATTGTATCTCGATACATCAGTAAGACAAAATGGAAAAGTAGTTGATGGTGGAGATATTCTTACAGATGAAGAATATGAAAACTTTCATTTAAAAATTGAATGGAAGATCTCTCTAAATGGAAATAGTGGTATCATTTTCCTTTCCAATGAAGATACCGCAAAGTTTAAGCATCCATATGAATCAGGTCCTGAAATGCAGGTGCTCGATAACAATGGTCATCCGGATGCGAAGATCAACAAACACCGTGCAGGTGATTTGTATGATCTGATTGCTGCTTCACCTGAAACAGTAAAGCCTGTTGGTGAATGGAATCTTGCAGAGATCGTTATTAAAGATGGTAAACTTGAACATCGATTAAATGGTGTTACAGCTGTAACCACCACTATGTGGGATGATAACTGGACAAAGATGATCGCAGCCAGCAAGTTTAAACAATGGCCCGGCTTTGGAACATTTAAAAAAGGAAAGATCGTATTGCAGGATCATGAAAATGCTGTGTGGTTCAGGAATATTAAGATCAGGAAATTGTAACGCATAGATATACGTTAATAAACTGCAAAAGCTGCTGCACTATTAGTACAGCAGCTTTTTCTTTAACGACAGTTTTTGAATTGAGTGAGTAGATTGCTGTAAAAAATCAGATGAAGCATCTTTCTATTACAACCTTATTATTTTTCATGACTGCGTTTGTTATGGCTCAGCAATCAAATACAATTGAACAGTATTGCAGCATGAAGATCTATTATTCCATTATTACTGATGGAACCACCATTACAATTGATGAAGGCAAAGATGATGATGTGATGCACAGGCTCAGTAAGCGACTGCGTGACAGCAGTAATAATCTCATACGTTTCAAATCTCCGGTTGATGCATTGAATTATATGGGTAAGCAAGGTTGGAAATTAGTGCACACTGTAAGTAACAGTACTGATAACAGCGATTACTTATACTTATTTAAAAGGGAAGTGAAGAAAGAAGAGTGATTTGAATCATCAACTTGATTCAGGTAAATAGCGGTTCAACATATCCATATTCCTCATTATTGTATTCTTCGGTAGATAGTACTTGCGCCATCGGTATAACAATAGGGAGTGCTTAATTGCAGCTTGCCCGATTCTATTTGCACAAAAAGAGGTGTTACATTTGAGCTTTCATTTGTAGACAGTGATATGTCGGAACCCGGCTTGCCGCATTCAGCACTTTTGGTTAGAAAGAACTTGCCCTTAAAAATTACCGAATCGTGTATGCGTCTTTCAAATGTTCCGTCAGTAAGTAAAACGATTGTATTGCCATTTCCTTCGGAATAAGTAATAAGCGGGTTCATGCATTCTCCGCAAACTCTTTTCTCGATTTCCCATTTACCTGAAATCTGATTTTTGAAATTTTCAAGCCTGTTATCTTTACCGCAGGATGAAACAATAGTAGCAATCAGTATGGTAAAAAAAGTATTTCTCATAAATATGATTTTTCAGTTTCATTATTGACAACGACTTTATTTACATCGTTGCATCGGTCATACAAGGAGGATTCCCGATTAAAGCTTAGCTGTATTTAAGTAATCCTGGAATTTCTTCTGGTGATAGAATGCGGAGCCGTTGCCTGCATTAAAATATATCCAGCTTCCTGTATACGTTCAACAAGTGTATAAGGCATATTAGTTACAAAGCTGAATAAGTTCCAATCATTAGTGTCCCGTTAAAATCAGACATTTATCAATACAATTCAGTATCAGCAAACATTTGAGAGCATAATTTTTTGGTGACGATTTGAAATGAATTTTTGAAAAAGGCGACGACTTGAAAT
>JAKFDY010000393.1:0-15217 GCA_036675885.1 Lacibacter sp. | reverse complement strand
TGGACTGTAATTGATGATGCCATGCTGATGCAATTGATGCAATGCCTGTCTTATAGAATCAAGATCAGTCTTTACAATACTTACCAGTTGTTTTTCTGATATGAACGATTCCATATCAAAGATACCACCGTAAGTCCGCAGCAATGCTTTCATAACAGCTTCCAGTTGCGGATGTTGCTGTTCAAATTCTGCAAGTCGTTGTTCGCTTGCTGTGAAAACAACTTTTGCAGGCATAAAAATCTGTTCAGCATAATTGATCCAACCTTCCTGTTCTAATGTTTTAAGTGCATACACTGCTGTATAAACATTCAGCTTAAATGTTTTGATGAAATCATTCAGATCAAACTCCATCCATTGTAATTCACCACTGCCACTTGGAAGTTGTAAATAATTTACCAAACACTGATACACTCTTTTTACTTCTGCAATAGGAGGAAAGCGAATAGCTGATAAACCTTTTAATTCAGTGAGATCTTTGTCTTCATACAGAAGCACGGCATATGATTTTTGCCCATCACGACCGGCACGGCCTGCTTCCTGGTAATAATTCTCCAGGCAATCAGGCATGTCATGATGAATCACAACACGCACATCCGGTTTATCAATACCCATACCGAATGCATTGGTACAAACGATGACTCTTGTTTCATTTTTCAGCCATGATTCCTGTCGTTTGCTGCGTTCATCATTCGATAAACCAGCATGATAATAGTCCGCTGAAATATGATGCTGTTGTAACAGTCGTGCCGTTTCCTGTGTCATCTTCCTGCTTTTGCAATACACAATGGCACATCCTTGCACGTTATTTAGTATCTGCAATATTTTATTAATGCGGCTCTCTACACGAAATACACTGAACGAAACATTCGGTCGCAAAAAAGAACCTTTGTAAATATGATGATTGCGGAATTGCAGTTGGTTGCAGATATCATCCTGCACTTGTGGTGTTGCTGAAGCAGTTACTGCCAATAAAGGAACACCCGGTAATTCTTTACGGAAGTTGACGATCTTTAAATAGGAGGGGCGAAAATCATATCCCCATTGTGAAATGCAATGAGCTTCATCAATGGCAATGAGTTGAATATTCATCCCCGGTAAATATTCAAGAAAGAGATTTGTTTCCAAACGCTCAGGAGATACATAAAGAAATTTCAGTTTCTCATTTACCGCCATCTGCAAAATATCTTTCACCTGCGGGAAAGGCATACCAGTATAAATCGCTGCTGCCCTGATATCTTTTCGATGAAGCGCCTCCACCTGGTCTTTCATTAATGCAATGAGTGGCGATACCACGACACACATCCCAACTTTTGCAAGGGCAGGCACCTGGTAGCAAATACTTTTGCCACCACCGGTGGGAAGAAGTGCTAATGTATCTTTCCCGGCAAGAACAGATTCAATGATTTGCTGCTGAAGTGGGCGGAAAGAAGAGTAATTCCAATATTGTTGAAGTATGGATTGAATATTTGTCATTGTACTTCTTTAAAGTTCAAGAAGAATCAAGTTCAATCCATCAATCCGGGAAAAGCCTTTATCAGCAGTAACAAAGGGAAGCTGGTATTTTATGGCTGTTGCAGCAATAATGGCGTCCGGTGTTTGAATTTTTGTGTTTTGCTTTATGGTTATTGTTGTTTCTTTTATATCATCATCAAACGGAAGTACAATGCAATGCTGTATAAAATTCTTCCTTTCTTTCATGCTGATCCCTTAAATGGTTTTAACTCCAAGAAGTTCAATTTCTGTAATAACTGAAATATGGAAATTTGAAAATTGGTAAAAGCTAACCTGTGGTCGCCCTTCAAGAAAGTAAATAATAATATTAGTGTCTGCTAAAATTGATTTAATCCCACTCACTTCTTACTTTTTTCTGAAATTCAAGACCATCTACTTCACTTTTACAAATGCCGAAAAATTTAGCCACATTTCCTTTCCCTTTATTTTTCTTCATCAATTCTTTTTCCAGCTTTTCAAGTGCTTTCTTCACTTCTTTTTTAGTCGCTTTTTTAGGTATTGTAACAGTCATAACAAATGTATTTCTATTGTAAATTACATTTTTCTTTTTATTAAACAACCTTCTTCACAAACAGCCTCACACTGTTAATCGCCAGCACCACATCACTCAAGCCCATGACCAATGCGCCAAAGGTTGGAGTTAGTAAACCGAATGCTGCAACGGGAATGGCAATAATGTTATAGAAAAACGCCCAGAATAAATTCTGTTTAATGGTGATGAATGTATGTTTACCCAAGCCGAGTGATAAAGGCAGATTCTTTAAACCGTGATTCATCAATACCACATCAGCTGTTTGCATCGCAACCTGTGATGCTTCGCTTAATGAAATACCAATGGTTGCTTTTGCCAACGCAGGTGCATCATTAATGCCATCGCCCACCATGGCAGTAGGTGTTATTTTATTCAGTTGTTCAATTACATCTAGTTTTTGTTCAGGTGTCTGTTCGGCTATCACTTCGTCAATACCCAATTGCTTAGCAATGGCTTCACTTTTTGTTTTACGATCGCCACTGAGTAAAATGGTTTTAATATTCTTACTCTTGAGGTATTGCACAATTGGTTTTGCTTCTGCACGTAATTCATCTTTTACATCAACCCAGCCAACTAATTTTCCATTTCTCAGCACATACACATTATGCGTTTCATCTGTTGTTTCTATTGAAGCAGCTTTATACGAACCTGCAATCCATTCAACGCCTTCTTTTGTTACTGCTTTCATGCCAAAACCTTTGATCTCTTCTATAGAGGCCCAGCGTTCATCTTTGTTTGTTTTCCATGAGGTTGCAATACAAGCTGCAATAGGATGATTCGAATATTTTTCAAGCGAATAAACAATGCGTTGAAATTCGGAATCGTCAATGGTGAATGGTGAATGGTGAATGGGAGAGTCTGTTATTGCATTTTCCTCATTGATTGCTGCATATTTGCTGATTGTTTGCTTGTTATTAACTACCGATTGACCATTGACCATTGACAATTCACCATTCACAATCTTATAATCTGCCAACACAAAATTACCAGTGGTTAATGTGCCGGTTTTATCAAACACAACCTGTGTAATATTTTTAAACAACTCAAGACTTTTTGAATTGCGGAATAACACGCCATTCCTGGCAGCACGACCTAACCCTACTGCAATAGCCGCCGGTGTAGCCAATCCCATAGCACAGGGACAGGCGATCACCAACACAGCAATGCTTCGCATCAGTGCAGGTGTAAATTCTTTGATGATAATCCAGTTAACAGCAAGTGTAACGAGTGCAATGCCTAATACAACAGGCACAAAAATGGCGCTGATCTTATCAGCCAATTGTTGTACAGGTGGTTTTTCGCCTTGCGCCTGCTTAACAAGATTCACAATATTTGAGAGCACTGAATCTTTTGCAGTAGCCGTAACCTGAGCTTTCACCGTACCATCAACCAAAATACTTCCGCCAATGAGTTGATCTTTTTGTTTTTTAGTAAGCGGGAAACTTTCGCCGGTAATAATGGCCTCGTTTACGGTTGCTTCGCCCCAAAGTATCTTACAATCAGCAGGAATTTGTTCACCACTTTTAATGAGAATAAGATCACCCACATGCAGCACGGTATTTTCAACAGGGAATATCTGTTCGTGATGATGATCATCAAACGCAATCATATTTGCCATTACTTTCTGGCTCTTTGCCAAACTGTTCAATGCACGCTGAGTTTGCTCAACCGATGTATCTTCCAGATAATTCCCAAGAAATACTAACGTAATAATGGTGGCTGCAGTTTCATAAAACAAATATTGTTCGGCCTGGCCTGTTAATGTGCCGTACAAACTATATACAAAAGCAGCAGTTGCACCCACTGCCACTAATACATTCATATTAGGCATGCCATTGCGGATGCTTTTCCATGCACTGCGGCCAAAGAAGCTCATACCAATAACATACACCGGAATACATAAACCTAACTGCACCCATGGATTCATCAACCAATGAATCTGGATCCATTTCTCAAACATGTGCAGCATTAACAGCAAAGTAAAAGGAGCACAGAGTAATACATAGCGAAGAAACCTGTTCATCTTTTTCTTCTCTGCCGGTTTTGCAGAAACACCATTCCGTTCTGCTACCTGGTAACCTAATGATTCAAGTCCTTTTTCAAGTTTAGCTGTATCTGTATTATCAACAATGTCAAACAATACGTCGCCACTTGCCGGGTTGGCCTTTACATTCTTCAAACCTTCTTTCTCGAGGTATTTGCTGATCGTAAGTGCGCAATTGGCACAAGTCATTCCATCTACTTTCCAATTCATTGTTTCCATATGTTCATTTTTATTGGCTTTTCGCCACACTGCCGATAGTTATCAGTATCCAGAAAAAATCATCGGCGTTTTTGTTTAAATCAGTTCCATAATTTTTTATGGATATTTCATACTGTAAAGTTACGGCAGGAGCGAAAGCCCGTCAATCAATATCTTTGCAACCAGTATTCATTTTAACAGTGCAACTAACATTCTCATTACAAAATATACAACAGGCTGCGGAGCAAGTGTTGCGGCAATTGCAACCGTACAACGTGTGGGCATTTGAAGCACCGATGGGTAGCGGTAAAACAACCTTTATTCATGCCCTGTGTGATATGTTGGGTGTGCGTGATGCAGTTGGCAGCCCAACTTTTTCTATTATCAATCAATATCAATCTGCTGCTGGACAAATGATCTATCACCTCGATCTTTATCGCATAAAAGATGAAGAAGAAGCCATCCAGGCAGGCGTGGAAGATGTGTTGTACAGCGGTGATCTTTGTTTGGTAGAATGGCCCGGAAAAGCGGCTGGTCTCTTTCCTGATGATACCGTGTATCTGTCGATTGAGGTTATTGATGCAAACACAAGGAGAATAACTGCAAAAGTTCCGAACTAGTTTTGTAATTTGAGTACTTTCTAAAAAAACAACAGGCATCGATTGTATGGCGTTATCAAAACCAATAGTGAGTGCATCGTTCAATTACGAGACCTTAGAAGAAAAGTTAGATATTAAAGCAAAGGGCGCCCAGTTGTTCATCGGTATTCCCCGTGAGCAAATGTTCCAGGAAAACCGTATTGCACTTACGCCGGAAGCGGTGAGTGTATTGGTGAGTAATGGTCACAGGGTGATGATTGAATACCTTGCAGGCGAAGGATCGCATTTCAGCGATAAAGATTACAGCGAAGCAGGTGCCAAAATTGCGTACGACCGCAAAGAAGTTTACCAATGTGATATACTCATCAAATCGGCTCCGGTGAGTGAACAGGAACTTGAACTGCTTAAACCCGGACAAACGATTATTTCGCCCATCCATCTGGCAGTTATGAAACCCGAGATCCTGGAAGGGATGATGGAGAAACGTATTACTGCTTTATCGTTCGAAAACCTGAAAGATGATTCAGGGCATAATCCCATCGTTCGTAGTATGAGTGAAATTGCCGGCAGTGCCGTGATGCTGATCGCCGGACAATACCTCAGCAGTTTCAATAATGGAAAAGGTGTGTTGCTTGGCGGTATCAGTGGTATTCCGCCAACAAAAGTTATCATCATTGGCGCCGGTATTGTGGGTGAATATGCAGCACGTACGGCATTGGCCATGGGCGGCAGTGTAAAAGTGTTTGATAACAATATTTATAAGCTGAAGCGGATGCAGACGGCCATTGGTCATCGTATGTGGACCTCCGTTATTGAACCGAAAATTTTAGCGAAGCAGTTGAAAACATGTGATGTGGCTGTGGGAGCATTATCATCTATTGGTGGTGCTCGGAGCCCCATTGTAGCATCAGAAGAAATGGTAGCACAAATGAGGCCCGGCAGTGTGATCGTTGACGTTAGTATTGATCGTGGCGGTTGTTTTGAAACGAGTGAAGTCACCAGTCATGAAAATCCCATCTTTATCAAACACGGTGTAATTCATTATTGTGTTCCCAATATTCCGAGTGGTTTTGCACGTACGGCTTCCACAGCCATCAGCAATGTATTAATGCCTTTACTTCTTGAAATTGCGGATGAAGGTGGATTAGAAAAATTACTCTGGCATAAATTGAATATCCGCAACGGTATTTATCTCTTCAAAGGATCACTCACCAATTTTTATCTCAGTCAGCGATTTGATTTGAAGTACACTGATTTGAATTTGTTGATTGCGAGCAGGGGGTAGGTTATAACGTGTCTGTACACCTGCAAGGTGTCTGACACGTGATCGTCTTTATGCATTCTTCAATCATTTGCATCTAAAATGAAAACTACACGAATGCGTCTTCCATTAATTCTTATTCTTGCTGTGATGGCTTTTGCTTGTGGGGTTAATCGGCCTGAAGATTCAGAGAAATCAGCAGTCACCTCATCAAATAAAATTCTTCCAAAAAACAACGCAAGGGTAATTCATGTGTTTGTTGCTTTATGCGATAACGTTAACCAAGGGATTGTGAAAGTGCCGGCTGCAATTGGTAACGGACAGGATGCCGCCGGCAATTTATATTGGGGCGCAGCATATGGTGTAAAGTCGTATTTCAAGAAACAACCAGATTGGGTATTGCTGAAAAACGGGAAACATTCCAAAGATATACTTGATCGTTGTGTATTTAAACACAAAACAGCAAACATATATCTTATTGCCGACGCTTATGATGGAGCGCTTATAAAGAAAGCGACTATCAATTTTCTGAAAAGTTGTGCTGGAACTTACTCCGATTCGATTTTATTGAAGGAAGAGAAGATATACATCGGGGGATCGGCCAATCTGCTTTCATTTATTGGACATGATGGATTGATGGATTTCGATTTGGAAGAAAAGTTTCTACAGTCAGATCCGTCGAAAAGAGAATCGATCATTCTTGCATGTATCAGTAAAAGATATTTTGCTCCTCATCTTAAAGCAACAGGTGCAACACCACTTCTTTGGTCAACGGGCTTAATGAGTCCTGAAGCCTACACATTAAAAGCTGCAATTGATGGATGGATAAAAAAAGAACCTGCTGAGCAAATACGAACAAGAGCTGCAGCAGCTTACCATCAATATCAAAAATGCGGAATGAAAGGAGCGAGGAATTTGTTGGTTACAGGATGGTGATACTAACCATTTCTGAAAAACATTGCAATGAACAAACAAATTTTGGGATATATTAAACTGGTGCTGATCATTTTGCTGTTGTTTGTAGCTTCAGTTTATTTTAGTTTTCTCTATGACGATGATTTCAGGGAAATGGTCAGGTTTTTATATAATTACTTATCGTCCGATAAGATAGAGATAAGAGTTCCTGCTAAATATATCCATTTTGCAGGAGGGGCTGTAGTGTTAACCTCTGCATTTTATACTGTCTTATTATATATTTTATTACGGAAGGAGGAGTTAAAAAAGATTCTATTTTTTCTATCACTTAGTCTCATAATGTTTTTCATTTCGGTTGTTGCAGCTTGTTATATTGAAGGCCTTGTACTTCTTGCAGAATGCACCGCATGTTTAGACGGGAAACGGGTTATACGTTTTAATGAAATTCCGTATGACCGAATATTTATACAAAGTTTAATAATCTCTGCTTTTCCCGTTTTAGTAAAACTGTTAAGGACGATCCTCCGAAACAGAAGGGATAGCGTAGTCTGAAGATTAAAGCATTTTATTTATACTCCCCCCTCTCCGGCATAAACACATCAATCACTTTACAATTGCTGATCGCTTTTCCACCATGTTGTACATTTCCCGGAATGGTTACCACAGCACCAGCAGTCAGCAGTTCAGTTTTTCCATCAACTGTTAATTCAAATTCGCCTTCCACTACATGCATGATCTGTTCATGCATATGTGAATGCTCTGGAATAGGAGAATTGGCTGTAATATCCCAAAAGGCAATTGTTGATGTGCCCGTATGAATAAACTTTCCGTAATAACCCGGAAACATTTCTTTCGCTGGAATGGAATTGAGATGATGGAAATACATGCGCTTATTATTTGTAATCCATAATGCTAAGCTTGTGATTGCAGAACCTGTATTCCACTTCATCATTACTGCTTACAATTACTAACCGGTTGCCGCAATAGTCATTGATCAGCTTATGATAAAGTGAAATTCCTTCTGCATCTAAGTTGGTACAAGGTTCATCGAGTAATACAACCGGCACATCACTTAAAATGGCCTGTGCCAGCTTTACCCGTTGTTTCATACCGCTGCTGAAGTTACGTAGTTGTTTGTTTCTTGCTTTTTCCAACCCAAGTAAATGAATGATGCTCTTTGCCGTAAACGAAGAAAGAAAAGATTTAAATGAATGATGAAATTCAAGGAACTCAATCAAGGTCATTTCTTCGGGCAGTTCAAGGTAAGGAGCTGCAATGCTGAGAAATTGATGATGATGTTCTGCTGCAATGTTACCAGCAGCATTTATGAAATCAACTTTCCCTTCGGAGTGTTGCACTGCACCGGCAATTATCTGTAACAAAGTTGATTTGCCTGAACCGTTGTTGCCGGTTAAGGCATACGCATCAGTACCTGTAAATTCGTAAGTAAGGCCCCGAAAGATCCATTCCCTGTTATATCGCTTACCGGCATCAGAAAGCAATATCTTCATCACCGCTGGTTTGTGAATGACGTTTAATAATGCCGATCTCAGATTTCTTAATGAAACCCAATATCTCATCTCTTGTTTCTGTTGAAGGCAACATGCTTTCGATGAGCTCTACAGCTTTTGATACAATGTGCTTCTCAACAAAAAGAATATGATAGATCTTGAAAATTTCTTCAATGGTTTCTTTACTATAGCCACGGCGGCTTAACCCGACATTATTGATGCCGACATAACTCAACGGCTCACGTGCTGCTTTTACATAAGGCGGCACATCTTTACGGATGGCGCTCATGCCTGCAATGTAAGTGTGCTTGCCAACATGTGTAAATTGATGAGCAGCACTCATGCCACCGATAATAGCATAATCATCAATAGTAACATGTCCTGCTAATTGCACGGAATTGGCAAGAATAACATTGTTACCAACAACACAGTCATGTGCCACATGTGCATACGCCATAATGAGGCAATTGCTTCCAACCTTTGTTGTATTCTTATCAGTGGTACCACGATGGATGGTTACACATTCACGAACGGTGGTGTTATCACCAATTTCAGCCAATGTATATTCTCCACGGTATTTCAGATCCTGTGGCACAGCACCAATTACAGCACCGGGAAAAATGTTGCAGTTCTTTCCAATGCGTGAAGCAGAAAAAATGGTGACGTTGCTCATTACATGGGTTCCATCTCCAATTATTACATCATCATGAATAACGGTAAATGGATCGATCGTTACGTTATTACCTATCTGAGCGTTGGGGTGTATATGTGCAAGGTTACTAATCATTCTTTGTTCGTTTTACGATTTGAGCAGTAAGATCTCCCTCACACACCACTTTGCTGCCCACAAAAATGGTTCCCCTCATTTCAACAATCCCTCTTCTTATTGGATTTTTCAACTCCATTTTTAAAATTAAGGTATCGCCGGGTACAACTTTCTGTTTGAATTTGCAATTATCTACTTTCAGAAAATAAGTATCGTACTTGTCTTCTGTATTTTTTGGGATAGCCAGTAACCCGCCACACTGCGCCAATGCTTCTATCTGTAACACACCAGGCATCACATAGTTACCGGGGAAATGTCCCTGGAAGAAGGGCTCGTTATAAGTTACATTTTTTACACCCACAATATAAGTATCGGTTAATTCAATGATTTTATCAACCAATAGAAACGGATAACGGTGTGGAAGAATCTTTTCAATGGATGTTACATCATGCACCGGTGGTTTATCAGGATGATAAACAGGAACATTTACTTTAAAACGATTCTTTTTAATATGCTCTTTGATCTTGCGGGCAAACTCCACATTACTTGCATGACCGGGACGGTTAGCAATGATGTGTGCTTTGAAAGGCATACCCACTAATGCAAGATCGCCAACCAGATCAAGCAGTTTATGACGGGCAGGTTCATTAGGGAAACGCAGTTGCAGGTTGTTGAGATAACCTTCGCTGGTAACCGCAAATTTTTCTTTGCCGAATGCTTTTGAAAGTGTTTCCAGTTGCTCATCACTCACAGGTTTATCAACCACCACAATGGCATTGTTGAGATCACCGCCTTTAATGAGATTATTTTTTAAAAGAAACTCCAGTTCATGGAAAAACGAGAATGTTCTGCACGATGCAATTTGTTCATTAAACTCACCGAGGTTACTCATTTGTGCATGCTGCGTACCAAGCACCGGGGAGTTAAAATCAATAAGCGTATTGATACGGAAAGTATCGGACGGCATGGCCACCATTTCCACTTTCTTATTCTCATCAAGAAAATAAATATTATGGTCGATGCTGTACCAGGTTTTGATGGCATCCTGCTTTTTGCGTCCGGCTTTTTGTAAAGCTTCCACAAAAGGTTGTGAACTGCCGTCAAGGATCGGGGTTTCCGGTCCGTCTATTTTAATGAGCACATTGTCAATCTCACAACCGGCAAAAGCCGCCAGCAGGTGCTCCACTGTACTTACAGAAGCTCCGTTGTTTGAGAGGGTGGTACTGCGGTTTGTTTCTATCACAAAATCCACATCAGCCTTCACTGTTGGCTGATCTGGAAGGTCGATACGCTGAAAAATAATGCCTGTGTTTGGCTCGGCCGGTTCAAGGGTCATATTTACCGGAGCTCCGGTATGGATGCCCACCCCGGATATGGTAATTGACTCAGCCAGTGTATGTTGGTTGGTATGCCCGTTGCCATTACTGTGATTCATGGGCACGAAAGTAATAAAAAAGAGGTGAAACGATCGTAAGCGTATAGCAGGCTAAATACTTTCTTTTTCAGCCATCAATTGTTTGATGAGAAATTCCAGTTCTGCAATGCGCTTTTCAAGGTCGGGCAGGTTACGGAAAATAGCCTGGCTACGCAGGGTGCTGGTATAATCGAAGGCCGGTGAACCTGTTACCACACTGTTTGGCTGCTTCATTGATTTGCTCACACCACTTTGGGCATTAATGCGGCTGCCATCAGCAATAGTGATATGGCCAACAATGCCTGCCTGTCCGCCGATCATTACCCGGCTACCGATCTTGGTGCTGCCGCTCACACCTGTTTGGGCGGCAATAACGGTATAGGTACCTATTTCTACGTTATGAGCTATCTGGATGAGGTTATCAAGTTTGGCTCCGTGGTGAATAATGGTTGAACCCATTGTTGCCCTGTCGATGGTGCAATTGGAGCCAATTTCTACTTCATCTTCCACCAACACATTACCAATCTGCGGAACTTTCTTGTAAGTGCCATCGGGCTGAGGTGCAAAACCGAACCCATCGCCACCCAATACCGTTCCTGCATGAATAATCACTTTCTTGCCCACCACACAATCATGATAAATTTTTACGCCGGGGTGCAGAATACTGTTATCGCCAATCACCACATTATTGCCAAGGAAACAGTGCGGGTGCACTTTTACATTCTTGCCCAGCTTTACATTTTCACCGATATAACTGAAAGCGCCCACAAAAACATTTTCACTAATAGTGGCCGATTTGGCTACAAATGATGGCTCCTGTATACCCACCATCTTTTGTTCCATGATCTGCTCGTAAGCCTGCAGCAAAGTGGCGAAAGCGCTGTAGGCATCAGGCACACGAAGCAAAGTGGCAGCAACTGGCTGTCTTAACTCCAGTGATTCATTAATGATAATGATAGAAGCACCGGTGCTGTATAAATAATCTTCGTATTTGGGATTGGCTAAAAAGGCGAGTTGACCGGCAACCGCTTCTTCAATTTTACTGAAAGAATTTACTGTTGCGTTAGGATTACCCTCTACCGAACCTTTAATGATGAGCGCAATTTGCGAGGCCGAAAACTCCATGTATCCTGTCTTAATTTTTAAAGTTACTTTCAAAAACGATGCGAAACAATCTTTTGCAATGCCTTTTGTGCACTTTTTACGATAGTGCCGGCCGGCAAAGATAGAACTTACGAACGGGGCTATGAATAGCTTTATGAATTAAACCATACTCAATTTCTGATATATCTTTAACCATTCCGTCTTTATAAAGAATATTAATATGTTCGTTGCCGGGGTTGTACATCCTGTTTTCGGCAATTCCGTTAAAAACAAAATATCCAACTTCTTCGCTGCTTAACGACAATTGTTCCATTGCCTTTCGCTGCACGGCCTCTATTTCTTTTTCATTAAACGGCTGCATCTGCAGTTTTGTTTTAAGCATATTGCGGTTTAACAACCACTGGCTGAGCGTACTTAATACCTTATCTGGGTGGTGCATCCATTTTTTGATTGAAGCCAGCACATCATAATCATCCAGTTCACAAAATTTAGCCAGGTTATTTCGGATAAAAGTTGCCGATTGCGTTGTACGCAGAAATTCATCCAGAACAGGATTTGAAGAAAAAGCTCCTGTTTCCTCTTTTGCCAATACTCTTGCACGGTCGAGGATCTTCACCAGCATATTCTCTGCACTCAATACAGTTTTGTGCAGGTAAGCCTGCCAATACATCAGCCTGCGGGCAACAAGAAATTTTTCAATACTGTACACTGCTTTTTCTTCCACCATCAACTCGTTGTTGTGTACCACCATCATTTTAATAATGCGGTCGTAACCAATCACCCCTTCACTCACACCACTATAAAAACTGTCACGGGTGAGGTAATCCATCCGATCCACATCCAACTGGCTGCTGATGAGCTGATGCAAAAACAACTTGTGATAAGTGCCTTTGAAAATGGAGATGGCAAGTTCCAGTGCTCCGTTAAATTCTTTATTTAAGTGTTCGAAAATGAGTAAGGAAATTTCTTCGTGATGCACATCTTCTATCAACACATGTTCCAATGCATGACTGAAAGGTCCGTGACCAACATCGTGCAATAGAATTGCCAGCTTTGCGGCTTGCTCTTCTTCGGCTGTTATTTCTACTCCTTTGTTTCTTAATTCTGTCAACGCCTGGCACATGAGATGGTAAGCACCCATGCTGTGGTGCAATCTTGTATGCACAGCTCCGGGGTATACCAAATGAGCCATTGCCATTTGATGAATACGACGCAAACGCTGGTAAAAAGGATGAGATAGTATTTTATAGATCAACTCATCATCAAACGTGATAAAGCCATAAACGGGATCATTTACTATTTTCCTGAACTTCATTGTTAATCTGTTAAATATCAAGGCAGCAAGTTTGCAAAGGTAATGGCTTGTGGTCTGAAACTTGTAACTTGAGCACTTAACATTTTAAATAGTAAAGGTTGGCAACCTTCAATTAATTTCCGCTTTAAACCAACAAGCATGGCATTAGCAAAAATTCTTTGGGTAGATGATGAAATTGAAAGTCTGCAATCGCAGAAGCTCTTTCTCGAAAATAAAGGCTACGAAGTACATACACTCACCAATGGGTTTGATGCCATTGATTATGTGAAAGAGAACTTTGTTGATGTAGTGTTGATGGATGAAACCATGCCCGGCATAACCGGTTTGGAAACATTAACGAAGATCAAAGAAGTTAATCAGTCGATACCGGTGGTGCTCATCACAAAAAATGAAACAGAGAACCTGATGGACGATGCCATTGGTTCGCAGATCAGCGACTATCTTATTAAACCGGTTAACCCTAACCAGGTATTGCTGAGTTTAAAAAAAATCATTGATAACAAAAGGTTGGTGAGCGAAAAAACAACTTCGGCTTATCAGCAGCAGTTTCGCAATTTATTTATGGCACTCAACAGTAATCCTAATTACAATGAGTGGATGGATATTTATAAAAAACTTGTGTATTGGGAACTGGAAATGAGCAAGGCCGACAGCCCGGAGATGAGCGAAGTTTTGCAGCAACAAAAAAGCGAAGCCAACAATGAGTATTTCAAATACATTTCACGACATTATTCCGATTGGTTGAAACCAAAGTCGGCTGAAGCGCCCATCATGAGCCATACACTTTTCCAGTTTAAAGTGTTACCACATGTGGAGAAAGGAATACCATTGTTTTTTATCCTGATCGATAACCTTCGGTTCGATCAATGGAAAGCGATTCAACCCATTTTTGCAGAGAACTTCCGCATAGCAGAAGAAGAATCGTTTTATTCAATTTTACCAACAGCAACCCAATACAGCCGCAATGCTATTTTCAGTGGGTTGTTACCAATTGACATTGAAAAGAAATTCCCGAAGCAATGGAAGAACGATCATGAAGAAGGTGGAAAAAATCTGCATGAAGAAGAATTCTTCAGGGAGCAGTTAAAACGATTGGGAAAGGGTGATTTAAAAGCTTCTTTCACCAAAGTATTGAACCACCATGCAGGGCAGGAGTTGGTAAATAATATCCATAACCTGTTGCAGAATGATATTAATGTGATCGTGTACAATTTTGTGGATATGCTCAGTCATGCACGCACCGAAATGGAAGTGCTGAAAGAACTGGCAAACGATGAAAAAAGTTACCGCAGCATCACCACGAGCTGGTTCGAACATTCGCCGCTTAACCAGGCTTTGAAGAAGATCGCTGATAAAAAGATCAATATTGTAATGGCTACCGATCATGGCAGCATCCGTGTACAAAAACCATCGAAAGTAATAGGTGATAAAGAAACTACTACCAACATCCGTTATAAACACGGCCGCAACCTCAACTTTGAACCAAAAGAGGTATTGGCTTTTCGTGATCCGGCCGAGGCGGGTTTGCCTATGCCCAATGTAAATTCATCGTTCATTTTTGCAAGAGAGGATATGTATCTCTGTTATCCGAATAACTACAACTATTATGTGAATTATTACCGTAATACGTTTCAGCATGGTGGTGTGAGCCTGGAGGAAATGATTATTCCGGTGGTGAGGATGACGAGTAAATAGCAAAAAGTACGAGGTACGAAGTAAGAAGTACGATCAACCCTCCTGTGGAAAAGTCTTACTTATTGAAACAGGATATGAGCAGCAGTAACGGTAAATTTGCAACGAACTAAAGATCCCTTCGGGGATTGGGCATGAAACTGAATCAAACAACATTAGATAAATTAGAAGATGTGCTGGAAGAAAGCGGCTACGTTGTACGTTACGAACGTGGCACTTTCCAAAGCGGCTATTGTATATTGGAGCAGAAAAAAGTAGTGGTGCTCAATAAATTCCTGATGCAGGAAAGCCGCATCAACACCCTGCTCGAACTTATTCCACAGGTGAACATCAACTTTGATGCACTTACAGCCG
>JAKFDY010000392.1:0-3800 GCA_036675885.1 Lacibacter sp. | reverse complement strand
TCTAATCTTTCATCAACACGTGCATTGAAAGATATAACCGAGAAACATGGCGGCGAATATTTTGCCAGTGCAGTAGGCGAGGTGAATGTAGTGAAGATGATGAAAGAAGTAAATGCAGTAATTGGTGGTGAAGGTAACGGCGGCATTATTGATCCGCAATTGCATTACGGAAGAGATGCATTGATCGGTATTGCATTGTTCTTAACACATCTTGCTCAATCTCATACAACAACTGCAGCGCTTCGCAAGACCTACCCGGATTATTTCATGAGCAAACAAAAGATCGATCTGCCGAAAGAAACTGATGTGAAAGCATTGCTGACGAAAGTGAAAGATCAATATGCGGCACAGCCCGTGAATACAGTTGATGGAGTAAAGATCGAGTTTGATAAAAGCTGGGTGCATTTGCGGAGCAGCAATACAGAACCTATCATCCGGGTTTATTCAGAAGCTTCAACGATTGAAAAGGCAGATGCACTGGCGAATGATGTAATGAACACAATTAAAAGTTTGATGTAAGATACGGTGAGTCGCCGCCTGCATCCTGAGCTTGTCGAAGGACAAGGGTGACTCACCGGCTCAGTTCACAAGCTTTAACTCATTATCTTTGCAGCCTCATTTCCCTTAAACATGACCCGCATTTATTTCGACAACGCCGCCACAACAGCCATCGATCCACAGGTATTAGATGCAATGTTGCCTTATCTGCAGAACGGATTTGGTAACCCATCTTCTATTTATTCTTTTGGACGGGAAACAAGATTGGCCATTGAAAGTTCACGTAAATCAGTTGCAAAGATCCTGAATGCACACCCGGCTGAAATTTTCTTTACAAGTGGTGGCACCGAAAGTTCCAATACAGCTATCACAGCTTCTGTTCGTGATCTTGGTTGTAAACATATCATTACATCACCTATTGAACACCATGCAACATTACATACTGTTGAATACCTCGATAACCGTGATGAAGTGAAGGTGAGCTATGTAAACGTGTTGCCCAATGGTCATATTGATCTTGAGCACCTGGAGCAATTGCTTGCATCAACCGAAGAAAAAACTTTGGTTACACTCATGCATGCCAATAACGAGATCGGCAACATTACTGATCTGCATGCTGTAGGTAATTTGTGCAAACTGTACAATGCCATCTTTCATTCTGATACTGTCCAAACCATCGGTCACTTCCCGCTTGATCTGCGCAGCACGCCCGTGCATTTCATCAGCGGATCAGCACATAAATTCCACGGACCAAAAGGTGCCGGACTTTTATACATCAACGAAAACGTTCACATCAAACCATATATACATGGTGGCGGACAGGAACGTAACATGCGTGCCGGTACCGAAAATGTGTACGGCATTGTAGGTTTTGCAAAAGCATTGCAGATTGCAACAGATAAACTGGAAGAGGAAAGTGCACATATCCAAAGCATCAAGTATTACATGATCGAGCAGCTGAAGAAAAATATGAAAGGTGTAAGTTTTAATGGCGACCCGATGGGTAGAAGTAACTACACCGTGTTGAATGTAAGTTTTCCAAAATCAGAAAAATCTGAAATGCTGTTGATGAATCTTGATATGGAGGGAATTTGTGCATCGGGTGGAAGTGCATGTACAAGTGGTGCACAACAAGGCTCGCATGTGATCCGTGCTATTAACAGTAACCCCAATCAAATACCTGTTCGCTTCTCGTTCAGCAAATTCAATACAAAAGAAGAGGTGGATATAGTGGTGGAGAAACTAAAAACGTTGATCTAAAGTTTACCTGATCAGTATCTGCTTTTCCAGTCGCTCTTTTGCTGTACGCATCTGCACAATGTAGGTTCCTTTCTGCATTTCGTTTACAGGAAATGGAATGGTAAATTCACCCGCCTTTACCTGTTGATCAATAAGGTGACTGATCATGCGTCCGTTGAGATCGTAAACTGTTATCGAAATTTTGCCTGCTGTTTTCACACTTACATTCATCCATGAATCTGCAGTAACTGGATTTGGATAAACAGTAAAGTTAAACGCCCTTGTACTGTTCTCTGAAATCCCGGATACAACATTCACAACAATGCGTCCTTTCATGCCAGCACTAAAATGTGCGCTGCATCCATAATAAATAGTTGTGCCGGCTAAATCAGCAGTGATACTAAGCGTATAATTAACTGAAGAACCAAAACCTTCCTGTACGCCATTATTTGCATTCCAGTTTGCCTGGCTTACCTGTATTAATGGGTGTGTAGAATTTGCCTGGATAATTACAACATCGCCAACATTTACCGTAACTAAATCAGGTGAATAAGAAAACCCGCTGATGTTTATATTAACCTGTGCTGCTTTTACAGAGGAGAACAAACCCCACATAATGAAAAGGACCAATAGCTGTTTCATGACTGAATGTTTAGTTATAAAATATTACAACCTGTTTCCAGAAGAAACGGATATAATTAAAGAACAGTTGCCCGGCCGTAAACAAAAATGTTTAAATTTCCTCTCTAAAAAATTGATTATGACCTTTCGCCAGTTATTGCTTGCGGCTCCGGCTGTGATGCTATTTGCAAACTCCTGCACTTCTAAAGTAGAAAAGAAAACCGTGCCGGTTGCTTCTTCCGGCATTCCTGAATATGTTTTGCAATCGAATATTTATGAGGTGAATGTAAGGCAATACAGCCCCGAAGGAACCTTCAAAGCATTTGAAGTTTCTTTACCACGCTTAAAAGAAATGGGAGTGGAAATACTTTGGTTTATGCCCATCACACCCATCAGCAAAACAGATCGTAAAGGTGTATTGGGAAGTTATTATGCAGTTGCTGATTACACTGCCGTGAATCCTGAGTTTGGCACAATGGAAGATTGGAAAAATCTTGTGAATAAAGCACACGAACTCGGTTTTAAAGTAATTACTGATTGGGTAGCCAATCATACCGGTGCCGATAACAGATGGCTACAAAGCAATCCTGATTTCTTTGTAAAAAATGCCGATGGAAAATTTGCTTTTGCTTTCGATTGGAGCGATACACGTGATCTCAACTTCTGGAACCCGGTTTTACACGATAGTATGATCAACGCTATGAAATTCTGGTTAACTGAAACAAAGATTGATGGGTTTCGTTGCGATGTGGCGGGCGAAGTACCACGTAGCTTTTGGCAACATTGCATTGCTGAACTGAAAACAGTAAAGCCAGATATTTTTATGTTGGCCGAAGGCGATGTGGCCTGGTTGCATGATGCAGGCTTTCATGCAAGCTATGGTTGGGATGGGTTTGCCAAGATGAAAAAAGTAGCAAAAGGTGAAGCAAGTGCAAAGGTGCTGGATACGGTTATCCGTCATTTGGAAGAAAGCTATCCGCCCAACTATATCAAAATGTATTTCACCAGCAACCACGATGAGAACAGCTGGAACAAAGCCGACTATGAAACCATGCCCGGCGAAGAGCATGCAGCATTTGCCGTGTTATCACAAACATGGAAAAATACATTGCCCTTAATTTACAGCGGACAGGAAGAACCTTTCCTTGATTCAATTTCGTT
The DNA here is from genome assembly GCA_036675885.1 of Lacibacter sp. GTDB lineage: Bacteria > Bacteroidota > Bacteroidia > Chitinophagales > Chitinophagaceae > Lacibacter. The sequence continues at coordinate 281 of JAKFDY010000392.1, read as the reverse complement.
TTTCTATAAAGACACAATTACCTTCGGTAAATACCAGCGTGCTCCGTTTTATAAAACCTTACTTGCATTGCGTAAGAGCACACCTGCGTTAGCCGTTGATGCGGCCTATACAAAACTCGTCTCTTCAAATGATGATGCTGTATTTGCTTACACAAGAGAAAAAGGTGGAAAGAAAGTATTGGTGATCCTCAATCTTTCTAACAAACCGCAGACAGTTACATTAACTGGAGCCATTGCCGGCGAAACACAGAATGTATTTGCCAACAAACATGAGCACTTAA
>JAKFDY010000391.1:0-1746 GCA_036675885.1 Lacibacter sp. | reverse complement strand
AAATCAGCACCAATTTTGTCCATCTTGTTTACAAATACAACACGTGGTACACCGTAAGTTGTTGCTTGACGCCAAACTGTTTCAGTTTGAGGCTCAACACCAGACTGTGCATCAAGTACCGCAACTGCACCATCAAGTACACGTAGAGAACGTTCAACTTCAACTGTGAAGTCTACGTGTCCTGGTGTGTCGATGATGTTAACTCGGTGGCCTTTCCATTGAGCAGTTGTAGCAGCGGAAGTGATTGTAATTCCGCGCTCTTGTTCCTGCTCCATCCAGTCCATTTGAGATGCGCCTTCATGTGTTTCCCCGATCTTATGGATACGACCAGTGTAATAAAGTACGCGCTCAGTTGTTGTTGTTTTACCAGCATCAATGTGAGCCATGATACCGATGTTTCTTGTATTTGCTAAGGAGAACTCTCTTGCCATTGGTATTTCTCCTTTCTCGTATGAGTGTTTTTTAGTTTATTTTATAAAGTAAAAGTAAATCCTACCAACGATAGTGAGCAAATGCTTTGTTTGCTTCAGCCATTTTGTGCGTATCTTCACGCTTCTTAACTGATGCACCAGTGTTGTTTGCTGCATCTAAGATTTCGTTAGCTAAACGCTCTTCCATCGTCTTTTCTCCACGAAGGCGAGAGTAGTTTACTAACCAACGAAGACCTAGAGTTGTACGGCGATCTGGACGCACCTCTACTGGTACTTGATAGTTAGAACCACCTACACGGCGTGCTTTAACTTCAAGAACTGGCATGATATTTTTAAGTGCTGCATCGAATACTTCGATTGGTTCTTTACCGCTGCGCTCACGAATTAATTCGAATGCAGAGTAAAGGATTGCTTGTGACTTTCCTCTTTTACCGTCGATCATCATTTTGTTGATCAAACGAGTGATTAGCTTTGAGTTATATAACGGATCTGGTAATACGTCTCTCTTTGCTACAGGACCTTTACGAGGCATGTTTGTTCCTCCTTTCACAGAAGTGTGAATTTGTTTTTTATAGTTTTAATTATTTCTTAGCTGCTTTTGGTCTCTTAGTTCCGTATTTAGAACGACCTTGCATACGGTTGTTTACACCAGCTGTATCTAGTGCACCACGAACGATATGGTAACGTACCCCTGGTAAGTCCTTTACACGACCACCGCGAATAAGTACTACGCTGTGCTCTTGTAGGTTGTGACCAATTCCAGGAATGTATGCTGTTACTTCGATTCCGTTAGTTAAGCGTACACGAGCATATTTACGTAATGCTGAGTTCGGCTTCTTCGGAGTCATTGTACCAACACGCGTACATACCCCACGCTTTTGAGGTGAAGATACATTCGTTTGTGATTTCTTGAAGCTGTTATAACCTTTGTTTAGTGCAGGTGATTTAGACTTTTCCTCTTTCGAAGAACGTGGCTTACGCACTAATTGATTAATTGTAGGCATTTATTTTTCCTCCCTTCATCTACTATTTCAAAGCCCACACATCCAGGTGGTTCATTTTGAAACAAAAAACAAAGTCTTTATAGATATCTTTCTATAAAAACAGTTTTTAAAAAGTTATTGCTACAGTAGAAGCACCTACTTCAATCCCACAAGCCTTACCAAGCTTTTTCATAGAATCTACATATGTGATCGGAACCCCAACTTCTTGTGCTGTACTAATTACTTTTGCTGTCACACGTGGTTCAGCATCTTTAGCTACTAGCACCTCAGATATCGTTCCGCTTTTAATCGCTTTTACTGTTTGCTTTGTT
>JAKFDY010000390.1:0-16138 GCA_036675885.1 Lacibacter sp. | reverse complement strand
CTCCAAACTCAGCTGTGTGGGAAGATAGTTGCGTTGAATTTTTTATCGGCTTCGATGAGAGCAGGTATTACAATTTTGAGTTCAATTGCATTGGTACGGTATTAGTTGGTTTTGGAAAAGACAGAAATGAGCGAAAATTGCTTCCTGCAACAGTAGTAAAACGAGTTGAATGTTTTTCATTTATGAATGAAGCAAAGGGCAATAATAACTGGCAACTGTTGGTGAAGATCCCTGTAACTGTATTTATGTACCATGCCGTATTTAACCTGGAAGGAAGAAAATGCAAAGCAAACTTTTATAAGTGTGGTGATAAACTGGCGCAACCTCACTTTCTTGCATGGAACCGTATAGAAACAGCCGAGCCGGATTTTCATCAACCGGCCTTTTTTGGTGATATTGAATTTGAAGCGAAAGTTTCATAAACTTGTAATGAGGTATGGAGAAGCTGCCAACGATAAAAGAAATTGCAAAGCAACTGAAAGTATCAGTATCAACTGTATCACGTGCATTGAGCGATCATCCACGTATTGGTCTTGGCACAAAACTGAAAGTGCAGCAATTGGCAAAAGAGATGGGTTACGAACCCAATGCACAAGCTATCTTTTTCAAACAAAAGAAGACGTACGTAATTGGTGTGGTGATTCCATACATCAGAGAAGAATTTTTTTCGCAGGCCATCAGTGGTATTGAATCTGCTGCTATGGAGCATCAATACACTATTTTGTTTGGACAGAGTTATGATGATCCGGAAAGAGAGAAAGCTGTTGTGGATGCAATGAAAAAACAACGTGTTGATGGTTTGATTATTTCTTTATCGAAGCAAACAAATAAATACGATCACCTGGAAGCGTTGAATAAATTTGAAATACCGGTTGTGTATTTTGATCGTGTTCCTCCGTTTAAAGAAGCACACAAAGTATTTTGTAACCTGTACAAAGGAACAGTTGATATGGTTGGATGGTTGTTCAACAAAGGCTACAGACGTATTGCATTTATTAACGGGCCCGATAAGCTGAATGCAAGCAAAGAGCGTATGAACGGATACATTGAAGGCATCTCCAAACAAAAGCTGAAAGTGGATATGCAGATGGTGGAGAAAACAGACCTCTCAAAAGAAAGCACACATAATGCAATGAAGAAACTGCTTGCATTAAAACATCCGCCAACAGCCATCATTACATTTAACGACTATGTGCATATGGATGCTGTGCAGTATGCACAGAAGCATAACATTCTGGTGAATAAAGATATTGTGTTTGTGAGTTATGCCAACCTGCCTATTACAAGTTATACCGCTTTTCCTCCTCTTGTTTCAGTTGAGCAATATCCATACGGACAGGGCGAACGTGCTATGGAATTGATGATAAAAATCCTCAGCGAAAAAACTGATAACAAGATCACCACTTCATCTTTTTATGTTGAAGAATTGCCTGCAACATTAGTTGCATATCAACAGGCAACAGCAGGTGCCTGATAAACTTCTATTATTCAGGAGGCCGGTGGTTTGCCACACATTTTTCTGCTGCGCCCGGTATTGATTCAGCTGTCTTTTTCGGTGTACCCGATTTTGCGCACCCGTTTGCATTCGAAAAGATCTTTCCAGCGCAATAACTTGCTTCCTGTTACTGAAAATGTAAGTAAGCAGTTTTCTCATAATCAATAGTTACAGTTTACAAACGAACCGGCTTTCCAGTCGGTTTTTTTATAAATAATGTACAAAACCTGCTTCAATTTTGCGCACCCGTTTGCATGCTAATACTGAATATTTATGTATTATTTTCATTCTTCCAAGGAAGGGTACAAACTTTCGGATACTCCGGTTTTATGCATAGGCCGGCACTAACGGTGTTTGAGAACTGCTTGTTATAACAAAGTCATCTCTAATTTTTCAATCTATTGTATGAATAGAAAAGATTTTATAAAAAATACAGGTCTTACTGCAGCTTCACTGGCTGTATTGCCAACGGGTTCGTTGTTTGCTAAAGGTGCAGAAGCCAAAGTGAAAATGGTGATGATCGGCGTTGGTTTACGTGGACAGAATCATCTTGATCTTGTGTTGCGTCGCAATGATGTAGATCTTGTTGCCATTTGCGATATTGATGAGCGTATGCTCAAAGCTTCAAAAGAAATGATCACCAAGAGCGGAAAAAAAATGCCACAGATCTTTACCGGCGATCTCTATGCGTGGAAAAAAATGCTTGAACTGAAAGGTATTGATGGAATTATCATTGCCACACCTTGGGAGTGGCACAAAGAAATGATCATAGGTTCTTTGCAGGCCGGTATTAAATATGTTGGTAGTGAAGTAATGATCGGTATTACATTGCAGGATCATTGGGATGTGGTGAAAGCTGCAGAACAATACAATGCTCATGTAATGATGCTGGAAAATGTTTGCTACCGCAGAGATGTGATGGCTGCATTGAATATGGTGCGCCAGGGATTGTTTGGCGAACTGGTGCATCTGCAAGGCGGTTACCAACACGATCTTCGTGAAGTAAAATTTAATAATGGTGTTGATGCTTATGGTAAAGGTTGTGAGTTTGGTGATAAAGGTTGGAGTGAAGCAAGATGGAGAACACACCACTCAGTATATCGTAATGGCGATTTATATCCCACACATGGCATCGGGCCTGTTGCACATTACATCAACATTAACCGGGGCAACAGGTTTGTCAATATATCTTCATTCTCATCAAAAGCAAGAGGCTTGCATGATCATATCGTAAAAAAATGCGGCCCCGAACATCCTAATGCAAAAATTGATTTTAAATTAGGTGATGTAGTTACTACATCTATAGGTTGTGCAAACGGTGAAACGATCTTGCTGCAACACGATACCAACCTGCCACGACCTTATTCATTAGGTTTCCGTGTGCAAGGAACAAACGGCATCTGGATGGATGTTGCGAAGGGTGTGCATATTGAAGGGAAATCAAAACCGCATCAATGGGATGCAGCAAAAGATTGGTTTGATAAATACGATCATCCGCTTTGGGCAAGATGGAGTAAAGAAACAGAAGGCGCAGGTCATGGGGGTATGGACTTTTTCGTGATCCATTCATTTGTAGAATCCATCAAACGTAAAACTGCTACGCCAATGGATGTGTATGATGCAGCTGCATGGAGTGCTATTACACCGTTGAGCGAACTCTCTATTGAAAAAGGAAATGAAACGATCGAGTTCCCTGATTTTACAGGGGGTAAATGGATGTACCGCAAACCTGTGTTTGCATTGAATGATGATTATTAATAAAGAAGTGGCTGTTACTGAACGAATGATCGATGATGATTGTATAACAGGAATGGAACTGCCATAAGCGAGAATATGATATATAATATTTTGGAATATCAGCAAATAATGTCGCAATCCGTATTGCCTGTGTTTGGCCTCACGGAAAAAAAAGTGAAACTGGAAGCTTTTGGAAGCGGCTTGATCAACAGCACCTGGAAAGTAACTACTACATCAAATGAATATATTCTGCAAAGGTTAAATCATTTGGTATTTAATGAGCCCGAAGATATTGCACATAACATCAGTTTAATTGCAACTTATCTCAAACAACACTATCCTGCTTATTCATTTGCTGCGCCTATTACTGCAGAAGATGGTGCTTCACTTGTTTACTTAGAGAACGAAGGGTTTTTTCGGATGTTTCCCTTCGTAAAAGGTTCGTATGCAAAAGAAGTGGTAGAAACTGCAACTGAAGCGTATGAAGCAGCGGTACAGTTTGGACGCTTTACACATTTACTAAGCGGGCTTGATACAACGCAACTGAAAATTACGATCCCATCCTTTCATGATCTGTCGTTGCGTTACCGCCAGTTCATGCTGGCATTGGAGAAAGGAAATGCAGAACGCATTATTGAAGCCGATGCATTGATAAAGAAAGTGATGGATAACAGATCCATTGCAGAACAATATCAGCAGATCAAAACAAATCCTGATTGCAAGCTGCGTGTTACGCATCATGATACAAAGATCAGCAATGTGTTATTCAATAAAGATGGCAATGGATTATGTGTGATCGATCTTGATACGGTGATGCCCGGCCATTTCATCAGTGATGTGGGTGATATGATGCGTACCTACTTATCACCTGTTAGTGAGGAAGAAAGTGATTTCAGTAAAATTGAAATACGTGCATCCATTTTTGAGGCAATCGTAAAAGGCTATTATAATGAAATGAAGACCGACCTTACTGAAACAGAAAAGCAATTGTTCTTTTATGCAGGTAAGTTCATGATCTATATGCAGGCCATCCGTTTCTTAACTGACTACCTGAATGATGATGTGTACTATGGTGCACGTTACGAAAAACATAATTTCATCCGGGCATCAAACCAATTGGTGCTGCTTGAAAAACTTATTGCAAAAGAAAACGAATTAGTTCCTTTGATCAACCGGATTCTTTCAACCAATGAATAAAAAATCCCCCCCGTAATTGCGGGGGATTTTTTATTGCTTACCCTTCTGCTTCCTGCAGTTTTACCCGAACGATCAATAAGGTTACCGCCACAATACAAAGTATACTCTCGATCATCAGCTTGTTGAGAACCATTAATACTGCTGTTGCACATTCGCAAAAATCCTTGCTTTCAATTCTTCGCTTGGCTGCAACTGAAATGCAGCTGCATCACACAATGCCTGCCAGAAAGAATAAGGCTGGTGCATACAGCCACGATATGTGTGGCAATTGCTGCAGGCATTGGTGCTGCACTGATCTTCCGCAACGGGGTCGCCGTTTGTTAAAGGTTGTTTCTCGGTCATGATGAATAAGGTTAGATGATAAGGTTTAAATAACAATACAAACTTAGGTTCACTTCTGTCCAATTCAAACAACTGCTAACATGAACTGAAAAAACAAGCGCATGAATTGTTTTATTCCCGACGACAGATAATAAAGCGGAGCGTTGGTTACGGCTATTCCAATTCATCATCTATAAAATACAATTCATGCAAGCCACGCTGTGGAATACAGTTACAGCAAAACATCTTTGTTATCCAAAACCTTATTATCATGAAGCGATTTAAAAAAATTGCGAAATGGACAGGCTTTATTCTGCTGTTCATCATCGTAGCTCTTACAGCATTAACCGCCACACGCCAGGATCTTCGTTTTGAAGCACCCTATCCCGCCATTAAAGCATCAACAGACAGTACAGTTATTGCACAGGGAAAACATCTTGTTTACAGTATGGCGCATTGTGCCGATTGTCACAGTAATCAAAATACTGATTCGTTGGCACAGTTGGGTGTTGAACCCACATTGAGTGGCGGTCGCAAATTTGCGTTCGAACTTGGAAATTTTTATAGCAGAAATATTACATCCGATGAAGAAACCGGTATTGGTAAATTAACTGATGCTGAAATTGCCCGTACGTTATACTATGGCGTTAACTCTAAAGGTCAGGCGATGATCGACTTTATGCCTTTTCACAACGTAAGTGAAGAACATATGACAGCGATCATTTCTTACCTGCGAACACTCAAGCCTGTAAAGAATGTTGTGCCGGAGAATGAATACAGCACGCTCGGTAAAGTATTGAAAGCATTTTTAGTAAAACCTGTTGGCCCCAAAGGCACAATTCCAAAAACAATAACGCCTGATACAACGGCTGTATATGGTAATTACATTGTAAACAATGTAGCCAACTGCGCCGGATGTCATACACTGCGTGGCCCAACCGGTGATTACATTGGAGAACCTTTTGCCGGTGGTAATGCGTTTGTTGAGCCAGGTTTGGATACATTAACACCTCCTAACCTTACACCACATCCTGAAAGCCGCATCTATGGCTGGAGTAAAAAGAATTTTATTGATCGTGTACGTATGGGCAAACTCATCAAGCATAGTCATATGCCATGGAATTCGTACAAAAAAATGACCGACGATGAATTGACAGCGATCTATAATTACCTGCAATCGGTAAAACCAGCTAAAACTTCAGTTGAAGAAAAATAAAATAAGTAACCATGAACAAATATCTTTTGATTGCATTGCTTTTTGCAGTGCCGTTTATAACAGAAGCACAGATCGGTAATGTATTGAACCGTGCAAAAGCAAAAGTAAACCAGCGTGTCAATAATAAAGTTGACAAAGGAATAGATGAAGCATTGGATGAAGTGGAAGGAAAAGGTAAACCAAAGCCTGCTGCCAATAACACTGCCGATGCAGCTGCTCCTTCAACAAAAAAGAATGTGGGGTATGCAAGCTCGTTCGATTTTATTCCGGGTGAAAAATTATTGTACACCGAAGATTTTTCGCAGGATGCTATTGGTGAATTACCACTTAACTGGAATACAACCGGCAAAGGAGAAGTGGTAACAGTAGATGGCTTGAGCGGTAAGTGGACAAAGATGTATCAAAACTCTTTTTACCTCACCGGTAATAAAACAGAGTTCCCTAAAAACTTTACTGTTGAATTTGATCTGTTGCTGGCATTCAACTATAAAAGTTATACTCTTCCGTTGGTTACGTTTGGCATACTGGCGAGCAGCGATCTGGCTACAACAGAAAATGAGTTGATGACCAATCACAGCAAATACCAATCAACAGAAGTTATGCTTCGCCCGGGTTATAAAAGCACGGCAAGTTATGCAACTGTGAAAAGTTTTATTGAGCGCAGAGATTATTATAATAGTGCCGACCAGGAACTTGACAGGTTTGATGATAATTATAATAAAGTAATACATATAGCTATGCAGATGCAGGAAACCCGTTTGCGCATCTGGATAAACAGTGAGAAAGTATTTGATATACCAAAGGCATTGGCAACACAATACATGTTTAATCAACTGTTCTTCAAGATCCATAATTCGGGTTATAAAGAAAATGAAATTGGTTTTTATCTCGGCAATATCAAAGTAGCAACAGGTATTCCTGATACAAGACATAAACTGATGGATGAAGGCAAATTTTCAACAACAGGTATTCTCTTCAACGTAAACGAAGCAACACTGCAACCTGCATCTTATGGTGTGATCCGTGAAATTGCGGCAGTGTTAAAAGCAAATCCATCTGTTCGTATCAGCATCACCGGTCATACAGATAGTGATGGTGCCGATGCAGCCAACCTCAGCCTCTCACAAAAAAGGGCAGCAACAGTAAAAGATGTGTTGGTGAATGAGTTTGCAATTGATGCAGCAAGAATGGAAACCGATGGCAAAGGCGAAAGTAAACCGGTGGCAGATAATAAAACCAAAGAAGGGAAAGCTGCTAACCGCAGGGTTGAATTTATAAAACTATAAATACAGCATTTATGGAACTGAAAATTTTGATCTTCTTAAATCTTATCGTTTACAGTGTGATCGTAAGTCAGTCGTTCATGTATATGATTGCATTGCGCAATGTGCAGGAAAGTATGGGTGCAGCTTCTTATATCGAGTTGAGAAAATTATTAGACAGGAATTTCCTGAAAAAATTTAAGCCTGTTGTTTATTCTGCGTTATTGCTTGGGCTTGCGTTGGTAGTGGCAGCTTTAGTTCAATCATCCTTAGTATTACTTGCAGGCAGTATTGTAGCTTTTGCAGGATTGCTGATAGATGTTGCCCTGACCTTAAAAGGCAATATGCCCATTAACCGGTTCATCAACAGCTGGACGTTGGAAACATTTCCTGCTAATTGGGTTAAATACCGGAGTAAATGGCTGTACTGGTTTTCGTGGAGACAGGTTGCAAATATCTGCGGATTTATTGCTTTACTCATTGCAGCAGTTTTCAGTTAAACAATTCATCCTTCATTTTTCGCAATTCAACCATGCTTTACTTGAGTTAAGATTTGCTCCGTTTTACTTTGCGGCTCAATTAAACCTTATTAGAAATGAAGAAAACATTTTTTGTTGTTGCGATCGTGGCTGTTGGTATCGTAACTATTGTAACAGCCTGTACCAGTAGTTCTGCAAAAGAAGAGTCAAAAATTACAGCACTAACAGAAGCTCAGCTCATAAAGCGTGGCGAATATTTAGTGAATGCTGTTGGTTGTGATGATTGTCATTCACCAAAATCAATGGGACCAAAGGGACCGGAGATTATCCAGGAGCTTCGCTTTTCAGGATATCCATCTACACGCCCTGTACAACAGGCCGATTCAAATGTAGTGAAACAAGGTTGGGCATTGTTTGGTCCCGATCTTACGTCTGCTGTTGGCCCATGGGGAATGTCGTTCGCTGCAAACATCAGTAGCGATGCAACCGGTATTGGTAACTGGACAGAAGCACAATTCTTTAAAGCAATACGTGAAGGAAAATATAAAGGGCTTGATAACAGCCGGCCGTTGCTGCCACCTATGCCTTGGTTTGCCTATAAGAATTTCAGTGATGAAGATATCAAAGCAATTTTTGCTTTCCTTAAATCAACCAAGCCGGTTGAAAACATTGTACCGGCCCCGGTTCAGTTTACCGCTTTGAAAAATTAATACGCATCAAGATTGTTTAGTGTTTAGGTATAATTACCTGCCCGTCGGGTTCTCCCGTCGGGCTTTTTTTATCAATAGTGATAGCTGAAAAACAAAATACAAATCATGTACTGTTTTATTCAGTTCATGCAATAACGATTATGTATAGCCCATTGCCGGTGTTAAGTTTGTTCATCATTATCAAACCTTATCAATTTATTCTACCATGAACAAACAACTTGCCACGAGCAATGGAAAAAAAATTCTGTTTGCCTCTGTACCAGCCGATGGACATTTCAATCCACTTACAGGATTAGCCAAACACCTGCAATCACTCGGCTATGAAGTACGTTGGTACACTTCAACGCTGTATGCACCTAAATTAAAAAAACTGGCGATCCCTCATTATCCTTTTGTGAAAGCAAAAGATATTACCATTGAGAATATTGATGAAATGTTGCCTGAGCGTGCAAAGATCAAGAATAAGATCAAAAAGCTCAACTATGATTTTACGAATTATTTCATTCTTCGTGGCCCGGAGTATTATGAAGATATTCAAGCCATATATAAAAATTATAAGTTTGATCTGTTTGTTGCTGATGTGTTGTTTACAGCGATTCCGTTTGTTACTGATCTCATAAAAGTACCTGTGTTCTCCATGGGTATTGTGCCGTTGATGCAAACATCGAAAGATCTGCCACCTTCGGGCCTGGGTTTAACACCGGGCAATACTTGGCTTAGTAAAGTAAGAGACAGCGTCCTTCGCTTTGTAACAAACAATATGTTATTCGGCAAGGCTGATAAACTGATGAAACAAATATTAGATGACTATTTTGTTGAACATGGAAATAAGTTTTTGTTCGATCTGGGTATCAGCAAAGCAACGTACTATCTGCAAAGCGGCACCCCGGGTTTTGAATACAAACGAAGTGATATACCCGATAATGTTCGTTTTATTGGATCGCTGTTACCTTACAGCAGTAATCAAAATAAAGAGCAGTGGTTTGATGAGCGATTGAATCAATACAAGCGTGTGCTGCTGGTAACACAGGGAACTGTAGAAAGGGACATCAGCAAATTATTGCTGCCAACATTAGAAGCATTTAAAAATACAGATACATTGGTTGTTGTAACAACCGGTGGCTCGCAAACAAATGAGTTGCGTGCAAAATATCCGCAGAACAATATCATTATCGAAGATTTTATTCCCTTTGATGATATTATGCCTTATGCCGATGTGTATGTAACCAATGGCGGCTATGGTGGCGTAATGCTGGCAATTGAAAACAGGTTGCCAATGATAACTGCCGGTGTACATGAAGGCAAGAATGAGATTTGTGCAAGAGTAGGGTATTTTAAACTTGGCGTTGATCTGAAAACTGAAACACCAACAGCCGAACAGATCCGTAAAGCTGTAGATGAAGTAACATCAAACGATCAGTATAAGATCAACATCGAACATATGGCCGGAGAATTTCAGCAGTATGATGCAAACAGGCTTTTTGCAAACCTTGTTGCTGAAGTGTTACAACAAACAGATGATTTGACGATTACAAACAAATACAGCGAAAAAATTTATTAGAGTTGCCAGGCCCGGTTCGGATGGTTTTTCAGCCGTTCGGCCGGGCTTACAATTCATCCCCGTTTTTACTCAATTCATACAGGATGATCCGTTTTTCCTTTCCGTCATATCAACAAAACCAGCAAAAGATGGTAATTTGTAAAATAGATATGCAGATAAAATTACCATCTTATACCACAAGGGATTATGCGGTACTTGCGATCATTCTGTTGCCCATCAGCATCATCATAAATTCTATTGTGCTGGGGGCAGGCTATTATTCAGGGTGGCGCATTTTTCTGCTGGCTACTGTTATAGGTTGTGCAGGGTTCGCTGTCAATTTTATACTTTGTGGCGGATGGGCCGTGCTCATGAAAAAACGTTTCCCGGATGAAAACCAGGTTAGCACCCGGCTTACGTTTATGATCCTTACGTTTATTGTTATTACCGGGTTGTTTTTATACCTCCTGTTTAGAAGCTATGAGCAGGTTGAGTTGTTCCATTACACGTTTAATGAAAACATGTTCGTGCTGGCTTATATCGGGATGAGCATCGTAAATGTATTTATTACGTTAATGATGGAAGGGGTGGACCGTTATGAAAAATGGGCCGACAGTTTAAAGGAAACGGAAGAGTTGCAAAAAGTATTCAGGCAAAGTCAACTGCAGGGTTTAAAAAGTCAGCTGAACCCGCATTTTCTTTTTAACAGCTTAAACTCTTTATCCAGTCTTATCAGTGAAGATGAAGAACAGGCAGAACAGTTTCTGAATGAAATGAGCAAGGTTTACCGTTACATGCTGCGTAATGATGAAGATCAGATGGTGACCTTAGAAACAGAATTACAGTTTGTAGATTCTTATCTCTATTTGTTGAAAGCAAGATATGGTGATGGATTACAACTGTCCGTAAATGTATCGGATGCAGCGACACAAACAATGCTGCCAGCTCTATCCTTACAGGTATTGATTGAAAATGCTTTTACACAAAACAGCATGAGTAAAACAAGCCCGTTGAAAATAAATATTGATTCAGAAGATGACAAATGGATTGTTGTAAGGAACAACCTGCAGCCGAAAGTGGTTGCAGAAACTGTTGATGTGGAAGCGGGACTCGATAACCTGGTCAACCGTTACCAGTTAATCAACCGATCTGAAGTAATAATCACCGATCAGCCGGGCGAACGTATTATACGTTTACCGTTGATCTGCAAAACAGCGGAGGTGATGTTATGAGTAAATGGAGTAGCCCAACGAAGCTTCAGCTGTATTCTTTTGTGGCAGCAATGCCTATTATTGATATACTGCTCAACTTTATTTTATACGATGAAAAGTTGTTTCACGACATCAACATCTGGCTCGTTTCTTTTCCATTGATCTTTGTTTTTGGTATAGGTTCATGGCGTGGGCACATATATATTGGCAATTACATCAAACATCGCCTTCAAGGGTTAAAGCAAACAAAGAAGAGGATATTGCTGCAGGCATTCTGTCTTATCCCTTTCATGTCGTTCTCTGTTACATTGATTTTCCTGTTTTATGATGCACTTCATGTTCTTGGCTATAACTTTTCAATGGAGGATTTTAAGCAGGGGTTGATTGTAGGCTTTTGTGTAAACCTCATTTTTGAAACATTATATGAAGCAGATTATGTACTTGAACGGTACAAAGAAAGTGTAGAAGAGAAACAACATATGCAGCAGCTTTCTATGTTTCATGAATTTGACAGCTTAAAGAACCAGGTGAATCCTCATTTCCTGTTCAATTGTTTCAACACACTCTCATCGCTCATCAGCGAAGATAAAAAGAAAGCAGAAAAGTTTTTGAATGAGTTGAGTAAAGTGTATCGCTATCTTTTGCGTAATAACGAAGATGGGTTGAGTACAGTGGATAATGAAATACGGTTTATCCGGTCGTACTATCAATTATTGCAAACAAGACATGGCGAAGCGGTGCAATTAAATATTGAAATTGACAAGCGTTACGATTCGTATATGCTGCCATCCCTTACCCTGCAATTACTGGTGGAGAATGTGGTGAAACATAATGTTCTTTCGAAAAACAAACCATTGGTAATCGATATTTTTACAACTGCCGGCAACAAACTGGTGGTAAATAATAACCTGCAACGCCGAATCGTTAAGGTGCCAAGCAACAGAATAGGGTTGGAAAACATTCGTGCAAAATATGAGCTGTTAAAACAACCGGGTTTCCAGGTGATGGAAGATGAAAAAAATTATACAGTGGTGCTGCCGCTTATCTGGAATAATAATGGAGAAATAAAGCGAACCATGTTAACCGAAACTAAAACAGCTTAACATGAAGGGGCGTGAATTTTCGTAATGAATTATATAAAGCAGCAACGACAATTTCAGGTCGTATAATATGAGGGAATAATCAACAAAAAACAGAAACATGAGAATACTTATTGTAGAAGATGAAGAACTGGCAGTAAAGAAACTGCAAAAAACCTTGGCAGCCGTTGATGCAACAGCATCGGTGATTGGTGTAACTGATAGTATTAAAGCAACTGTCGACTGGTTGCAAACCAACCAGCAACCCGATCTTATCCTGATGGATATTGAGCTTGCAGATGGGCAGAGCTTTGAAGTGTTTAATCTTACAGAAGTAAAAAGTCCGGTGATCTTTACTACTTCTTACGATGAATATGCATTAAAAGCATTTAAAGTAAACAGTGTTGATTATTTGCTGAAGCCCGTGCAAAAAGAGGAGTTGCAGGCTGCGCTGCAGAAGTATCGCCATTTACATGCAACAGCAAATGATGGTAATGGCAAAGCGGATATTAATCTTGAAAATCTTGTACGTGAGCTTCAGCAAAAACTGCAGCCAAAAGAATTCAGGAAGCGTTTCCTGGTGAAGCATGCACAGAAACTGGTATCAGTTGAAATTGATGAGATCGCTTATTTCTACAGTGATGGCCGTCTTAACTTTTTCAAAACAAGCGATAACAAAAAATATGTTGTGGATTATACCATGGATGAACTGGAAGATATGCTTGATCCTGAAAAGTATTTCCGTATCAGCCGTTCATTTTATGTTTCAGTAAGCAGCATCGATAAAATTGATGATTACTTTGGTAACAGGCTTATCCTGCAATTAAAACCTGCTGTTGACAAAGAAGCATTGGTGAGCAGGGAGAAGGTAACTGAATTTAAAAAGTGGATGGGTAAATAATATCTATCTGCCTGACAGATAAAAAAAGAACAGCAACTGCTGTTCTTTTTTTGTTGATAACGGCGGTTTTTTTATTTTCCTAAACTGTTCCTGTATTCTTTCGGCAATTTTTTCAAGAAATTATAACTAATATCTGCGCTGCTTCTGATCTCAATATTACCTGTTGATTTCAGGTTCACCATACATTCATCATACATGGTAATCACAAGATCTTTCGATTGTAAAGTGTTCATGCCTGTAACAAACGATTTTGCATAAATATCAACAGCATTAAGATTTTTTACCGGCAAGCCGATATAAATTTTATTCTTATAACTTCTGTCTTTGCTTGCGCCGATGGTTAGCACGCCTTTTTCCTGTTTTACAGAAATTTCATCGAAAAACGTTTTGTCGCCTTCAATGTAAAGAATACCTGGTTCGTTGTCTTCGATCAGCAACACATCAATTGATGCATTGATCACCAGTTTGTGGAAAGGTTGTACAGTTATTTTGCTAATAGCTGATTTCTTTTTTTCGGTTGTTTGTGCCATGGCTGCAGTAGTAACCAGCAAAAGAACTGCAGTGAGCAGGTGTTTTACGTTCATAATGAAAAGGTTTGATGATGATAAAGTTTATAACAGCACAAAGATGTGCTGCCGCAGCTGATGGGAAAAGCTGTTCCTGAATGAACCGTTGCAGTAACGGTATGAAGTGTAGATTGTTTATTGCGTAACCGGTACCAGCAGCACAAAGATAGAGCTGCTTTTATGCACCTGCACATCAAGTTGAGCTTTGATGGTTTTGAGCCTGTTTTCCATATCCTGCCGCTGCAAAAGATTGTTGAGCTGTTGCATATCGCAGCAGTCATTTTTAAACTGTATGGTAAATTGCAGCCTGGGTTTTTCGTAGCTGATGTGGATATTACATTTTTGTGCACCTGCATAGACCAGGCTTTTCACAGCTTCTTTAAACAAAAGAAATGATTCGTGGCGAAGTTTCATGTTTAAAGAAAGGGCCTCCACATTTTTATCAACCAATATATCAATCTCAGCACCATTACGGTTGTTAAGTGCATCAAGGTATTCTTTCATGCGTTCAACCGTTTTCGTCATATTATCATTGTCGGGATCAATACTCCATAGCATATCGTCCATAGCAATCATCATGTTATGGCTCTTGGCATGTATCTGTTCAATATATTCTTTCGATTTTTCAGGATCCTTATCTGCTTTCAACTTTGCCATTTCACTCAGGATATTAATATTATTGAGTGCGGTGTTCACTTCTTTGTGCAGGTTATCAGCTATGCCTGTTCGCATTTCCTGCATTGCTTCTTTACGTTTCATACGTTCACGATCGAGCCAGAAGATAATTGCAACGCCTGCCAATATCAGTAAGCTGTAGAACCACCACGATTTCCAGAAAGGGGGATTCATTTTAATAACCAGTTTGGTAGCCTGTTCAATAAAACGGCCTTCTTCGTCCATTAACCGCATGCGGAATGTATGTTTGCCGTTTGGTAAGAATGAATAAACAGCCTGGTTGTTATTATCGGCCGATTGCCACTCTTTATCGATCTTATCCATTTTATATTGGATAACATAAGCAGAACTGTATTGCAGACTAGAGAACTCAATGGTTATCGAATTATTTCCGGGCTTCAGGTTAATGACATCCAGTTTTTGCAATGAGTCAACGGGAAGTGATTTATCCCGTACCTGGAAATCTGTAATTACCACTGCGGGCTTCGCATTATTAACGATGATTGATACCGGATCAAAAACTACAAATTGATCACTGCTGCCAAAAAGCAAACGACCATCATTCAATCTTCCCGAAGCAGCAAGCTCAAAGTTTTCATTATCGATGCCGTCTTTTTTATTAAACTTAATAAAGAGATTTTTCTGGATATTGATGCGGTATAAACCGCTTGTACTTGCCAACCAAACAAACCCATTTCTGTCTTTCTCAATTGAAGCGATGTAGCCTGAAATGGTTTCTGAGTTGCCCACCAATCTTGAGGTATTAGTTTTTCTGTTAAACAACAGTAATTGAGACGACGTTGTAATCAGCATTGTGCTGTCGTTATATTCCAGTACTGATGATACGCCTTCTTGTGGCAACTTGAATGGGTACGAATTTTTTAGACTAAAGTGATAAATAATTTTATCTGTTGCCGGATCAAATGCATAAACACCATTAACTGCAAATGCAACCCAAACCAAACCCTTTGAATCGATTGTAATTTTATTAGTTGAATTTGCAGCAAAAATCTTTGCATATTTCCCTTGTAAATGCATACCTTTGCCGTCCTAATTTTGGATAGCTATGTTAGCAGTTGTAAAAATCGCAGGTCAGCAATTTACAGTAAAAGCCGGAGACAGCTTATACGTACCTCATATCGAGGGGAAAACAGGAGATTCAGTTGAATTTTCTGATGTATTGTTCACTTCCAACGGCGGTGACGTTGTGAGCGGGGCAGGTGTAAAAGCAGTAGTAAAAGCTGAAATTGTAAATGACCTGGTTAAAGGTGATAAAGTAATCGCTTTTAAAATGAAAAGAAGAAAAGGTTTCCGTAAAAAGCACGGTCACCGTACGCAGTATACCCAACTAAAAGTAACTGCAATTGCTTAGTCAGGTTCCTGGTTTTTTAGTGAGCAGTTTTGGCTTGTTCCAAAAATGATTATCACCAAAAAAAAGAACAAAAACTAACCAATCATTAATCGAAAAAATTCAGTAAAAAATGGCACACAAAAAAGGTGAAGGCTCGGTAAAAAATGGTCGTGATTCACAAAGCAAAAGACTCGGTGTAAAAATATTTGGTGGACAGGCTGCATTGTCTGGAAACATCATCATCCGCCAGCGCGGAACAGAATATCATCCTGGAAAAAATGTTGGTGTTGGAAGGGACTTTACCATCTTTGCATTAACGGATGGTGTGGTAGAATTCAGCAAAGGAAAAAACAACCGCACTTTCGTTTCAATTTCTGAGGCAGAAGCTACAGCTTAGT
>JAKFDY010000389.1:0-6541 GCA_036675885.1 Lacibacter sp. | reverse complement strand
GATGTAACAGCGTTCTGTGTTTTCGCAGGCGTATTCATTCGCAGTAATACCTGTTGTGCACTTGCTGTATGAAAAACCAAAATTGAAATAAAAAAAAGAAACTTCATAAAGTAAGTTGAATAAAAAATCCTTTGCAAATTAGGCAAAGGATTTTTAAAAGGTGGGTTGCCGGTGAGCCACCCCAAATTCAGCGGGTGACTCACCAAAACAACATTATAACGGATATTTTCCGTCGTTTCTCAGCTTTGCTACGATTCGCCTTCTAGCTTCTTTTGAATTATAGGGGTCAACTTTTGTAAAACGTTTCAGGCCCAGCAACATCATGCGATGTTCATCTCCATCTGCAAATGCGTTAATAGCATCTTTGCCATATTTATTAATACGATCAGCCGCATCATACAAATACGTATGCATCATATCCAGTTCAAACTGGCAAGCCGCTTCACCTTTTTCAGCAACAAGTTTTGCTACACGTAACAATGCACTTTCTGCATTAAAGGTTTGAATGGCCATGTCTGCAATATTCATCAATACTTCCTGCTCATGTTCTATCTTCATCATGAACTTTTGTACGGCAGCACCCGCCGTTAACATGATGGCTTTTTTGAAATTGGCGATGGCTTTATATTCTTTTGCAAAAGGCGTTTCATCTTCACTTCCAAAATCAGGAATACTCATCAGCTCTTTTTGCACATTCATAGCTGCAGTCATAATATCCAGACGACCTTTCATGGCACGCTTCAATACCATGTCAACTGTAAGGAGTCGATTGATTTCGTTTGTTCCTTCGTAAATACGGTTGATGCGACTGTCACGATAAGCTCTTGAAATATCATATTCATCACTGAATCCGTTTCCACCGTGTATCTGTACACCTTCATCTACCACATAATCCAATACTTCACTGCCATCAACTTTCAACATTGCACACTCAATGGCATATTCTTCTGCGGCGCCCAACAACGCTTCATTGAAAGGTTTACCTGCTGCTACAAGGTCATGCTCCATATCATCGATCCACTTGCTGGTGCGATACAGTGCACTTTCCAATACCCAGATACGGGTGGCCATTTCTGCGATCTTGTATTGAATTGCACCGAAGTTGATAATGGGTGTTTTGAATTGTTCACGTGTTGTTGCATAGGTTAATGCAATATTCAATGAACGCTTCGAACCACCTAATGCAGCGGCTGCTAATTTCAACCGGCCAATGTTTAAGATATTAAACGCAATCACATGACCTTTTCCTTGTTCGCCTAATAAATTTTCAACCGGCACTTTACAATCCTGGAAATAGAGCTGCACAGTTGATGAACCTTTAATGCCCATCTTATGCTCTTCCGGACCTTGCGTAAAACCTTCCATGCCACGTTCTACAATAAAGCCGGTAAAATCTTTACCATCAATTTTTGCAAACACAGTATAGATATCAGCAAAACCACCATTGGTGATCCAGCATTTTTGTCCATTCAAAATATAATGTTTACCATCTGCACTTAATACGGCAGTTGTTTTTGCACCAAGGGCATCACTACCACTGTTCGGTTCTGTTAAACCATAAGCGCCTTTCCATTCACCTGTTGCTAACTTGGGAATGTATTTTGTTTTTTGTTCGGGTGTGCCAAAATAAAGAATGGGTAATGTGCCAATACCCGTATGTGCAGCAATTGCAACAGAAAATGAGTAACCTCCGCCTAAGCCTTCATTCACCAATGTTGCAGTGATAAAATCTTTTCCTAATCCACCATATTCTTCTGGAGCTGATGTACCAAGTAATCCTTGTTCACCTGCTTTATCCATCAACGAAGGCATAAGACCCTCTTCCATTTTATCGAGTCGGGCTACAACCGGCAATACCTCAGTATCAAGAAATGTTGCACACATTTCTTTCACCATCACTTGTTCCTCATTAAAGTTTTCAGGCGTAAATGTATCCTGTGGAGTGCTTGTTTTAATCAGCCACTCGCCACCTTTCAGTTTAGTTGCAATCGTTGCGGTGCTCATATATTTATGTTTTAAAAGTTTAGAAAGTCAAGCCTCATCCTCCATCTCCTTCTCCCGTAGAGAAGGAGCGGTGCTGCATCTTTTTCCCGTTCTCTGGTTCTACCACTTCAGCGTTTGTATGCTTATGATCACATTTCAAATTCTCAACTCTTTCATCAATATTTTACCATAGCAAGGGCTGTGAGTTGCAGTTCCCCCTTTAGGGGGTGGAGGGGGTCACTTCAAATTATCATACACAATCTGTAACACCTCTTTACAAATGTCAACCCTGTCTGCAGGTACTCCAATCAATGCTTCGTTCAATGTGTTGTTGGCTATGTTCATAGTTTCTTCTTCCAGCTTGCGACCCTGATCAGTTAAAAACACCTGGTTAATACGGCGATCGTTTTTACTCGCCACACGTTTTACAAGTTTCAGCTTTTCGAGATTATCAACGAGACGTGTAATGCTGGGTTTATCACGAAAAGTAGCATTGCACAAATCCTGCTGACTTAAACCATCGTTCTTCCATAAATGATAAAGAACACTCCATTGTTCAACGGTAATTTCAATACCGCCCTGCTTCATGTTCTTCTGCAAACGCCGTGCTATAGCCGTGCTTGCTTTGCCCGTCATGAAACTGTATAATTCGCCTTTTTTAAATTGGTTGTTTGGCATATAGTTGTTTATGCAACTACTCAAAACTAATGTTTTTTTTGAACTTTTCATTATCTGCCGGAAGAATATTTTGTGAAAACTGCCAATAAACTAGATTGATGTTACTTGGGTGATGCAGTTTATCTTTGAAGGCAATGCCGCAATTACACCGTAACGATATACTCAACCTCTTTTCCAAGATCACGCCCCGTCGTGCTTGGAATATGACGAAAGTATGGAGCAGCTACCAGTTGAGCCGCTTTTTAAAAAAGCCTGTGCAATGGGGCTATCCCATTTCCATTTCGTTTGAGCCAACAACAAGTTGCAATCTGCGTTGTCCGGAATGTCCAAGCGGTTTAAGAGAATTCACACGACCAACAGGTATGTTGCAGAAGAGTTTTTTTGAACAGACGATTGATGATATTCATAAAGACCTGCTTTATCTCATCTTTTATTTTCAAGGCGAGCCATATCTTAATCCTGAGTTTTTACCGATGGTGAAATATGCAGCGCAGAAAAAAATTTATACAGCCACTTCTACCAATGCTCATTACTTAACTGAAGAAAAAGCAAAACAAACGGTGGAAAGCGGTTTGGATCGTTTGATTATTTCCATTGATGGCACTACGCAGGATGTTTATCAGAAATACAGAGTTGGGGGCAAGCTTGATAAAGTTTTAGAAGGTGCAAAGAATATTGTGAAGTGGAAGAAAGAGCTTAACAGCAAAAAGCCATTTGTAGTGTTCCAGTTTTTGGTTGTAAAGCCAAACGAACATCAAATGGAAGATGTAAAGCAACTGGCGAAAGAAGTGGGCGTTGATGATGTGTGGTTTAAAACCGCACAGGTGTACGATTATGAAAATGATCCAAACAAACTCATTCCTACTCTCAACAAATACAGTAGATATAAAAAGAATGCTGATGGTTCGTACGAACCAAAAAACAAATTGCAGAATCATTGCTGGAAACTGTGGCATGCCAATGTGATCACCTGGGATGGACTGGTGGTGCCCTGTTGTTTTGATAAAGATGCCATGCATCAGCTTGGTAATTTAAAAATGCAATCGTTCAAAGAGGTTTGGCATAATGATAACTACAAACAGTTCCGCCGGGAACTTATGACCAGCCGCAAGAATATCGATATCTGCGCCAATTGCAGCGAAGGGTTAAAGGTTTGGGAAGAGTAAAAATCAGCTTTCTTCTTTTTCCTGTTACAGTTTCTCTTTTGTAATTTCATTTTATGGCATCATTCAGCAGCCGCTTGCGGCAAATTATTCTCCTGGTTGTTTTAATTGCACTGGGCCTATTACTTGTAAAAGAGCTCTATATTTTTCTGCCGGGTTTTCTTGGCGCTATCACACTGTATATTCTCAGCAGGGGGTGGTACCGCTATCTTACCATCAGGAAAAAATGGAATAAGAGTTTGGCAGCAACAGCTTTTATGCTCGGCTTCCTTGTGTTGTTTGGTTTGCCTGTATATTATATCATCAATTTACTTTCGCCAAAAATCACAGAAGTATTCAGTCATTCCGATGAAGTAATACAGGGCTTAAAATCTGTTTCTGCACAAATAAAAGAATGGACGGGCCAGGAGTTATTTACCGATGAAAATGTAATTGAACTGCAAAAGCGAATTGCTAATTTTTTCCCGGCTTTCCTTAACAGCACAGCTTTAATCATTTCCAACCTGGCGATGATGTTGTTTGTGTATTTCTTCATGCTCACCAATGGCAAAGCCATGGAAGCATCGTTCAATTATTTTATTCCCTTGCACGAAGAGAATATTGATATACTCGCCAAAGAAACCATCAGCGTAGTTAGAGCCAATGCCATTGGTATTCCGCTCATCTCATTGATACAGGGAATTTTTGCTCTGGTTGGTTACTGGATCTTCGGCATCAATGAATTTGTACTGTGGGGTTTTATTACGGGTGTGTTTGCTTTCTTCCCGATTGTCGGAACTACATTGATATGGGCGCCGCTGGTTGTGTTCCTGTTTTCGCAAGGCAATACCGGGCAAGGTATCGGTTTACTGATCTACAGTTTAATTGTAACCGGCAACGTTGATTACCTCGCAAGGGTTACTCTGATGAAACGTTTAGGCGATGTGCATCCGCTGGTTACTGTGTTAGGTGTTATTGTGGGATTAAGTTTGTTTGGTTTCTGGGGTTTCATTTTTGGCCCACTGCTCATCAGTTATTTTATGCTGCTGTTTAAAATTTATACAAACGAATTTGGATCGATGAATCCGGTAGAAAGTCCGCATAATCATGGAAGCTAGACGCTAAGAGTTTGAAAGAGGGAAAAGAGAAGAAAACAAACACCAATTCTGTTTTATGCATATCGATGAATGGTTTCATCCATTCCGTTTCCTTTTAATGAGTACATTCTTTTTCCCATCGAGCCACAAACACATGTTGAGTTGAAACTATATCATCAGCAGTTTACAGGAGCTCCTGAATTATGATGAATTTGTTAAGTATGCTTTTCAGAAAGCAGAAGAGTTTTTTTACACAAGCTCAGGATAAACTGCATTACAAATTCTTTTCTATGCTTGCAGGGCTTTCCCTAACTTTCATTACTAAAACGTTTGTTATGTCTTTCAATGGAAAAACAGTTTTTATTACAGGAGCATCAAGAGGCATTGGAAAAGCAATGGGTTTGAAATTGGCGAAAGAAGGAGCCAATGTAGTAGTTGCTGCAAAAAGTGTGGAAGAAAATCCAAAGCTGGGTGGTACTATTTTTTCAGCAGCCGATGAAATGACGGCAGCTGGTGGCAAAGGTTTAGCAATTCAATTAGATATTCGTTACGAAGATCAGATACAGTCAGCTGTTGATAAAACTGTTGAAACATTCGGTGGTATTGATATACTCATCAACAATGCATCGGCTATTTCACTTACGCCAACAGAACAAACAGAAGCAAAACGTTTTGATCTGATGCACAGCATTAATGTGCGTGGTACATTTCTCATGACCAAAGCCTGTATTCCGCATTTACGCAAGGGAAAGAATCCGCATATACTCACCTTATCACCACCCGTGAATTTAAAACCAAAATGGCTGGCCGGGCATATTGCTTACACACTCACCAAGTTTAACATGAGTATGATGACGCTTGGCTGGAGCGAAGAATTAAAGAAAGATGGTATTGCAGCAAACGCACTCTGGCCACGTACTACTATTGATACGGCTGCTGTAAGAAATTTGTTGGGAGGTGAAGCATTAGCGAATATGAGCCGTACCGTTGATGTATTGGCAGATGCTGCACATATTATTTTAAGCAAACCTTCGAATGAATGCACCGGCAATTTGTTTATTGATGAGCAGGTGTTTGCTGCAGAAGGAATTACTGATTTAAGTAAGTATAGTGTAGTGCCGGGTGGTAGGTTGTTTACGGATTTATTTGTGGACTAAGAGATTGAAAGGGAGAAAGAGGATTATGCGCTACGCTTGCAATTATGTATTCACACAGAGGGCGCAGAGTTTTGCTTGCAGCGGGTAGCTAAAAGCTTGCAGCTAATTTTTCATGAAACACTTTTTTATACTTTTCTTATTCGCCGCATGTAAAACAAAACCAGCCATGCAAAACGAAAATGTAAAAATTCACGCCTTCCGTTTAAAACCCGGACAGGATCTGAAACAGGAAATAACTTCCTATGTGCAGCAGCACAAGATCGAAGCCGGCTGGATCATGACCTGTGTGGGCAGTGTTACACAATACAATCTTCGTTTTGCAAACCAACCTGAAGGCAATAAAGCCGATGGTCATTTTGAAATTGTGAGCATGGTTGGTACAGTAAGTATCAATGGTTCACACCTTCATATGAGTGTGAGCGACAGCTCAGGAGCAACAATTGGTAGTCACCTGCTCGACAATAATCTTGTTTATACTACTGCT
>JAKFDY010000388.1:0-6945 GCA_036675885.1 Lacibacter sp. | reverse complement strand
GTTAATCCTGCCTTCTTTAATTTTAATTCGAATTTCGATATGCCATCTGGCGGCAGTTATGGTTATGCACAAATTGTTTCAAACGCAAATACAACCGCATTTGGTGCCGGCACTTCAAACTATAGCGGGGTTGCACTTACCGATACCACTTATGCTTCGCCGTGGGGCACAACAACATTTAATGCATCAAATACACAGCGAATCTGGTCATCCAATTTCGATCAACTTCAGTTTGTTGAAACAGGAATTAATTTAACACGTATTGGTTTAGATCCTTCATTGTATACAGCTTTAGGCATAGGACAATGTTCGCCTTTATTTAATTCTGTTTTTTTTAAATCACGTTCATCAGCATCGTTTACATCAAACCTCCAGGATTTTATGGGACCATATGATTTTGGAGCTTTACCTGCAGCTTCAACCGTTGCTGCATCTTCAAATTTTCCGGCATTGTGTCCTAATAATCCTGTAAGTACACTCTTTGTAAACAACCCTGTTAGTTCGTCTGTTTACGAATGGAGTACATCCAATGGCAGTATTGTAACGAACCCTGCAAGTGGTACAACAATTGATATCAACAGCGCAGGTATTTATTATGTCGCTCAGCGTTTGTTTAGCGGATGTGAAGTTTATGCTATTGATACAATACAGATCGTTTATACAGCCGGTAGTTGTTCTGTTCTTCCCAATAATAAAATTGAAATTAATGGAAATGTGAGAGGTAATAAAGCTGTTGTTAGCTGGAAAGTGGAAGATGAAATACTTTCTTCTGCCAGCAGGTTTGTTGTTGAACGAAGCATCAATAATGCTGCTTATGTAACAGTAACAGAAATTAATGCTGATATGAACAAAACTGTTTACTCAATTGAAGATGTTCTTTCAGTACACGCTGCAGGTTACAATTACAGAATAAGAATAATGAAGAAAGATCATTCAATTGCTTACTCTTCATCTGTTTTAGTGAAGACGAAACAGTCGGATTCTGAGTTGAGTTTTTACCCTAACCCCGCACAACATGAATTGACTTTGTACACAGGAACAGCAATGCAAAATGCGCAGGCAGCTATTTACGATATATCGGGTGCAGTATTGCAACAAACAAGTTTTTCAGGTAACAATCTTAATATGAACATCAGCACACTTAAACCCGGTGCTTATTATTTAAAAGTGCAGCAAAAGGATGGTGCTGTTGCTAAGATGCACAAGTTTGTAAAACTCTGATCTGTTTCAGTTGTAGATTGATAGTTTGATTTGGTTAAAAAAAACAGCCTTGTGAAAACAAGGCTGTTTTTTTTAATAAATGCTCTCTGATTATCATGTTGGTGCCGGTTTCGGCATTTTCTTTTCCTTGTAATTTTTCTGCACGTTGTGCTATGTTGTAAACAAGCTTAGCAACGATGGTTGTCATTTGTTTCAGATCATCGAAGCATAACTGTTACAGCTCTACAAAATCCAAATCCTTTGCAAATGTTTCTTTTGTTTTAATAACAGAGTAAATGCCAATGGCAAGAATGATGATGCCTGTAACCCATGCACCTGTAACATAGTTATTAAATACAATATTGCCTCGTAAGAACTGGAACAGCAATAACATCAATGGAAGAAAGCCACGTACAAGATTGGGAACTGATACGGCTACGGTTGACCGTAAGTTAGTGCCAAATTGCTCAGCACTCATGGTGATATATAAAACAGAAATGCCTGAACCAAAACCAAGCCCCATGCAGATGAGGTACATGTTAAATGCATTGCCACCTCCTCTGAACACAAAGAACAACAGAATAAAGAAAGCAGTAATGCCGTAAAAGATGTATAAGGTTTTCTTCCGGCTTTTTAAGTAGTTGCTTAACAGTCCTGCACCCATATCGCCAAACACCAATGCAACATATTGCAGCATCAATGCTTTTGGCTGATCGAAACCGGCAATGCCGAACTGCTTTGCAAACTCATCAGAAAAACTGATGATGATGCCAATGATGTACCAAACAGGTAAGCCAATAGTAATAGCCCGCAGATAACGGAGGAAACGTTCTTTGTTATTCAGGAGCATAAAGAAATTGCCACGTGGTGTATTGTCTTTTTTTACAGCTGCAAACATGCTGCTCTCAAGAAAACCTACACGCAAGAACAAAAGCGCAAGCCCCATACCGCCGCCAATAAAATAACAGAGCCGCCAGTTTTCATCGCTCAGGTAATGAATAAAATAAGCAGTGATAGTTCCAAACACGCCGCTTGTTGCAATAATAGCAGCGGCAATACCTCTTTTCTCTTTGGGCAAGAGTTCACTTGTTAAGGTGATGCTGGCACCTAATTCACCGGCGAGTCCTAATGCAGCAATAAAACGTATCCAACGGTATTGTTCAACATCTGTTACAAAACCATTGGCAACTGTTGCAAGTGAATACAATAAGATGGAACTGAAGAGGACACTTTTTCTTCCCTTCTTATCGCCCAGTATTCCCCAAAGAATACCACCGATGGTTAAGCCGAGCATTTGCCAGCTCAATAAGTTTTCACCAATGTTTTTTAATTCGTTTTCAGGAACACCCAGATCAGTGAGACTGGAACGCCTGGTAATATTGAACAGCAAGAGATCGTAAATGTCAACAAAGAATCCTAAAGCTCCAACGATAACAGGAAGGGAGAAAATGCCGTATTGTTTTGGTTGCATGCAAGCGTGATTAGGAACGGAAGATAAAATATTCTGTTGAAGTAAGACGGCATTACTGCAGCTGACGTTCAATGACACTTGATAGGGTACGATCAGGATATTTTTGTTGTATGGTCTCCCTATTTGTCAATAAGATAGGCTTTGTGTTTGTCTAAAGTGCCTGCTTGAGCTTTAAATGAAGGAAGAAATGTAACGAGCTCTTCAATTTTACTGGTAAAAGAATTTAAAACCACAATTATGATGGGATATTTTTCGAGATTTTGTTGAAACATTAAATTCTTGTCAATAGTTAGTAAGATGTCAAAATTGTTTTCGGAACAATAAGTCATTAACTCCCCGTTTTTAACTCCACTTAATTCTAATTCCCTTACAGTAAAGACTTCAAATTCTTCCAAATGGTTTTTAAGGCGTTTGGTAACACATTCATCAAGCAAAATTTTCATTGAGTATATTTGATGATGTTTCAATGAGTTTTTGGGACATTTCAAGGAGACGAATAACCTGACTTTTGCTTACACCTTCAAAATCGTCAAGAAATGTTTCAATAGAGTCACCTGTTTCCAGGTAATCAAATAAGTTCTTTATTGGAACTCTTGTTCCATAAAATACAGGTGTGCCACCCAAAATTTCTTTATCAATATTTATCACTTGTCCGTCCATAACCCGATATTTTGTTTCTGTCTCTAAATTACAAAGAATTTGCCACAATAGAAGGTGGTAAGGGGGTACCCTCAATAAACTGAACTGACGAAGATCATCTTTTCATCACATTCCTGTCAGTTGCTTAAAAACCTTAATACTGTGTACGCATATTATTTTTGCGGTAGCAAAAAATGTGGTTACATCAGAACCACTGTTCTATTCATCACTATCCAAAAATTGGCAGATAAAGTTTTGTCTGTTTAGTTCAAATTATGAATTATTCTTCTCCACACAGGTTTCATATTCCCGTAATGGGATTGGCATACACTGTTGACAGTCCCATAAAAGTTGCACGCTTTGGCATTTCATCAGTTATTTCCATTGTGGAAGACAGGTTGATTGAAATGATGCGAAGCCATTATTATCAAACGGCGAATCTTCCTTATCAACCCATTGCTGTACATGAAGAAGATTACAGGGCCAAACGCATTGCCGATTATCTTAACCTTGTAAATACAATTGTGCAGGAGCAGGTAGAGAAGTTGAAAGCAGCTGCTTTTGAAAAAGGATCGGAGATCATCAAGTATTTTGAAATGTTGCCCGACGATAGTGCATTGAAACAAATGTACCGGCAGATGATGAAGATGAGTAATCAACCTGAAAAAGAAAAGATGGAAACCTATCTGCGTTCGCAGATCGTTCCCGGGACGATTGATGTAAACATCATGACCAAGGTTGACAGGGAAACATTTACTAAAGAAGGAACATTGGTAGAAGATGGATCGGACGCTGTTGCTGCATTACGTGGATTTGTAAAAAGTAATCTCAGCAATTCATCGGTGATCTTTTCTGCAGGGATGAACCCACGTTTGTACAACTATCTTGAACATTGCAAAGAGCTTGATGCAAATGAGGAAGGCGTGTTTACAAAGAAAGTAGTGGTAAAGGTGAGTGATTACCGCTCTGCATTGATACAGGGAAAATATTTAGCCAAGAAAGGTATTTGGGTAAGTGAATTCAGAATTGAATCGGGTTTGAATTGCGGCGGACATGCATTTGCAACAGAAGGTTATTTGCTGGGCCCCATTCTTGAAGAATTCAGATCGAAGAAAGAAGAGCTTACCAATTCGTTGTTTGAAATTTATAATGCAGCGCAGCAGAAAAAGAATAACCGAAGTTTTGACAAAGCTCCGGCGATTGTTTATTCTGTGCAGGGTGGAATAGGTACACATGAAGAAGATGAATTTCTGCATACACAATACGGTATTGAAAGCACGGGTTGGGGCACACCATTTTTATTGGTGCCCGAAGCAACAACTGTTGATGACGAAACCATGCAGCTCTTATGTGCAGCAAAAGAAAACGATGTGGTGCTGAGTAATAACTCACCGTTGGGTGTCCGTTTTCATTACCTCAAAGGAACAAGCTCGGCGAAAGAAAAAGCAGCAAGGATCAGCAAAGGAAACCCCGGTAGCCCTTGTACTGAAAAACATTTGGCGTTTAATACAGAGTTTACCAAAGAACCCATCTGCACCGCTTCAAAAAAATACCAGAAGCTGAAACTGGAACAATTAAAATCACTTGAGCTGCCGCAACAGGAATACGAAAAGCAGGTGCAGGAAGTGCTGGATAAAGAATGTTTATGTGTGGGCCTCAGCAATTCTGCTGCTATTAACTATCAACAGAGTTTTGTAAAGAAACTGGAAGCGGTAACCATTTGTCCCGGCCCGAACATTGCTAATTTCTCCAAAGTGGTTTCATTGCAAACCATGACCGATCATATTTACGGCCGTGAAAATATTATAGAAAACAAAAACAGGCCGCACATGTTTATTGCGGAACTGAATTTATACATGAACTATCTGCGTGAACAACTGGCAGATAGTGCAGCTATTGAACAAGATGCAAAAAAGAAAAAATACATTGCTTCTTTCTGTAACAACCTGCGTGAAGGAATTCAATATTACCGAGTCCTTACGGGTGTTGCAATGAGTGGGAGAGAAGAGTTTGATGCTGCCTTGCAGGCAACAGAAATGGAATTGGATGAGTTGATGACTGTTCACCCGAAGGGTGACTGTTCATCATGTTCCTGAATTATATGCAGGCAAAGGTGCCTGGTGGAAGTTGTTCAGTCACCCTTCGGGTGAGCAGACAACGATACAACAAGTGGGAGAGAAGTGTTTGATGCTGCATTGCAGAAAACCGAAATGGATTAAATGTTTTATTGTGTTGATTCAATATCGCCGAAAAGCAAAAAGACAAGCCACTATGTGTGGCTTTCTTTATTTCAGGCCGGGTTTTAAATCAGGGTTACCAAGTTCGCCAGGCAACTGATGGGTGACCTTTGTATGTACATGGGAAGCCCTTCATATAACCATAGGAAGCCCTATATAGCGGATGAAAACCTGGTTTTACTCTTGGAGACGGGCGACTATAAACTCATGTATCGGGAACAACGGTGAGGTGTTACAGATTATATGGCTTTTGTTTGTGAACCTGCTGTTGCTGCGGTGATGCCCGTATGAAAACGCTTATGAAACGTTTGCACACGGTTATGTGAAAGTTGTATTGGCGCAACTACAATCTGAAAAGGCGAATACTAAATTATTGATATACAGGCTTTGTTAATTGGGAGATGTTGCGTATAATAGCAGAAATATAAGCATGCCATTTTTAAAGACCATGCGTTTCATAACAGCAATCACCTTGACAACCCTTTTCTTCGCATGCAATAACACAAAGCATGACATAGAAAATTCAAACACATCCACATTTAAATCAGACAATGCCGTTATGACGGACACAACCAAAAACGACATTATTGAACAACTAAACATTTCAATAAAGAGCGGCTTTTATGACAAAGAAGAAATTTTTAGAAATATTGAAGACTATTTGTATGAAATTCCGTTTGACCAAGATTGGACAAGAAAACAAATTGACAGTGCTTATGCAGACCGATTAAAAGTGCAAGCAACATGGTCTGCGGTTACAGACTTTGACAAGTTAGTTCAAGCATTTGACATATTAAACTCATCAGGAATAATTGCTTTGCATAATGCCGGTATGACAAAACAAGATGGAGAAGGTGACAGCGAAGAAATTCATGTCGACTTACTAAAAAAAGGAATTAAGACAAAGGGTTTTTGCTATTACCATTGGCAAGACGTTGAAAGAGTTGTTGATGATAATCATTTGTATATTGGTTTTGGCGACTTTAATAATAGCGACAAAGACGCTTTGGAAATCGGAAAACAAGTTGCCACGACACTTGAAAGCAAAGGCTTCAAACTTAATTGGGTCAAAATGTTGAAAAAAGAATAGAAATTACAAATATTAATTGGCAAAAAAGGGTTGGGAATAAAAACTGTAGCAATGAGAAAGCTTTTAAACTATTAAATAGTTCTTCAAAGTGACAGACGAAAAACGGCATGTAACATAGGGGCTTTATGCAAGTTGGGCTCGACATTGTAACATCAGCAAATTGCAAACCCAAGCTGTAGTTTGGGCTCGACGAATAAAGCCCAGCTTTAGTTCTTAATATTTAACTTTATCAAAAAGCAGGCAGCAATTCCGGGCGGACGAATATAAAATTCCCCACCATCGGCAATACCTGCCCGTTAGCGGTAACT
>JAKFDY010000387.1:0-2255 GCA_036675885.1 Lacibacter sp. | reverse complement strand
GGCAGACTTTTCACTTCTTACATAGATACTGCAGTCATCGGCATATCGTACAAAGCGATGACCTCTTGCCTGTAGCTCTTTATCCAGTTCAGTTAAAACAATGTTGCTCATCAACGGTGACAATACTCCTTGTACACAATTGGTAACTTTTTTTATTTTGCTCGTTTTTTGCTTCTTTTAAAGGGATGGAATGCCTGATATCTATCATGTCATCTCCTACTACAACCTCTTTTACAAGCAGTCGCAAAATCTTCTTCTTTTCTTTTATATCGAGGTCGTTTACGTTAGCATTTAACTGACTGGTAAAGCTTTGTACATCCAGATATTGCAGCCGCTGATCAAGTGCCAGTTCATAGTGCTTTAAATTCTCGAGCTCTTTCTCAGTTGCATTTACACGTTTTTGTAACTCAGGCATCCTGATTCTTAACTGCGAGATAGTAATGAGGCTTTCCTGATAAGCGTCTAACAACTTATCCATCGATTGCAATAATTTACTGCGTTGTTTAAGTATCGTGTCTTTTTGCTTCAATACAGGACTCGCTTTCCTGGTCTCCTCCACTCTTTTCTCCACTTCTCTTTGGATCAACAATGGATCTTTCAATATCTGATGTATTTGTTGCCATACCAAAGCATCCAAATATTCTTGCCTCACCGGCTTGCAGTTACATTTTCTTACTCCTTCAAAACGATAACGATCTGAACCAAAACAGCGATAATAATATATCTTCTTCTTAGCAGAGGTAGTTGTAGCCGTTCTGTATAAAGAGTAACCACATTCACTACATACCATCATCCCCTGCAGAAGCGTTTCAATTTTTGTATTGCGTTGCGAATGAAGTTTGTTGCTCTTTAATCTTTCCTGTGCAATGTCAAAAGCTTCCTGACTCACAATAGCAGGCACAGAGATTTCAATCCATTCTTCTCTCGGCTTTTCCCTGTTGCAGCCATTTTGCACAACATACCCTCCCTTTGCCCTTAAAGGCTTAGTTATCCTTTGACGTTCTGTTCGCTCAGTTTTTCCGTAACATGCCTTTCCACAATAAGCCGGATTGCGAAGCATTGACCAGATCACAGACCGTTCCCATTTTCCATTGTTCTTTCTTGTTGGTATTTTTTCAGCCGTGAACTTTCTTGCCACAGTTCCAATGCCACAAAAATCTTCAGTGTACATGCGAAACATTTCTCTTACTACAGTTGCTTCCTGTTCATTGATTTGATAGTACGCTGCTGTATCATCAGTCTTTTTGATGTAGTTGTATCCATACGGCGCTCCGCATAATACACTCACTACTCCAGACTTTGCCTTAAACCGTTTTCCTCTGCGTGAACGTTCTTTGATGATGGCTCGCTCATACTCAGCAATCATTCCCTGGAACTGCAATAACAAAGCTTCTTCAGGTGTATCTGCTTTGGGTGAGTTAATAAACAACACCTCTGTATTACACGATGCAAATTCATCGATCAATACTACCTGGTATGCATAATTTCGACTCAGTCTGTCAGGACTGAAAATCAATACTGCCTGTATTTGCCCTTCTGCACTTAAATCCCTCACTTTTTCAAGACCCGGACGAACAAGTATAGCACCGCTATATCCTTCGTCTTTGAAAACGTATTCTTCCGGAACAACATAACCATTCTCTTGAGCAAATTGCAATAACTCATCTACCTGGCTGTCGATGGTTTTATTTTCCTTCTGCTGATCGGATGAGACCCTGGTGTATATCGCTGCTGTTTTCATAAACTGAAGTTTGTTCTATTAATTCATTTGAAGTTTGTTCAGTGAAAACAGCATCGGCTGGGATAAGGAGATGATAGACCTGAGAGAGTTTTTGCTCCCACAACCTGTCATAGGCAAATGATACCTTAACTTGCTTCTCCTTTTTGGACATGATCCTTCTTTGCTAAAAATTCTTCCAGCGCAGTATGGACCACTTTGCTGATCGACAACCTCTTTGATTTCGATAGCTTCTTTACCCGTTTGATCAGCGTTGGTGGCAGCTTTACAGTAAAGACCACAGAACGTTCCGGTACTTGCATTTTTTCGTTGATCTCTCTTGCCAGTTGGATATAACGATAAGCCTGTACCTGTGATATACCATACTTCCCGATCAACCTCTCTACAATCTGTGGCTGAGGCTTTTCTCTTTGAAGCATCGTGAACGCACTGTTGATACGTTTCACTAATTCCATATTCTGTGCTCTTTCCATTTCTCATAAAAGTAATACTTTTTATGATAATATTAAAACTTTCC
>JAKFDY010000386.1:0-6544 GCA_036675885.1 Lacibacter sp. | reverse complement strand
TGTTCTTACCCTGAAAGCAAGACACAGCCAACAGCAAAATGGAACAAATAATCACTATTGTCCAGGTAATCTTTTTATACATAGCAAAATCGTATGGCTTTAGAGCATAGTAACCTCAGTAATAAATTACACTACCCTTCCTAAATCTCTTGCAAATTATGGTTTAAAAGATGACAGGAAAATAGATAATTATGGCCAAGAAATGGACTATCCTACGACAAAGCTATATTTTAAAGGTAACAGGCCGACCGGGATAGCACGGTCTAAGCCAATCTTCGGGTTGCCGGTTCAGTTTATGTACCGCTTCTCAAATAGGTTACAAACAACCCTTCTACTTTAGCTTCAAAAAACGCATGATCTTAATTGCACAACTCACCGCACATCAACCTGAAGTAAAACTCCTTATTCATGGAGCTTATGTAAACTGCAGCATGCTCAGTAAACGGCTAAACATAAATGATCCGAACCAACCACCTCTTAATATTGGCTGGCGTATTATTGATCGTTCGAACACTGCTGCTTCACCCGATTGTCTTGTACTAGCAAATCATGCTGAACATTCTGAGATGTACCAATTGCAGCCCATGTCTGACGTAGTAAGTAACTCACCACATAATCTCAAAGAATTTTGTTTGAACACCGGGGGGTATCGATTGGCCGGTTATGAACAGGTAACCGTGTTATTGGAAATTGATACGGTCGGATGATCAAAAAATTTCAAGTGGGTTTAGTTCATTTGTGTCCATCTGCGTTCATCTGTGGCCACTCTGTTCGTGTAATTCGTGGCCCTTGTGTTTTATCTTGCATTCGCATGATCTATTACGAGCATTTTTACCCGGAAACAGTAAGCCCGCAATTGCTTGATGCTTTTCTCAGCAAAGGTTGGTACCGTATTCACCAGATGCTTATTACAACTGATCTTATTGCAAAAGAGGATGAGTTCTTTGCTGTGTTCTGGCTACGTTACAGGTTACAACATTACCAGCACAGCAAAAAAAGCAAGAAATTGTTGCGTGCATGTGAACATTTCAACTGCAGCATTGAACCTTTGCAATTCACCGATGAACTGGAAGAGCTCTTTACTAAATACAGGCAAGAGCTTGATTTCGAACTGAGTGATTCAGCAAGAGCTTATTTAATGGGAGACCGAACTGAAAACGTTTTCAACACACAACTACTCACACTCCGTTACAAAGGACAATTGATTGCTGCCGGTTGTTATGATGAAGCTGAAACATCATTCATGGGGTTATTAAGTATTTACGATCCTGCTTATAAGAAATACAGTTTAGGAAAGGTATTGCTCTTAAAGAAATTAGAAGAGGCCATGCGTTTACAAAAGACCTGGTTTTATCCCGGTTATATCAGTCTGCATACAACCAAGTTCGATTACAAATTATTTCCTGACCTGGAAGTCACAGAAGTTTATAATCGTTTACTTGACGAATGGCAACCGTATGCAGGTGCTAACCTGCAGCAACTACATAATGAGATGATTGCGGCATTTTTAAAAAAGCAGGGAGAATAATTCGTTCGCTTTCTATATTAGTAGTGGTGAGGGATATACTGGTTGCTTACACTTCCATCCTCAAACAAATCAATAATTGCATAGCCGGGAGGCGTTTGTTTATAGTAACCCTTACCGGCAGATTCCTTATCGCCTTCGCCCCACCAGAAACCACTCATCGATCCGTTGCAATAAAACTGAGCATTATTATAAACTGCATGATCTTCTAAATGAATATGCCCGCTTAAACAGGTTATTTTTTTATCCTTGTGTTTATAAAATAGTTCTGTGATATAGGGTGAATCGGTATGATTGCCACCAACTACATGTGTACAAACAGCGAGGATAGGATAATGACTCATGCACATAACAGGTGTGTTTGGTGAAAGAGCAGCAAGATCTTTCTCAAGCCACGTCCGTTGTTCATCATCTAATGAACCTGCATTTTTATTATTACTGTCGAGGATAATAAAATGCCAGCCTTTTTTATTGAAGCTGTAATAACGCCCGGGAATGCCTAACTGTTTTACGACATAATCTTTCCCATGCATGGCATCTTCTTTATTAGGCGCTGCCCACCACATATCATGATTGCCAAGACAACTGTGTATTTCAAAATCCGCAATTGTCTGTGATGTTTGCTTCCAGATGTGCCACAACTCATTCACCCGTTCCCGTTTAATATCATTATAATCTGCAGCGAAGATTGTATCTCCTCCATTCAGGAAAAAATCAATCTTATGCTTTTTTATTTCTTCCAGGCATTGCACAAAACGGGCAGGGGCATTTTCTTCGGGGCGTATGTGTACATCAGTTATATGTGCTATGCGCAAAACTCTTTTCCGTTTACCTGCATTTTCTTCTGCATGTAAAACAGAACCTTGTCCACCTAATGCAACAGCGCCGGCACTTAACCCGATCTGCTTTAACAGTTCTCTTCTTTTCATTTATTCAGTTGTGTTGGTTCTTCAATATTTTTTTAACGACTTCATAATGATTTTTTCTTTTTCGGCAGCAGGCAGATTGTATTGGAATTGGTAAATGGCTCCATCCCAATCGCCATACATAGCGTTAGGAAGCACAATAAATTTATTCCCAAATGAAGCGGCATTATTCTTTGCCTGGTTGTTACGTTCTTCCAATGGTTTTTTATCAAAGACAGCACTAAAGTCGCTGAGGTTATCTCCAAGCAGCAATAGAATTTCATAATGATCAGCTACTTGTTGCCTCCTGATCTCTTTACCGGATGTTGTGGTTTTCATCGTCAGGTGGTCATCTGTTGCATCGGGGAAATTCCATCGCTGCAAATCTTTTAACGTAGCAGATCGTTCTTTTTCGAGCCGGTTAGTAATATAAAATATAGCAACGCCTTTACTTTTTGCATACAACAAAAAAGAAAGAGCCCCGGGAACTGTATCACAGTCAACCCTGGCTGTCCATTCAACCCACGATGAATCACTGTATTCAGCATTCTGTAAAGCCTGGTGCACCTGGTAGGGGCTGTTATCCAAAACAGTTTCATCAATATCTGTTACAATAGCAACCGGTTTACCATATTGTTTTTGTACTAACAGATCGAGCCGCATTTGTGCAAGGTTATAGGCCTGGTAACACAAGGCTTTGTATTCGCCGGCTTTTTGTTGCCATGCTGCTGCCCACGCCGGCCCCTGTAAAATAACAGGTGCTTCATGGTTAGCAACGGCCATTTTGTTTTGAACCTTGCAGGCAGTCAGCAGAATGATGAAAAAAGAAAATGCAATTGAGCGCTTTAACATGTTTATCAGTTTCATGGAATAAGTATCCAGCGGTTTAAAAAATCAGTTGGGGTTTCTATCACTACCTTATAAAATCCGGAAGGCTTATTTTTTACATTGATGATTGTCTTTCCATTTTGAATGGAAACAGTTTGCATCAATTGATATTGATCTTTACCGCCTGTTTTATAATTATTGGAAGTTGCAAGCCATACTTTTAGTTTCCCTTTTTGTTCAGCGCCTTTCCAGCTAATAAGAATCGTTCCGTTTTCATAACGTGCATTCATTTCTGTAACTGATAAATTACCTGTCAATGAAATCCCATCTATTTCCATCCGTTGTTCTTTCGGAATTGAAATACCCATGAAAGAAGCAATGGAAGGCATAATATCAACAATAGCTGCTTTGCCACTTTTAAAATAACTGTTGAGTCCTTTGGCATTTGTAACGATCCATGTTGTACGTTCACGATCCGATTGACCTCCATGTCCCTTACCGGTAGCTGCATCACGACCATGATCGGTAGTGATATAGATCTGCCAGTCTTCATTAAACTGCTGCATACGATGCTGAACAGCCTGCCAGATGCGGCCTACTTGTTTATCCATTAGTTCAACAGCCTCATAGAACTGTTTACTGTCGCCATAACGATGACCCATATCATCTGTATATTCGAGGTACACCCATGAAAGATCGGGGCTTTCGTTTTGAATATAGTCAGCTGCTTTTGCTGCTACTGCTTCATCAATCCGGTTCATGTATTTTTTTTCTCTGTCGTGCGGATACGTCACTGTATCCAGTTCAAGTCCGTCAAAATGATCATCTACTTTCAAGTGTTGAGTTGCTGCTAATCCATCTCCCACCAATTTTGTTCTGTTATCGAGCCAACTGGAGAATACAGCAATTTTCTTTTGAGGCGACTGTGCTTTTAATAAACGGAAAATAGTGGGATAGTTATAATTAGGTGCTGCAATATCATTGTCCCATACATTGTGTTTATTCGCCCAGGTGCCTGTGAGCAAACTGTTGTAACCAACAGCAGAGATGGTGGGTGTTTGCGAATACCCCTCTTTTTCACCACCCACATGTATACGGCTGTAGCCGCCAAACTTAGCAATACTGACGAGCATGGGTGTATTTATTTTTTCAATAACATCAGCAGGAATGCCATCAACAATAATAAACACTGCTTTCTTTTTCTTTTGAGCAAATACAGCAGTGCTTATACAAACTGCAAGCAGAAGAATACAAATTCTTTTCATATAGAGTAATAATAATTCCAATATTCCAGGTAATTAAGAACTGATCAAAGGTTTAGAAACAGGGAAGCTATAAGAATAAGGCTTCCGTATTACCATAACTAACTGCTCATTTTACCAACTTACTCCCAGCCAAAGAGCTGTGGACCAAGATTGGGATTTAAGGTCATTTGATTAAAAGGTATTGGTCTGTAGTAATACTTTGGATCAATAAATTGGCGAACCTTATTATCGGTAATAGTCACACCACCACTGTTCCCGTTTTTAAGATATACCGTTGCGCTTTCACCAAAGCTTCCTGCTTTATAATAAACCAGTTTAATTCCTAATGAATTTGTTTCAGCAGGAATTGCTGGTGGAACAGATGCAGTTTTATCAACGAGGATAATGTCTTCAATGCCATCACCAGTAAGATCATATTTACCAAGGCCAGGGAAATAAATACCTACCGGAATTTTCTCCAGCTCTTTACCTGCATGCCATCTCATGAGATCATCAAACCGATAACCTTCTGCTGCAAACTCAACTCTTTTTTCACGACGTATTTCCAGGATCACTCCTTTGTTTGCGCCTGTTACATCAGGATATTTTGCAGACAACACAGGATCAACATTTCCATTTGCCCAACTTAAGTTAAGTGCTGTTGTAATACCTGCTCTTGTTCTTAAGAGATTAACAGACTTGTCGAGATCGGCTTGTGTAATAGTACCCAACTCTGCCAATGCTTCAGCATAGGTTAACAACACTTCTGCATAACGGTATGCAGGAAAATCAACACCGTTCGTAACTTTTGCATCGGTTGAATTGATATAACCTTTCAACTGGTGATAACCGGTAAAGTTCCTGTTTAACCGAAGTACATATGGAAGTGCATTAGGAGCCATAATAAATCCCGGAGGTATCAACGCCTGCGAAAGACGGGGATCCCTGTTTTGAAATTCCTGCACATAACTGAAGGTTGCATAACCCGGTTGATCAGTAAACCTGCTGCCATCTTTCATCAAATAAGTTTGCACAAGATCACGTGATGGTGATTGTTCATAGTTATTGATCTCCCCATTGTTGCTTCCGCTTTTTCCTAAATCCTGGTCATAGATATTTGCCAGTATTACTTCTTTGTTGGCGGCAAGATTTGCACTTGTAAACAAAGCAGCATAGTCGGGATGTAATTGAAATTTACCTGACACTATTACTTCATTTGCAACCTGTGCTGCCTTTTGCAGAAAACCAGTTGCAGTGCTTTGCAGATTTAATTCGGGATGATACCTGCGATAAGTGCCTTCGTATAACGCAATACGTGCATACACAAGTTTTACAACCCACTTACCCGGTGTGCCTGTAGGAACCGATTCTCTTACATGCGAAGAAGCAAATTCAAGATCGGCCATTACACTATCCATAATAAGTGCCCGTGGATCACGTCGTTTGTATAATTCAACTGTGTCTGATGGATTGAGTGCTTTCGAATACCAAGGCACATCAGAAAACCGTTTCACCATACCCATATAAAATTCTGCCCTGTAATACCTTGCCAATCCTGCATAATGATCTTTTACTTCCTGTGCAACAGCAGCACGGCTGTAATTCTGAAGGAAGTAATTAATATTCCGCAGGCGTCCCCAACTCCAGCCACCGGTAATAGTTTGCGAAGTAGGAACCCCTGTCATCATTGATTTTATTTCCACTGAGGCAGTGGTTGCTTTATCATCTGTATTCTGATCGCCCACATAATTACCCCTGCCAGGTAATGAAAGCAACCCGTTAATGTATAAAGACAGGTCTTCTTCCGATTTAAAAAACAGATCAGGTGGAATAGAATCTTGAGGAAAGCGGTCCATAAAGTTCTTTTTGCAAGAGGCGGCCGCTACCAATACCACGCAACAGAGTACTATATAAAAGTTACTTTTTTTCATGTGCTTATTTTTTGTTGTTTTGAATTGCCACATGTTATTCGCCATAAAAAAATATTCATTAGCCTTTGAGATAAAAATGAATATTTTTTACGGCTCATTTCATTTGTAAAA
>JAKFDY010000385.1:0-2681 GCA_036675885.1 Lacibacter sp. | reverse complement strand
TTTATAATCAGCATTTGGTTTGGTTGTAAAGCGTATACCGTACTCCAGTTTTTCAAAGTTCATATCCAGTTTTCCCTTTCCGTTTTCTTCAGGATCATTGTCTGATTTAGAAAATATTCTCTCGCCAGCCATGTATTCGCCATAGGCTTTAATACCTTTTGCACCTGCATATATTCTTGCGCCGTAATTGAGTAATGATAATTGATAGCCATCAAATATGGGACTGAAACCAGCTTTAGGCGAAAGAAATCCATAGCCTCCAAAATTATCATGCTCTGCACCGATCTTCAGATTCACATCAAGATTAAGTGTATAAATTTGTTTGTTCTCCAACGATTTTGAAGATACCGTGTTACCATTGATCATAGTTGATCTGTCACTTGCAAACAATACCGGTGCATAACTCATGGAGTAGCCCCATTCAACTGACATGTTAAGTTTCAGTTTTCCTTTATTCTCCGGCTTATTATACACAAAGTCGGGATTTACTCTGCCCATCTTATCATTATAGATCCAGGTGCCAACAATGAATAATAAACTTACACTTGCAGTTGCAGCAGTTGCTTCTGCCTGGCGGCGTTGTTCATTTGCCTTTTGTTTCCAGCTATCATAATCACGCTGACGTTGATCTCTTGCTTCCTGCTCGGCTTTTAATCTTGCCTCTTCCTGTTTCTTTGCTTCTTCCTTTACATTGTATTCCTGCTCAGCTTTTGATGTGGCAGAAGATTCACCTCCTGTTGTTGAAGAAGTAGTATTGCTGCCACTTTCAGTTTCACCTTCTTTCGTTGTGGTGGTGACTGATGCTTTTGTTTGTACTCCCTTTTCTTTTTTCTCTTGCTCAACTTTTGCCAGTGCTTCTTTTTCTTTCTTTTCTTCGGCCGCTTTTTTCTCGGCAGCTAATTTTTCATCTGCTTTCTTTTTTTCTTCTGCAGCTTTCTGCTGCGTTACGTTTGTAAGATTGGTAACGGTATAGCTGATGCCCTGCAATAAGGTGAAAGATTTACCATCGGCCAATCGGCAGTTTTTAAAGTTATCAGCACCACTTGTGTAAATATGCGACCAGTCGCCTTCGGGTGTAAAACGGCCATTTGGTTTTAACCAAACAACTTTATTTACACCAAGTGTAAAATTTTTTGTTCCAACACATGCAAGGTTTAGTGTTACATCCACTACCATACTGTATTCTTCACTGGTATTATTCTGCACAAAGAAATAATATTCTTCACTACCGCCAAGTGATGACCAGTAACGCTGCACACTTACAGTAAAACGTGAATCGAATTGAGAAACGGAAACATCTTTTCGTTGTGCCGTTGCTGAAATACTGCCTGATAGAAGTAATAGCAGTAGCGCAAGCACACGGATACATGATTTGCAATACATAGAATTGGGTTTAGTGAATGAATGGATAATAAAACCAGCAGCAGCTGATGTTGCGGACAAAAGTAAGTGGGGGGAGTATGCAAGTCAATACTCCTTTTGGGGTAAATTTCACGACATTTAAATGCATTGGTATGTAAAACTTACTTAGTACTAAATGTTTCTGCTTAATTCTGAAAGCGGTTTTATTAAACGCCTGAAGCAATTGTAATCCTCAACATTAAACAAAACACAATCCTTTGTGTTTCATAAAAGAGATTCTGAAAAATGCCGATGAAATATATTTTCTAAAACGAATGCTGAATGAATACAAACATTAAGAGGAATGATTATTTTCTGCCAGGAAAATTCCTTTATAACATTAACAACAAGGGAAAGCGAATGATCAATGGTTCCCGGTATTGTATCTTATAACCTGTGCAAGAGAATAAGATCTTTCTCCTTTACTTTGCAGCCATGGCCGAATGGTTGATCTACTTTTTTGTTTGCATCGGTGCTTTGTTTGCCGGCTTTATTGATGCTGTTGTTGGAGGTGGCGGCCTTGTGCAGGTTCCGTTGCTGATGATCCTGTTTCCTGAATTATCACATGTGCAGGTAATAGCCAGCAACCGCTTTGCATCGCTTGCAGGTACCTGTGTTGCTGCTTTTCAGTATATAAAAATGATTGGTGTTGATACAGGTGTTGTATTGGCAACAGGCATAACTGCCGCCATTGCATCATTCAGCGGAACATTTGTGATGGAGTTGATTAGACCTGAAGTGTTTAAGCCGCTTTTGCTCTGCATTATTGTTGTGCTTGCAGTTTATACATTCATTAAAAAAGATTTCGGCCATATTCATGCGGTGAAATACAGTGGCAATAAATTCCTGTTGGTTTGTGCTGCTATTGGTAGCGTTATTGGATTTTATAATGGATTCATTGGGCCGGGCACCGGCAGCCTCCTGGTATTTGCATTTGTTAGTGTTGCAGGTTTAAATTTTCTGCATGCATCAGCTTCATCGAAAATTGTGAATGCAATAGCAGATATTGCTTCACTTATTGGTTTTTTAATGAATGGGGCAGTAGTGTTTAAAATTGCATTGCCCATGATGGCATTTAATATGCTGGGTGCTTACATTGGCAGTAAAGCAGCATTACTCAAAGGCAATGTATTTATCCGTTATGTTTTTCTGCTGGTGATCAGTATTCTTATCATCAGGTTGGGACGAGATGTAATACTATCCTAGAATAATTAATCAAAAGCCCTGCATGAGATCAGGGCTTTTGCAGGAAAGCTATCAGGAGTTCTTACAGGCCAGCT
>JAKFDY010000384.1:0-2346 GCA_036675885.1 Lacibacter sp. | reverse complement strand
TTCCGTTAATGTGAAACTCTTTCATGGTATCTTCTTCAAATGCAGTTCCGCCGGCAAACACAATGTTCGGACGAAAACGATTCATCGGCACAGGCATATCTAACCGGCTGTTCAAATCATCCAGCGAAGCCTGCCCTATCATCAGCACCGGAAACGCATCAGAGAAACCGGTGATCTCATTGTTCAATGCATAATCAGTATCCACTTTTCGTTTGCTTCCTTCGGGCATATACACCAGTTTGCAAACACGATTCAACTTTTGCGAAAACCATTGATTCACTTCCTCACTCATTTCCCTTGCTTCACACACATCATCCCACACCTGCACGTTCACTGTTCCATTTCCGGTTGGATACAAGTTAACGCCGATCTTATCCACTTCATTTCCCTTTTCATAAACGGTTAATTCATTTGCATGAATGGCTGTACGCAACAACGCCATTTGCGGAAACTCCCGTTGTGTTAAAAAGCGATTCTCTTCATCCACCAGCATCCAGCGACGATCGTGTTCAATACCCCGATCAGTTAAACGGGCACTGCTGAGTCCAATTCCACCTAACGACTTAATGGGATATACATATAAATGGCTGATCGAAAGCATGCCTAAAATTACAGTATTTGTAAACGACTGCCAGCTTTGCTTTTGCTGCAAAGAATAATTTTTACCCGAATAAAATAACAGTAATTTTATAGGACTCATTAACCCTTAATAATAAACTACAAGACATGAAACCCGTTATTATCATTGAATACTGTCCAAAATGTCATTGGCTGTTGCGCTCTGCTTATATCGCACAGGAGTTGCTCACTACGTTCGAAAACGAATTAAAAGGTGTTACACTGCAACCAAGTGAAGTAAGCGGCGATTTTCATATCTCAATAGATGGGAAAGAAATCTTTAACCGGAAAACTTATGGTGGTTTCCCCGAGATCAAAGAATTGAAACAGGTAGTGAGAGATATTGTTAGTCCGGGTAAAAGCCTCGGACATGCTGATACAAAACCACATCACCAAAGTTCACTTTAATGTTATGACCGGAATAATTTTATGCGGCGGACAAAGCACACGCATGGGCAGTGATAAAGGCTTGCTCAAACATGAAGCAAAGACATGGGCACAAACTGCTGTTGATAAACTCAGTATACTGGGCATTCCTGTAAAACTTTCTGTGAACAGGCAACAGTTGAATGATTATGCAGAAGTGTTTGCTGCAGATGATCTGTTTGTTGATGCTGCTTCTTTACAATTGCACGGCCCTTTGCTTGGTGTGTTGAGTGCTCATCTGCAATTCAACACGGAAGATTTGTTTGTGTTTGCCTGTGATATGCCGCTGATGGAACCAATTTTAATCAAAGAGCTTTCCGCTTCTTATAAACAAAACCCCGGCTATGATGCGTATGTGTTTATGAACGATCATGAACCCGAGCCATTATGTGCAATATATACAGCGAAGGGGCTTGCCACTATTTTCGATATGCTGCAAAACGGTTCATTAACACGGCACAGCATGAAATTTATGCTCGATCATTTGACCGTGTTCAGCATTCAGTTGAACGATGCGCAAAAAACCTGCTTCCGCAACTTTAATGCGCATGCTGAGTTAAACGGCTTGTAAACCCAGCTTCGACTTTTCAATTTTTGTAAAGCTTTCTTTACCTGCATCGCATAAAGGGCAACAATAATCTGCAG
Source organism: Lacibacter sp. (assembly GCA_036675885.1). Classification (GTDB taxonomy): domain Bacteria; phylum Bacteroidota; class Bacteroidia; order Chitinophagales; family Chitinophagaceae; genus Lacibacter. Next base: position 657 of record JAKFDY010000384.1, on the reverse strand, counting down.
GCAACGATTCGAATTTAACACCTGCTGCAATGTTGCTTTCAGGTTCGCCCACTGTTTCATCATACACCGTTAAACAATCAGTACATTGATGAATATATTGTGTTACGGGTTTCTTCTCCACCTCTTTTTTCGCAGGTAAAACTTTTTCAACAACAGCCATCTTCCCTTCAAGGTTCTGGTAAAAAGCATTCACCGAACGACGTAATTGCTCATAGAGTAAAAATTTCGGGTTGTTGCTGCTGAAAACAAATCCTGTGCGTGCATTGGGGTTGAAATCATTGGCACAAAGAATATCATATACATACAACAATTCCCAACCAAATAGCTTCAATAATGGTCTGCGCTTCACCAAAATACTGCTGAACACTTCGCTCTTGTTTCTTGTTTTAATACCAATACAAAGACCGAATGTGCGTGTATCTTCATTATTGAGCTTCTTCACCAGATAGTTTTTCAACGCCAACCCTTCGCTGCAATCATCTTCTACCTGGAAATTTAATTCGTTTGCTGCATGACGTACATTGAGATGATACTTATCCAACAGCAAACTCCACTTACGTTTATCTTTCTCATCAATTCCTTTTACAATAATACTCTTCCATGGAGTGGAGCATAACTGACCGATCTTGGTTTCCAAGCAAAGCTTACATACTTCTT
>JAKFDY010000383.1:0-7567 GCA_036675885.1 Lacibacter sp. | reverse complement strand
ATTGAAACTGAAAGGATCAGAGCGACTTTACTTTACTCCACTTGGTAAACAAACCAATGTAAAATTAAAATCAACCTGGCCTGATCCTTCATTCGACGGGAAATTTTTACCAACTCAACATACAGTTACTGACAAAGGGTTTACTGCCAGTTGGAATATCCTTCATTTCACCCGTGATATTCCGCAGCTGTGGAAAGAAGGCAAACAGAATATTGATGGGTTTGCTTTTGGCGTAGAATTGTTGCAAGGAGTTGATTCGTACAGTAAAACTCTGCGTACAGTAAAGTATGCCTTGCTTTTTATAGCACTTACTTTCTTCCTTTACTTTTTTATTGAAACATTGAAAAAGCGAAGTGTACATCCGTTACAATATGTGTTGGTGGGATTAGCACTTTGTATTTTTTATACATTACTGTTGTCTGTTTCTGAATATACAGGATTTAATATCGCTTACCTGATTGCATCTGTTGCTACTATTGGTTTGATCACATCTTACACCTACAGCATCTTTAAACAAACAGCCATTGCCATTGCGTTGCTGGTGTTCCTCTCATCGTTGTACGGCTTTATTTACATTCTTATCCAGTTACAGGATGGTGCGCTACTGTTTGGCAGCATTGGTTTATTCATCCTGCTTGCTATTGTAATGTATTACTCCCGAAAAATTGATTGGTATGGTGAAGGAAAGAAAGTAACAGGAACTGAAACAATTAACGATAATACAACTGTATCATGAAACACTTATTAAAAAAAATCCGCAGCAATATATTGGTTATGCTTACGCATACAATTGCGTTGCCGATATTAAAGATCGTACGAAGGAAGAAAAAGTTTCCTTACAGTATGGAGCAACTCAGTGCCTTGCCATTTGAAACAGTTGGGAATGAACTGTGGCAGCTGCTGAATGCAGAGAACCTGCGCCTGCTTCCCTACTATGAGCGGCATGATATAAAACATGTGGTGCTTAATTATCCTTTCACAGATGAAGGTGAAGTGAGTCTGCAGTTCTTCATGCTGGCAAATGGAAGGGTTTCGTTCCCTGTATTGGCAACAGTGATCTATGGTTTGGTTACTATGCCGGAGTATTATAGTTCATTCAAAAAAGCATGGCAGCGGGGAAAGCAGGCAAAAAGTCTTGAAAACATGGATTGGTTTGGCATAATGGAACTGCCACTTGCAGTTGTTCAAAAACAAGTTTATTCATAACTCTAAATCAATTTTTATGACTACGGTTTCATCAAAAAGGGGAATGTTTCTTTCATTCAATCTTTTGTTGCTGTTACCTGCAGCACTGGTGATCATTGCTTCTCTTCTTAAATATGGGTTGGGCATTGATGGTTTGTTTGATGCTATTGCACCAACAATGGAGAAGTGGGGAATTAAAGATCCTCCGGGATTGAATATTACATCGCTTGTTGTATTTGGTCCGGTTTCAGTATTTATTCTTTCTGCTCTTAAAGCGGTGAAACTTCACTTTGTGCATGAGAAAGAGAAGGACAGCGTTCTTGTGGAAATAAAAGCAGACAAAATGCTTCGGTCATTGATTGTCATTTCCATACTTGTGCTTGCAGTACTTGGCAGTTATCTCTTTTTGGAAAATATTCATCATCTTAGAGAAGCATGAAAAGATTCAGGTATGCCATCAACGGATTGATTTCGGCTTTCAGGACTGAAGTAAATATGCTGGTACATATCATTGCTGCAGTGTTGATATGTATTACAGGATTCTATTTCAATCTCACTTCTGTCGAATGGGTCGTTATTGTTCTTTGTATTGTACTGGTGATCTCATTTGAACTCATCAATACGGCAATAGAAGAGCTGTGCAATATGGTTCATCCGGAACAGCATCCCATCATTAAAAAAGTAAAAGATATTGCTGCAGCAGCCGTGTTGATTGCAGCGATAGGTAGTGTTGTTGCAGCATTGATCATTTTTCTTCCTAAACTCATTTTGTTTTTTTAGCACATGAAAAAGATACTCATCTACTCGGTTGGTTTTTCGTTTTTACTTTATGTGTTTCGTGTTTGGTACACGGGGAGTTTTCTTTTCCTGTTCATCCCCTGGAATCTTTTTCTTGCCTGGTTACCATTATTGTTCAGCAGTATGATAAAGGATGCTCAATTTTCATTGAGGAATGTTGTGCTCTTCAGCTTGTGGTTACTGTTCTTTCCTAATTCACCTTATCTCATCACCGATCTTTTTCATTTGCAGGAAAGGGCAGGCGTTCCTTTGTATTATGATCTTGTATTATTGTTCATGGCAGCATGGAATGGATTGTTGATGGGTTTGTATTCCTTACGAAATATTGAACAACTGTTGTTGAAACGTTTTTCGGTTGTGCAGGTAAGGCCAATGATTCTAAGTTTTTTTGTACTCTGCGGTTTTGGTATTTATCTCGGCAGGTACGATCGTTATAACAGCTGGCATTTGGTAACACAGCCATTTGATCTTATGCAGGGAATTATATCGAAAGTTATTTCACCGGCATCACATCCACGTGTGTGGGCCGTTACCATTCTTTTTGCAGTTGTGCTGTTGCTGATCTATGAAACACTAAAAAAAATGCCTGCTCATTTCAGTGAGCAGGCATCCTTATCAAACAAAAACTAAGTTTAAAAATCGAGACCGAGTGATACATGCATGATCGGTTTTCCTTTAAAGAAACCATTCATTTGCCAACCTGCATCATAACGGATGAAGTAACCAAGTAATGTACTTCTTGCACCAAAACCATAACTGCCAAGGAACGGTCCAATACCTGGAGCCTTAATTGTTACAGATACCGGGCTGTTGGGATTTGAAACATCAGTATAAGTTACTTCAGGTCTTCCGATCTTATCATAACGTCCGTTCCATGCAGTACCAAGATCAATAAATTGTGTTAACTGGAAATTACGCAGGAAAGCGTTGTTAATCGGTTTATTAAAGAAGGTTGTAAACACAGGCAAACGAAGTTCACTGTTTATCACAAGCGCATTGTTTCCATTCGCTGCATTTTGTGTAAAGCCACGCAGATTCACCGCCAATGATTCATACACATAACTCTGATCAGGTGCAGGTTTATTTGCGGTATTGAAGTAACGTTCTTTGGTTACACCGTTTCTTGTAACCGCATTTTGCCCAAACATTAACCAACCATCTGTACCTCCGAGATAATATATAAACTTATTGTCGCCCCATGATACATCAGCAGCACCACGAACAGCCCAGATAAAGTTGCGGTAGATGCGCAGATAATGTCTTGCATCAAAACCAAAGTTGAATGTAATGTCTCCGGCTGCATCTCTACCTGTTCCCTTATAGGTACCCCCCAAGCGGTTAAACATTTCCACCCATCCTTTTGCCCTGAAACCATGCCAGATGTTCGTAACAGGGTTGATCGTGTTATCATGAACAAACTCGGCTCTTACTAAGGCAAAATTTTCATCAAGGTTTGGCTCTTTCAACGATTCTGGAAGTGCATCATTACTTTTAATAATATACACATCCCTGCGGATACCTCCGGTGACCTGTAATCTCTGAACTTCATTAAAAGGATAAGAAATATTCCCTTGATAAATGCTGCTCAGATTTTGTCCGTAGTAGCCACCACCTCCGGGAGTAATAATTGGGAAGTCGGTTACAGAAGCCCGGTAATAAGTAAGCCCCCAATCAATCCGCCGTTTCAAATTGTCGAAACGCATATAGATCTCGTTATCCTGTAAGCCATAATTGATGCGGAAAGCACCGCTGAATTTGTAATCTTCCAAAAACTCCATTGCGCCTACTCTCGTCATTGCATTCAATGGGTTACCGTTGCCAAGATTTACAGGACCGGTAGCACCTGAATAGGGTTGAAAACGGTTGATCAGCAGAGCACCGTTCGATGCAAAATTGGTTGTTACGTTATCAATAAAATATTTCTTTCTGTAAGGGAACAAACGCATACGGGCCAACACTTCTTCCTGGCTCTGTTGTTTTGCACCCATGAGTTTTTCACCGGGTTGAATTGAATCGTTTTTGAATTCTGTTTCAAAAAAATCAGATGTTGGCTTTTTATTTGTAACGCTGTCAACAATATCAGTACGATCCTGCGTGTTTTCACCAGCGATCTTATCGAGCCTTGTCATCCGTTTGATGTACTCCGTTGGTCTTGCATTTACGTTACGTTTACGCAACGTATTTTCATCCACTTTCAGTTTGTACAGGAATTTAAATTCACCTTGACGATTCACTTCTGTTACTTGTCCGTTATCACCGGCAATACGTGTTTCCAACACACTGCTTTGGTAATTACTCATGGGGAAAGTATAAGAGCTGTCATCTGTTACCCGGAATGTAAATACTGAATCAGGTTCCTGCTTGTTCCATGCCTGCAATGTTGAATCAAGTTCTTTCGGCTCAGGGTTGCGAAGAATTTCATCACCTATTTGGAAGATGGTATCTAACCCTGCAGCGGTTGTACTAAAGAATCCTGCCCAACGGTTACCAATACCATTCTCATCACTGATGAACGTGAAGTGATTCATATTGTATTGCGTAGGGAAGCGGGCATTACCATATTTGATATTGCTCAGCTGTGATATTTGTTTGAATTCTGATTTGTTCCAATTATCGATGAGAAAAACATTGTAGCGTTCTTTTGGTAATACAGTATCGCCGGTAGCAGCGTTGGGCGATGGACGGTTACTGGAGAATATGATACCTGTTTTGTTTGGGAAAGCAACAAAGCTTGCATCAAGATCATCATACACATCGTTGGTTACCTGCTCTGTGGTTTGCTTATCGATCTTGTAAACAAACACATCGCTTTGCCCGCCTTTCACTGCACTCATCACCAAAGTATTTGGATCGAGCATGTATTGCATATCATTCACCTGCTCAAACGGAAGCTCAACATTCTTTACTGTTTTAATACGGCGGAATGCATCGTACACATTCAGCAAAACTTTCCCTTTTTCCCAAACGATCATGGCAATACGTGTTCCTTTGGGGTCCCACGCCAGCAATGGATAATTTGGATTAGGTTTCTCTTCCAGGTTGCGGACACCGCTCTTCCACAACACTTTTTCAGAGATGAAATTCTCATTCAGGATCACCCTGGTTTGTCCTTTGCGGTATTCAACTACTGCATAAGTAAAACTCTTTGGATTAGGATTGGCCTGGAAACGGAAATAATCGTTCTTGCCAATTTCTTTTGGAACAGTTAAACGGCCACTGGGAACATTTCTTCTTGCACGGATATCTTTGAAATATTTATCACGGTTGTAAAGCATGAAATCTTTCAACACATCTTTCAGCTTTTTCTTGGCAACGGTTTGTGTAGCCCTGTTTACATTTTTGTAAATACGGCTCAGGTACAACAGATACGTTACGTTTTCACGACGGTATTTTTCTTCAATGTAATACCAGAATGCATGACCGGCCAAACGTGGTTGCTCGTATGCGAAATGGTAAAAACTTTTATAATCGGCACCGATCATAGCGCTTTTTAAATCATTATCGAGTTTAGTGCTCCAGTTTTCAGCAGCGTAAGAAATGTAACCATCAGTCATCCATTTTGGAAGATCAAGCAATGCCTGGTTTTGTGCAAACTCACCAAGATCATCACCAAACAGCATGCTTTCAACCAGCACCTTGGCAATACCTTCACGTATCTGGCGGCGGAGATCATTATGATCGCCATTGTAATACACCACCATTTTGTTATTCACCAATTTGGTTAAACCGCCGGCGTTTGGAATATCAAGACCAATACCAATATTCGATTGTTTGTAATCGTTGAAATTGTTATAGAGAACAATGTTGAGCCTGCGCTGAATACCGAACTCAATAAAATCTTCGAGTGAAGGAAGTTCAGCTTCAGCTACCTGTGTTGCAAACTTTGCCAGTTCCAATCCATTGATGGTGTAATGAACATTGAAATTGGGACTTTGGTAAAAGCTCCATTTGAATTTTGTGTGCTGAACCCGGTTTTTCCCGAACTCCACCATGTTTACCTGCGCAGAAGCATGGTTCAGGAACAAAAGAAAAATGAATGATACTGTTGCCGCAAGACGAAGAAAACCGTTCACTTGAATTCGCATATTTTCATTAGTTATTTGTAGTAATGTTTTTTGGCCGAATGTTATTTGCCATAAAAAATAGTCATTACCGATTGACTGAAAATTAATATTTTTCATGGCTCATTTCTTATTATATCATTAAGGGAATCAGGTTTGGGAAAACCGACATTTAAAAGTACAAAAATCAATCCATGTTCACTGTTAAAGCTTTTACTTTCAGCCCTGTTCAGGAGAACACATATATCCTCTATAACGAACAAAAGAGAGCCTTCATTATCGACCCCGGCTGTTATTTTGATGAAGAGCGGGATGAACTGGCTTCTTTTGTTGAACAAAAGCAATTACAACCCATTCAATTACTCAATACGCATTGCCATCTCGATCATGTGTTTGGCAACAAATGGATCTACGAAACTTATGGTTTGGAACTGCACCTGCATGCCAATGAAAAACAGGTATTAGACTTTGCCCCTGCCAGTGGTTTAATGTGGAACCTGCCGTTTGATAATTATAATGGTCCGCTGCATTGGTTAAAGGAAGGGGATGAACTGGAAATGGATGATGATAAACTAACGGTGCTGTTCACCCCGGGACATGCGCCGGGCCATGTTTGTTTTTATTGCAAGGCGCAGAATTTTGTAATTGGCGGCGATGTGTTGTTCCGTGAAAGTATTGGCCGGACTGACCTGCCCGGAGGTGATCATCAAACCTTGCTCAACAGCATCCGCACGCAACTTTTTGTGTTGCCCGATGAAACAATTGTGTATAGTGGTCATGGCCCTGCAACAACTATTGGTTATGAAAAGAGAAATAATCCTTTTATGGTTTAAACCAAAGAGTCACGGAGACGCAAAGAAACACTAAGAAAAAACTCTGCTTCCTCCATTAAGTGAGGTTCGACCTGACAGATTCATTCAAGACAGTATAGTTTTCAGTAGGTAAGTTTAAAATCGAGCTTAATCTGTCAGGTCAATTTCTTTTAAGTGGCTGAAATGAATTTACCAATGTAGGGGAGTTTTTGTAATTCTTTGCGTTCGATTTTTATTACAAACCTGGTAAACAGCGCAAGTAATAATGTTCCTGTAACAATACTGAACCAAAGAGGTGGATAGAAATACGTAATGCTGCGATGCAGTAACACGATCATACTAACGAGCACCAGGTATGAAATAAGCTTTTTCCTGGTATAAGGAACAGGATAATATTTCTGACCCAGTATATAACTTGCTATCATCATAAACAAGTAACACGTAAATGTGGCAATAGCAGCACCCCAGTAATGAAATTTTGGAATAAGTATAATATTCAATCCAATAGTAATGAGAGCTCCGCCGATTGTAATGGCAGCGCCGTATAAATTTTTATTGGTCAACTTGTACCAGATGCTCAGGTTATAATAAATGCCGAGAAAAACGTTACCCATTGCCAACAGCAGTACAACATTCATTCCCTCACCCCATGCGTTTGATTTTAGGGTGATGATCCATTTCAGCACATCTAAATAAAGACCAATAAATAAG
>JAKFDY010000382.1:0-3843 GCA_036675885.1 Lacibacter sp. | reverse complement strand
CTGCTTATCTTAATGAACGTGGCGTTAATCGAACGGCTGCGTAATAAAGCTGCATAACTGATTTGCAGTATTGTTGCTAAAATATTTCCACTGCCAACTCTTTTGCATTTCAAAGAACATTGTAATTTTGATTTATAAAAATACTGTTCTACACAGTCAACATGAACAACTCCGCATTTCGGGTTTTAGCTTTACTCTTACACATCTTAGCTTCTCTTTTCATCTTGTTTTATGTGCTCGACTTTGATCTGTCGGGTGGCTGGATCAGGTTTTTCCTGTTCATAGCTCTTTGTATGCTATTGCTTGTGTTGATTGTTACCCATCTTGTTTCATTCATCCGCTTTTTTAAAACCAAACAATAAAATATGTTCTCTTTAGTTGTGTTTATTCTTGCAGCATTAGTCGCAGGATTATTCTTCGGCATCCTCAAAAAATCTTCTTATGTAAATGAAGATGGCCGTTTCAAACCCGTTTCACTTGTTCGTGTAGTTGCAGTGGCACTAATCGCATTTGTTACTGTTGCAATCAATCCAATTGATGTGGAGCGTATTGATGCAGGCCACGTTGGTATTAAAGTAAGTAACGTGGGCGATAATCGTGGTGTTGGCCGCACAGAGTATGTAACAGGCTGGGTGTTTTACAATTCATGGATCTCCCGCATTTATGAATTCCCGATTCACCAGCAACATATCGATTACGAAGCAAACGATATCGTAACGAAAGGTGGTTTCCGTGCAACCATCAAACCATCATTTAACTATTCCATCAATGCCGGTAACGTAGCAGATATGTTTCAGAACCTGCGTGTAGGCGTAAATGAAATGGAACAAGGCTGGTTGAAGAATGCTATCGTTGGTTCAGTGAATGATGTGGCCAACCGTTATACCGTTGATTCTATTTTCAATCACCGGGAAGAATTTGAATCGGATATTGTAAAGGAGTGTAATAAGCGTGTGGCAAAGTGGTTCAATGTATCGCAACTGCGTACCAATATTGTTCCACCTGCAGAAATTTCTGAATCGATTGTTGCAAAAACAAGAGCCATCCAGGAAGTGCAGGTAGCTGAAAACAGGAGACAGGTTGCTGTAGCCGAAGCGGAACGTAAAATTGCTGAGGCAAGAGGTGATTCAGCGCAAGCAGTTATCCAGGCTGCCGGTCGTGCAGAGGCCATCAAGAGAGAACAGTTGTCGTTAACATCGCTCTATATCGATTATATTAAAGTTCAAAAATGGAGCGGACAAGTGCCTACAACAGTTGCAGGTGGTAACAGCGGATTTTTAATTCAGTTGCCAAAAGATGCGAAGGAGTGATAAGTAACCGAGTAGATAAGTAAATAAGTAGAAAAGAAAATAAGTTTAAAAAATGCGGAGTGACTAGCTCCGCATTTTTATTTCATGTATTATCAATATCATCATCCAGATCATTTCATCAACGGTTAGTAACCTCTCTCCCTTGTTCCCGGGCAACCTACTTTTTTATCTTTCTTAAATGATGCAATGCCTGATGTGCGTTTGTACCAATCAACAAACGGACGCCATGTAACAGTGAGTTGCACAAAGTAATAAGCATCTTTATTTTTTTCGCTGCCACGTAAACTGCCACCGGCAGGGTAAGTGCCATTGCCACGATAAGCCATGTCAACCGCTGTTTGTCCTCTTGCAGCTAACAACGTTGCCTGATCTACATACTTCGAACTTACATCATCAATATAATCAGTGAATGTTTTGCGGTAACCAAGTTCCAAACCAACACGCAAGTCTTCCGTTAACAAATATTCTGCACCAATACCAAACGGGATAGAGAACTGTGTTGATTTGTATACTTTCTTTCCGGGAAGAAAACCTTGCCCTTCGGTACTTAATGGTTGCAGAAAAACTTTTGTTCCGTTATTATCAGCAGTAAACGGTTTAATGCGATATAACGCACCACCCGCAAACACATACGGCGTCCACCATTTATAATTCAGGTTGAAAATATTGTATTGTGCACCCAGTTCCCATTCAAACAATTTGGTTTGAAAACTAAGGTTACGGCTTTGGTGTGCTGAACTTTTACTTTTCGCATCTGCCGCACGCAGCATACCAAAGCTGAAATGTGTGCGTGCAAGCAAATGCTCCGTAAGATCATAACGGGCACCAATACTGCCTACGAATTTTGATTGATTGAACGTAAAGCCTTTCTGTTGCAGATCACCCTGGTAATTGGCTAACCCGCCCCGAAAGGATAAGTGAAAATCCTGCGCACAGAGAAAGAATGGAGAAAAGCAAAACAGGAAGATGAGTTTTTTCATAAATCGATCATTGGATTGAGGCCTAAAGATAACATCCGGAACAAAAACGCAAAAAAGAGATGGAAAGTATGAAATCTACCTTTAGGGTTGCCAACCTTGCAATAGCAGATTTATGTCTGTAGTCAGCCTAACAAGGTTGGCAACCCTTTTCCCAGACCATTTTTTCAAAAAAAAACTGAACTCTTAAGCACCTAACACCTGTTCCTTTCAAATCAATTAATTTCGCAGCCATGATGATGCATAATTTCAACGCAGGTCCTTCTGTTTTACCAAAAGAAGTTTTTCAGCAAGCAAGTGAAGCCATTCTGAATTTTAATAACAGCGGCTTATCCATTCTTGAAATCGGTCACCGCACGCCTTTGTTTGAAGAGGTGATGAACGAAGCCCGTTCGCTGGTAAAAGAATTAATGCAACTGGATGATGATCATGAAGTGCTCTTCCTGCATGGTGGTGCCACCACGCAGTTTATGCAGGTGCCCATGAATTTGCTCAACGAACAGGATGTGGCGGCTTATACTGAAACAGGTACCTGGGCTGGCAAAGCCATTAAAGAAGCCAGACTGTTTGGCCATGTTGAAATCGTGAGTTCATCAAAAAACACCAATTACACAACCATGCCTCATGAGCTGGCAGTACCAGCTACAGCGTCATACCTGCACATCACCACTAACGAAACAATTGCCGGTACGCAATGGCACCAGATGCCATACGACTGTGGAGTGCCCATTGTGGCAGATATGAGTAGTGATATCCTGAGCCGTGTACTTGATTTCAACAAATTCGATCTTATTTATGCCGGTGCGCAAAAAAACATGGGTGCTGCCGGAGTAAATCTCGTGATCGTTAATAAAAATATTCTTGGTAAGGTCAACCGTACAATACCAACTATTCTCGATTACCGCAATCACATCAAAGAAGGCAGTATGCTCAATACGCCGCCGGTGTTTGCTGTGTATGTGGCTATGCTCACGCTACGTTGGTTAAAAGCACAAGGTGGAGTAGCTGCAATAGAAGCCATCAATAACAAGAAGGCCGAGGTGCTGTACAAGGCATTGGAAGCAATTCCTTTTATCAATTTGCCGGTAGCAAAAGAAGACCGAAGCAAAATGAACGTGGTGTTTACAATGGATGATAAAGAGAAAGAAGCAGTTTTCATGCAATTATGTAAAGAAAATGGCATGTATGGAGTGAAGGGTCACCGCAGTGTGGGAGGTTTCCGCATCAGCCTGTACAATGCGCTTACCATGAACAGTGTTGATGCAATGTTGAGTTTGTTAAATGAATTTGCGAAGAAGAACGGGTAGATGAAATGTTTTTATATTTAAGCGTGCAGTATGTTGGTGCTGCAACGCTTTTTCTTTTGAGGTAAACCGGTTTTTGTTTCTTTTAATGGATTTCATGGCACTGCTTTAAGAATGTTGTTATTGCTATTCATTAGTGTCCCGTTAAATTAATTCAATTTTTAATTGTTCACATTTTTGTTCTTTGACATTCTTATAGACAGTGCTTTTCAACAACTCATTTAAGGGGGCTTTATCAAAGAGCGAAGCACT
>JAKFDY010000381.1:0-8089 GCA_036675885.1 Lacibacter sp. | reverse complement strand
GGAACGGGAAACCGGCCATCATCAGAGAAAAGGAAATCGACGTGATCCGGAAGTTTCTGAATGAATATACTGATGTGCAGGCAAGACCTGTGCAATTAGAAAGTGGCCAAAAGGTGCGGGTTAAAACAGGATTGATGATGGATACAGAAGGGATTGTGATCAAAGTTTTGAATAACAGGGCCTATGTGCTTTTAGAGAGTCTTGGCTATGAATTAACGGCACAGTTTGAGAAGAGTAATCTGGAGTTGGTAGCCGGTAGTTTGTAGTTGATAGGTTAAGTTCTAAGTTCTGGAGTTCTGAGTTGAAAAGTTCTTCGTTCGGAGTTATTAAGTTTTCAGTTGTTGAAGCAGGAGTTTTACAAACAATTCAATAAATCAAATGTTGTGGCGTTAGTGCCGCAACCGGATTAACTGACCAAATAAATTACATGATACGTTTACTTTCACTTTCAACAGCAGTTTGTTTGCTGTTTCTTTCCTCCTGTGTATCGCCTGCCAAACTGAGAAAAGAAGTTGTTTATTTTAATGAGGGGCTTGATACTGCCAAGCTGAACCAATACCAGTTAGTAGAGCCAATTATCCAGAAAGGAGATCTGTTGCAGGTTAATATTTCATCGAGAAGTTCAGCGGCTAACCAGTTGTTCAGCCAGAATTATTCGAGTTCCGGTGCTGGCTTGCCTTCGGGTGCTGGAAGTGGAGTGGAAGTGGGTGCCAACGGGTACCTGGTGGATATTACAACCGGGGAAATTAAATTGCCTTTGCTTGGTATTATCCATGCCGATGGTATGACCAAACTGGAACTGGAAAAAGAGATCATTAAGCGTGCAGGTGAATATTTAAAAGAAGACCCGATCGTGAATATCCGTTACCAGAATTTCAGGGTTACATTTCATGGGTTGGTAGGGTCACCAGGAGAGGTTACTTCTACCTCAGAAAGATTAACCTTTCTTGATGCGCTTGCTTTGGCAGGTGGTGTTGCACCCGGTGGCAATTTGAAAAATATCCTGATCATCCGTGAGCAGAATGGTAAGCGCACCATGCATACCGTTGATCTCACGAAAGGTGATTTTTTTCAATCCCCTAATTACTACCTGAAGCAAAACGATATCGTATATGTGGCACCAACCAACAAGCAATTAATTGCAAATGATCAATCTGCTCAACGTACGTTTCAATATATCAGTTTTGGGTTCAGCATCCTCAATCTAATTCTCATTATTTCTAATCTTTTCCGTTAATCAGTTTCCCGAATGGCCAACGAATTTGATCATCTGCCACAGGCAGAAACCGACAGCAGGCTTTTAACCTTTAAAGAGATCCTGTTTAAATATATTTCGAACCTGCCTTTGTTTTTCTTTTCCTTAGGGGTTGCATTGATCGTGGCATGGGCATATCTGCGCTGGTCAACTCCTTTGTACACTGTGGGGAGCAGTATGATTGTAAAAGTTGAGAATGCCACCAATATCAAAGGCTCCGATAAGTTCAGCAGTATTTTTAACCCTACTGACAAAATCAATACAGAAGATGAAATTGATCTGATGCGATCAAAAGAATTCCTGAAGCGTGTGGTGGATTCATTACATCTTAACAACGGTTATGTAGAACATGGTAAGGTGAGAAGCAGTGAGATATACAAGCAGGCACCGTTTATTGTTGAGCCGGTAAACATAACTGACAGCAACAGGGGTTATTCTTTTAACATTCAACTTACGGGAGAGAATAGTTTCTTGATGAACAAGGAAACCAAGCCCCGTCCATTTTATAGTAATCTTGAAATAAGAGGATCAACCTTCAGGGTTATTCCAAACTCTGGTATTGAGAATGCTGTTGGAAGGAAATATACGTATTCGTGGAGTCCGTCAAAATCAGTTGCGGGGTCTATTTCCGGAAGACTTGGCATTGCCCCCAAAAGCCGCAGTTCCAGCGTGCTGAATCTTAGCCTTACAACAGAAAATGTTGATAAAGGGATTGATATCCTGAACCAGGTGATGAGAGAATATGGTCGGTATAATGTTGAAGATAAGAGCCGGATCTCTGAAAACTCACTCAGGTTTATTTCCGACCGCTTAGGCGAACTTGAAGGTGATCTAGGTATTGTTGAAACTAATCTGCAGGATTTTAAAAAGCGAAATCAATTTTTAGACCTTGAAAATCAATCGCAAATGTATCTTAACAGCATCAATGAATCGGAAGCTGAACTGCGTACCCAGGAAATGCAGATCATGGTGCTTGATTTGCTGGATAATTATATCAAGGATAAAAAAAATGCTTATAATCTTACGCCCACAACATTGGGTATTACCGATCCTACTTTATCAGGATTAGTGACAGAATATAACCAGCTGATCCTGAAACGGGAAAACGAACTCAGGGTGAGCAGGGAGGGAAGCCTTGTAATAAAGGAGATCGAACAAAGTATTGAGCAAACACGTACCTCCATGATCGAAAATCTTAAAAATATCAGGCAGGCGTATGTTTTATCGAAAAATGAATTAGAACGAAGAGCAAAGATTGTTCGTTCTGAAATGTTTGCATTACCCGAAAAGGAGAGCCAGATACGTGAGATAAAACGACAACAACTGATCAAAAATGAGTTGTACACTTTTCTGCTCCAGAAACGAGAAGAGACGGGAATTCAATTGGCGTCTACTGTTTCCAATTCGAAAGTATTTTCAGAAGCAGAAGGTGGGTGGGCTCCCATCTTCCCTAAGAAGCGCAGTGCTTATATGCTTGCTGCGTTTTTTGGCTTATTGATTCCTGTGGGTATTATTTTAATCCGTGATCTGATGAATGACAGGGTTACCACCAAAGCAGATATTGTGAAATACACAAGAATGCCGGTTATTGGTGAGCTTGGACACAATGATAAAGGCCAAACACTGGTTGTGATTAAAAACAGCAGAACCATTCTTGCTGAACAATTCCGGATTATCCGCTCCAATCTTCAACCCGTGTTGAAAAAAGACCGGACACCCGTGATACTTGTTACATCTTCTTTTAGTGGTGAGGGTAAATCGTTTGTGGCCACCAATCTTGCAGCCTCCATTGCACTTACTGGTAAACGAACTGTTTTACTCGAATTTGATTTACGTAAGCCTAAAGTAGTAAGTGGTTTAGGGTTGCAAAGGGCATTTGGCATTACGCATTTTGTGATTGGCAAGATCGGGCTTGAAGAGTTGCCGATCAAAGTTCCTGATATTGATAATTTATTTGTGATCGCTTGCGGACCCACACCACCCAATCCTTCTGAAATGTTGCTTGAGCCTAAGGTGAAAGAACTATTTGAGTTTTGCAGGGATAATTTTGATGCAGTGATCATTGATACAGCACCCGTGGGTCTGGTAAGTGACGCCATGACGCTTTCTCAGTTTGCTGACGCCAGTCTCTTTGTGATCAGGCAGCGTTATACCTTTAAGAAACAATTACAAATGCTTGAAGATCTTTATCAGCAAAAGAAGTTTCCTGTTACAAGTATGCTGGTGAATGATATTAAAGTAGAAGGATATAACAGTTATTATGGTTATGGTGGTTATGGTTATGGTTATGGTTATGGCTATGGGTATGGCTATGGGTATTATGATAATGATCCTGCGAAGAACAAGTGGTATAATAAGGTGTTGCAGTTTATTGGGATTAAGTAAGGTTTCTTGTCACTTTTTGCTTGTCCAAAAAGTAACCAAAAAGGACCCCGAAAACCAATATACAGCCTGGTTTTCGGATTACGCCTTGATTTAGCAATTGTACTACTGTATTGAATTACATTAGATCGTTGTTCAACACTTTGTGTGCAACATCAAAATAAATAGTGGCCCGTCTAATCTTATTTATAAATGAAGACCAGAAACTATAAAGCGAATTGGTCTGCGAATTTTTAAAGTGATTTCCTTACTCTATGTGCCGCATTGCCGGAATTTTTGATCCATCTTTGAAGAACCTGCAGGAGCAGGTTGTGCATATGCGTGATGCCATGCATCGTGGCGGCCCTGATGATGCCGGTTTATTTGTGCATCCATCATTGCCATTGGCATTAGGGCATCGACGTTTATCACTTATTGATCTGAGTGAGGCCGGGCATCAACCAATGATTGATGCTGAACTAACCATTGTATTTAACGGTGAGATCTATAATTATTTAGAATTACGTTCTACTCTTCAGCACTACGGGCATCAGTTCAAAACAGAAAGCGATACAGAAGTAATTCTGAAGGCTTACCGCCAATGGGGTGTGGAAGCGTTCGAATATTTTAATGGCATGTTTGCCCTTGCCTTGTTGGATGAAAAAAAACAGCAACTGGTGTTGGCGAGGGATCATGCAGGCATCAAACCCCTTTATTATTATATCGATCAGCATTGTCTTTATTTTGCTTCAGAAATCAGGGCGTTTGCAAAAGCAGAAAAAGTATTTGAAGAAAACGAAAAATGGCGTTCGGCTTTTTTAACCTTTGGTCATTTACCAGAACCTATTACCACACTTAAAAATGTAGTACCACTTGCAAAAGGAACGGCACTGGTGATCGAACTGCCATCGCTTAAAAAGAAAGTGCATCGTTTTTTTAAATGGAGCTTTACAGGACAACTGAAAAACGAGGACGAAGCATTGCAATTAATGCATGAAACCCTGGAGCAGGCAACAGAACGTCATCTTATTGCAGATGCGCCTATCGGATTGTTCCTGAGCGGCGGCATTGATTCGAGCTTGCTTACATTAATCGCCAGTCATACAAGAAAAGATAACCTGCATACGCTGTCCATCGTTTTCAATGAAAAAGCGTTTTCAGAAGAAAAGTATCAACAGCTGATCATTGACAAAACCGGAGCAAAGCATCAATCGTTTTTAGTAACGAAGGATATTTTTAATATGCAGCTGGAAGATGCCATGCAGGCCATGGATCAGCCAACGCTGGATGGTATCAACACTTACTTTATCTCCATGTATGCAAAAGCATACGGATTAAAGGCTGTGCTCTCTGGCTTGGGTGCCGATGAATTATTTGGCGGGTATCCTTCTTTCAGACAGCAGAAAAAAATGCAGATTGTACAGAAAGCACCAAACAGACTTTTAAGAAGTCTGCAAGGATTCCCCGATCACCGCCTACGCAAGCTGAGTTATGCAGGTATGCAAAACACCGCTGCAGAGTACCTGAGTTACCGTGGCATTTTTACACCGGTATCTGTTGCCTCTTTGTTAGATACTACTGAAAGAGAAATTGAGAATGATCTTATTGCACTTAGTGAATATTATCCTGTGAGCACATTAAGTAATGGCAACAGGATCAGCTGGCTCGAAACAAATTTTTATATGCAGAATCAATTGTTGAAAGATTCTGATTTTATGAGCATGTGGCATGGGCTTGAAATAAGGGTTCCATTTCTTGATAAAGAAGTGATGCTGATGGCCGGAGCCATTGATGAAGTAATTAAGTTTAAAAAAGTGCCTCCGAAATATTTACTGGTGAAAGCGTTTGAAGACGAACTACCGGAAGCAATCTGGAAAAGAAAGAAGCAAGGATTTACATTCCCGTTTGAAGGATGGTTGAAGGAGAATGAGTTTATAAAGCCTTCGAATAAGGATGAAGAACAGTTGTACAAGAAATTTCAGCAGAAGAAATTATCATGGGGAAGGTATTGGTGTGCGTTGTTGATGAACAGGTTTCAACGTAGTGTATAGGTACCCCCACCCAGCCTCCCCCTTAAGGGGGAGGGGTAATACCGTGTAGCGAGAAAATGATTATTAAAAGAGGTTTTGTGTTATTATTTAACTGATGAGGGATAAGAAAATTTCCTTTTTTGTGTTAACGGCTTTCTCTCATATGGGCGGTATTGAAAAGTTTAACCGTGCTTTTATAAAAGCATTGGCCGACCTTTCAACTTCACTTCAACTGAAGGCTACTCTTGGAGGCATGTATGATCAGCGATTTGATAAAGATTATACAGAGCAACAAACCTATCATGCATTCAACGGAAAGAAATTACAATTTGTGTTATGGGCAGTGAAACAATCATTGAGCCAGGATGTAATTATCCTGGGGCATTTGAATCTTGCACCTATTGCTGTGTTGCTGAAACTGATCGCTCCCAAAATAAAGCTGATCATCATCTGTCATGGTATTGAAGTATTTGAACCGGTGGGTGGATTTAAGAAAAAAGCATTGCAACAGGCGGATCAGGTTTTAGCTGTGAGCAGCTTTACCAAACAGCAATTGATTTCAAAGCAAGGATTGTCCAGTGAAAAGATCACTGTGTTCCCCAATACCATTGATCCGTTTTTTAAATTTCCTGTTGACTTTACAAAACCGGCTTACTTACAACAACGCTACGGTATTGCTCCGCATGAAAGAGTGATTCTCACTTTAACAAGATTGAACAGCAACGAAGGTTACAAAGGTTATGATACACTGGTGAGCATCTTACCAGAGCTGTTGAAACAAAGTATTCCGGTCAAATATATTCTTGCAGGAAAAGCAGATGCAAAAGAATTACAACGGATGAATGCGTTGATCAAATCATTGAGACTTGAACAACAGGTGATGATGCCGGGCTTTATTGCTGATGAAGAGATTACCGATCATTATTTATTAGCAGATGTATTTGTGATGCCGAGTAAAGGCGAAGGATTTGGTATTGTGTATACCGAAGCGATGGCTTGTGGCTTGCCAGTGATTGCGGGGAATAAGGATGGAAGTACGGAGGCGTTGCAGTTTGGTGAACTGGGAACGTTGATCGATCCTGACAACGCAGATGAACTGAAAGAGGCATTGGTGCAAGCATTGGCGTTAGAACGTAAGCCAAAGGATGTGCAGGAGAATATGCTGAATCATTTTTCGTTTGAGAAGTTTAAAGATCGCTTGAAACTTGTGTTGGAATCATGATGTGATGTGCGTTGCACATTCATCTTTCTTTTGTTTTGACACAAAAGAAACAAAAAGTCAAGCCGAAACATATTATCCCGACGCTGCGGCCGGGATCTTCGACCCCCATGTTTCGGCAAACGCCTTGATGGGACCCAAGTACTACTGTAGTGAAAAGCTACAGTACTTGCACACTCATCCTTTGTGTAGCAAATTGAATAATTAGGACTGTCTTAGTGTTTACGGTTATGAAACAAACTCGTTTTTTATTAGCAGGATGCGGAACAATTGGTGAGCGGCATGCGAAGATTGCTGCAGAAAAGGGCGTGCTTGTTGCTGTGTGTGATATTGATGAGAAAAAGACGAAGACATTTTCAGCAATGTATGGTTGTTATGGTTACACATCGCTGAAGGATATGCTGAGGAATGAAGAAGCAGATGCCTTGCTTGTTTGCACACCTAACGGGTTACATGCAACACACAGCATCAGCGGATTGAAAGCCAACATGCATGTGTTGTGTGAAAAGCCAATGGCCATTTCATCCGTTGATTGTAAGCGGATGATTAATGCAGCAACAAAAGCAAAAAAGCATTTACTCATTGTAAAGCAGAACCGATTGAACCCACCAGTAGCTGCTGTAAAAAATCTGCTTGCCAAAAACAAACTGGGAAAAATTTATAGTGTGCAGGTGAATTGTTTCTGGAACCGTGGAGCAAAGTATTATCAGCAATCGAAATGGCGGGGAACAAAGGAACTGGATGGAGGTGTGTTGTTTACACAGTTCAGTCATTTTGTTGATCTGTTGTGTTGGTTTTTTGGCGAAGTGAAAACAGTAAAAGGTTTCACCGCTAATGTAGCACATCAGCAATTGATTGAAGTGGAAGATACCGGTGTGTTTTCGTTTATTACCAATACTGGTATGCCGGGTACACTTCACTACAGCACCAATACAAAGAATAAAAATTACGAAGGTTCTATTACCATTCTTGCAGAAAAGGCAACGATCAAAATTGGCGGACCTTATTTGAATACCATCGAGTACCAGGAACCTGTGTTGATTGATGTGGCGAAACTGATTGCCGGTAATGATGCCAATCAATACAAAGGATACCAAGGGTCGATGAATAATCATGTGAGGGTGTATGATGAGTTTTTACAGGTGATTGCCGGGAAGCAGAAGAAGTATGTGTCGGGTGAGGAGGGAATTCATAGTGTGAGGATGATCGAGCGTTTTTATAAAG
>JAKFDY010000380.1:0-2825 GCA_036675885.1 Lacibacter sp. | reverse complement strand
CACTTCGTAATAGTTGTCCTCATAGATCGGTTGACGGTAACAAATACTGTTTGCAGTTTTTGTAACGGTGCCTTTTGCATATCCCAGTTTTTCCAGGCCTTGTCCTGCATGACTGTTATCATTGGTCTTATCGGTTTCTCCGCTGTTATAATTATGAACGTTAAGATTGGGAATAGCAGCAGCCAATGCTGTACTTATTTCTTTTTGCGGGAGGTTTTCAAATGAGAAGTATCCCTGGGGTTGAGTGGCATGTATATAACAGTTGAATACAACTCCTGTTTCAAATTTTACTGTGTTCAATGCAGTTTTAATATCCAGCACATTGGAAACAACTTTGCCGAACGACGCAATATCAAACTCCATTGCAGCTGCAGGCAATTTCGTTGGATAAGGAATATTATCATAAGGCGCATCGCCAAACCTATGTGCGGAATCATAGTTTTTGGTTTGCACCCAATGTTCTACTTTCTTAAAATTGAATTTTGAAAGATCCATCGCCTTACGTTCATCCCAAAGATCGGCCCTGTCTAATGACAAACGAAGCCTGTCATTTTTTTGCCAGATCAAAGCGCCAAGCATACCATTGCCCAATGGCATACCATCGTCCCAACGTTTTGCAAGATGATCGAACTGCAGGTTATGGTCGTTTTTTGGCTGTGCTGATAATATTGTAATTGGGAAAAAGACAAGCAGAAGAAAATGTTTCATTGTTATTTTTTATGGAAAAAGTATTTATAATTTTAGTTGAGACCACCATGCCCTTTGTATAAACTGACAGGCTTATCCAGTTTAACTTTCAACACGGTTATATATTTATCAGCCACGTTTGCCGGCACATCAATGTACACAAGCCCGGGAACAGGACTCCATGAGATTTTTCCAACAATTTTCGATTGAAGCTTCGTGCCATTGCCAACAACTGTAATTTCTTCAATTTTATTCCGAAGCCCCTTGATCATAACTGGGCCATTTACTTTGCCATGTAAAAACAAATACAGTGTAGAAGAATCTTTTGAAAAAGTTGAAGGTCCATAGAAATGCCCTTGAGGTAATCCTGCTATTGTATTAAAAATTGCTTCGCCATTTTTCTTATTCCATGCGCCTAATTCTTTCAGTACATGAATTTGTTCATCTGGAATAGTACCATCTTCTTTAGGTCCCATGTCAAGCAACAGGTTGCCACCATTTGATACAGCATCTACAAAAATACTGATCACTTCATAAGGAGTTTTCCAATTGTTATCGTTATGAAAACCCCAGTTATCATTTGTTGTCATGCACAATTCCCACCAGCTAAAGTTTGGTTTTGTAACAGGGAAATTCTGTTCAGGTGTCTCGTAATCGCCATAGCCTTGCAGGCGGCCATTGATAATTGAATTTGGATTGTGCGACAAAATAATGTTTCTTACTTTTTGTGACTCCCATTCTTCTGCACTATGTTCCCAATCGCCATCGAACCACCACAGATCAGGATTAAACATGGTGCTGATCTCTTTGATCTGTCCCTGGAAAAAATTGCGGAAGCGATTCCACCGTTCATAATCTTTTGCAACAGTATAACGTGAACTGTCTTTTAAAAAGCCGGGGTAGTTGTTATCACTCCAATCGATCAAAGAATAATAAGCTCCGCATTTGATATTCCGTTTGCGCAATTCTTCAAAAAAAGGTTTGATCATATCTTTCTTTGCTGGCGTTGCCTTAACCGTACTGAGGTTATTCATTTTTGTATCATACATTGCTACACCATCATGATGTTTGGTCGTGATAACAGAATATCTAGCTCCGCTTTCCTGTATCAGATCGGCCCAAAAAGCAGGATCGTATTTTTTTAATGTAAAGCCTTTCAGCTGCTTCATATAATCAGTGTAGCTGATCTTTTTATTATGAAAGCTCCACGACTCATCAATTCCATCAACAGCATAAATACCTGCATGAATAAAAATGCCCAGCTTTGCATCGGCAAACCACTGCATTTTATCTTTGATCTCTTTCGGATCAATATTTTTCTGGCTAAACCCTGGTATTGCCAAAGCAAGTAAGCTTCCTAATGCAAATGTGGTGATCCGTTTCATTCTATTTTTCTTTTCTTTTTTAAGAATATTGTTTTTGTTCATCTCAACTGCTATTTATTCAAACTCACTTTAGCAGCAGGTCTTACTTCTGTTCCTGGTTCTTTGGTTAAATCATCACCAATAGTTTTACGATAACGGTCTGCAATAGCCGTTAACTCTTTCACCACTTCAGGATATTTTTCTTTTACATCCAATGTTTCACCGGGGTCGGTTCGCAGGTCGTATAATGCTAAACGAACACTATCACTTGCATACTTGCCAGGATAGCCATCATTACCAATGGCAGAAATTCGCTTATATGTTTGCGATACACAAGGGAAGGTCAATACCCACTGTCCCTTACGAATCCCTTTTAAACTACAACGATCATAATAATACACAAACTCATTTCTGGGATTTGCGCCAGGCACTTGTTTTAAAAGCGCTTTTATATCGACACCATCAACTAAGATACTCCCTTTTTGGCAATCGTAAAACCTAAAAAGCAGGTTGATAATTGAACTTTTTCCACTGCCCGTATGTCCGACTAACGCTACTGTTTCTCCCGGCTTGGCTGTAAAAGAAATATTCTTCAGCACATCCCGTTTTCCGTCATAGGAGAAGCTAAGGTTTCTGAACTCGATGTCCCCATCTTTGATTTCTGCAGCGTTCTTCTCCTCCTGTGCAGGTGCGAGTTCCTTTTCATCCAATAGCGCAAAAGCTCTGGAAGCTGCGATGATAGCCTGCTGGTACATAGAAAGCCTCATCATGATC
>JAKFDY010000379.1:0-12129 GCA_036675885.1 Lacibacter sp. | reverse complement strand
TGCTCATTTGTGATAGCAGCCGGTTGATAAGAATTGTTTGCAAAGTCCAGCTCTTTTGTTGTGAGCACCATATTGATCCAGGAAGGTATCTCGGCAACATGCGTAGCAAGCTGTTTCAACGTCATGCTTTTTGGATGCGGTTGCCAATGGAAAAGATCAGCCGGCACACGTTCCAGCATTTTACGGGTTGTTACGGCTTCATGGTTCAGTTCCTTGAGAAATGATTCGGTAAATGTCATGATGTTTTGTTTTTGATATACAAAACAACAATCACCCGCTGACAACCCTATGGCAGTGTGTTTTCAGGCTTCGAAAAAAATTAATAATTCACCGGCAATCGGTTCATGAATTCAGAAATACTGATATGATCTTTCTTCAGAAACAGTTGATCTGTGACTTGAAGATATTTGATGCGCTGAAGTTTAAAATCACGGTAATCTTTTCGCAAATAACACCAGCCGATGAGGTGCCAGCTGAACGCATAATAAATAAGACCAATCGGCTCGAGTTTACGCCTGGTACTTTCTTCCTTGACGCTTGTATAGTCGATCGTAATTACGGTTTGATTGGTGATAGCTGCCTGCAATTGCGAAAGGTATTCGAAGTTTAACTGCAGGTTAGGGTGCATCTGCATGCGGATGCTGTTATCAAGCAGATCGAGCTTTTCTTTTTGAGTTGATCTTAGAACAGCCTTTACTTTATTGAGTGCAGAAGAATAGTGTTTCTGGATCGATTTATCAGCAAAGCCATACACAAGTGATTCCGTCAGCAACAAGGCATTTGCTTCTTCACTACTGAACGCAACAGGCGGCAGAAAATAACCCTGCACCACAAAATAACCACGTTGCGGTTCAAAGCTCACGGGTATACCCAATTCTACCAATGCTTTTACATCACGGTAAACAGTGCGAATACTGATGTTGTATTTATCAGCGATCTTTTCTGCCGGCACATATTTTTTCGATTGTAGCAGTGTAACAATTCCTAAAAGGCGATCTATGCGGTTCATACAGTAAAGTAAATGGATTTTTCGATTATGCAGAAGTTGATGGTTTGTTTGGAATATATAACAGGCGTAGAATAAGGTTATCCCATTTTTGTTTTGAAGTAATCTTATTATAGCTTAGCGGAAATTACAAGAGCAGGAAGCATGAGTATTCAACCACCCGATATCAGAACTGTGCAGGTAACACGTTATGTAACGCCGTTGCGTGAAGGTGGTTCATTGCCTGCCATTGCCGAAGCTGATGATGGATTTTTGTATGTATTGAAATTTCGTGGAGCAGGACAAGGAACAAAAGCATTGATCGCTGATGTGATCGGTGCTGAAATTGCAAGAGCAATTGGTTTGAAAGTTCCTGAACTTGTTTTTGCTGAACTGGATGAAGCATTTGGCCGCATGGAACCAGATGAAGAAATACAGGATTTGTTGCGTGCAAGTGAAGGATTGAATCTTGGACTACATTATTTATCCGGCGCTATTACCTTCGATCCTGCTGTTTCAAAAATTGATGCAGCTACAGCATCAAAAATTGTTTGGCTGGATGCGTTACTCACCAATGTAGATCGTACAGCACGTAATACGAATATGCTTACCTGGCGAAATGAATTGTGGATGATTGATCATGGGGCTTCTTTGTATTTTCATCATTCAGGATACAACTGGGAAGAACAGGCATTACGGCCCTTCGTGCAGATAAAAGATCATGTTCTGTTGCCACAGGCAACAAACATTGAAGAAGCAGATTCTTTATTGAAACAGGTGTTGATTCCTGAACGTATTCAGGCAATTGTTTCAGTATTGCCCGACACATGGTTGAAAGATGAAGAAGGAAAACTTTCAGCTGATGAAATAAGAAATGTCTATTATCAATTTCTCACAACAAGAATAACACATTCATCTAATTTTGTAAACGAAGCGATCAATGCAGGAAAAATTCACATTTGAGTATGCCATCATACGTGTAGTGCCACGTGTGGAACGGGAAGAGTTCCTGAATGTGGGTGTTATTGTATTCTGCAAACGTCCTGCTTTTCTTGAAATGAAATATGTGTTAGATGAGAAGAAGATATTAGCCTTGTATCCAAAAATTGATCTTGAAGATGTACGTCAGCACCTGCAGGCGTTTGAACAGATCAGTAAAGGAAATAAAGAAGCTGGTCCCATTGCCTTGCTCGATTATGCAGCAAGGTTTCGTTGGCTCACGGCAAAACGAAGTACTGTGGTGCAAACATCAGCTGTGCACCCCGGTATTTGCAGTGATGCAGAACAAACAGTTGAGAAACTATTGGAGCAATTAGTGGTAAGTTAAACGAAGCACAATGATTGTAGTAAAAGGGAAAACAGTTGATGAGCAAACACGCTGCACCCATTATCATTCTCCGCTTGATGTGATTGCCATTAAGTTTAAATGTTGTGATACTTATTATCCCTGCTTTTATTGTCATGAAGAAACAGCAGGACATAAAGCTGAAGTGTGGAACAAAAATGAATTCGACACCAAGGCCATTCTTTGCGGCGTCTGCCGGCAGGAGATGACCATCAACGTATACCAACACAGTAATTATCAATGCCCTAATTGCAACACAAACTTCAACCCCAGGTGCAGCAATCATAATCATCTCTACTTCGAAGTATAATTATTTACTCTTTTTCAGATGGTAAAAATGGATGTTAATCAGTTGAAAAAATAACATTCGTCATTACCTGCCTTTTGCAGATTTTGGACTTTTATACCTGTTAATCAACACAGCATTCTATAACGATTTAATGTTAGTAATATGAAAAAAGAGTATTGGATCAACATAAAACACGTTGATAACAGGCTGGTTATATTCTTAAATGGCGAATCGGTTTGGGACAGTGGTATTGTACATGGTGATCCGGAGATCAACCAATTCATCAACATCACTGATCTCCTGCACGAACATCCTGAATACGGCAGCGAACTGATCTTTGAAGGTTTTAACGACACCTATAATTCCAATGGTGCTGATGATCAATTGAACCCATGGCATTTTCAATATAGAGTGTTTGCAAAAACCATTGATGAAAATGGAAAGGTAGTTCGTGAAATAGATCTTATTAAACCTTATAATGAGCAACATCTTTCCAATCCCAACATCAAAGCCATTGACAACAGCTATCAACTTGCAATGAAGGAACAGGAATTTAAAGTGATTTCACATTCACTGGCTCAACGTTACAGCCAATAAGTAGGAATAGCTCTTACAATTTGCTGTATTAAGGTTATGTTCTATTTTCGGGCATGGCTTTTTTAGAAGTAAAT
This sequence comes from Lacibacter sp., assembly GCA_036675885.1. Classification (GTDB taxonomy): domain Bacteria; phylum Bacteroidota; class Bacteroidia; order Chitinophagales; family Chitinophagaceae; genus Lacibacter. The sequence goes on along the minus strand of JAKFDY010000379.1, from coordinate 8,839 downwards.
GGGTTGTATAAAAAGGAAGGAGATACTGTTGCAGTTAACGGCATCAGTTTTACACAAACTGCTTTTCAAAAAATTGGTATTGCAGGTGAAACAGGATCGGGCAAAACAACACTGCTGAAAATGATCGCAGGTTTGGCACAGCCCGATGAAGGTGAAATATTCTTCAACCAGGAAAAAGTATTAGGCCCTTGGGAGCAACTTATTCCCGGTCATAAGGGCATTGGTTATCTGTCGCAACATTTTGAACTCCGGAATAATTATTGGGTAGGCGATTTTTTAGAAATGGCCAATAAGCTCACAGCAGAACAAGCCATGCAGATATATACTGTTTGCCAGGTTGAACATTTGCTGCGGAGAAGAACACATCAGCTTTCCGGTGGCGAAAAACAACGCATCGCTCTTGCCCGTTTACTTACAGGTTCACCGAAACTTCTGATACTGGATGAACCTTTTTCCAATCTCGATTTTCTGCATAAACAAACCATGAAACAGGTGATTCATGATCTTGGTGATCAGTTGAGCATTACCTGTATGATGGTGAGTCATGAGCCTGCTGATCTGCTTTCATGGGCCGATACATTGTTGCTGTTGAAAGATGGACAAATTGTTCAGCAGGGAACAGCACAGCAGGTATATCTTCAACCGGTGAATGAATATGCTGCAGGTTTGTTAGGCGATTATAGTTTGATTGATACATCAGTCATTCATTTTGAAACGAATGCTGTCAACGGTCAACAACAACTTTTTCTTCGTCCGCATCAGGTGCAGGTCAGTACAAATGGCATCTCGTCATTTAAGGGAATAGTTGAAGCTGTGCATTATCGTGGTGCTTATATGTTACTTGAACTGGTATTGCAACAGCAACAGTTTTTTGTGTTGTATACAGGTCGTGTGCCACAAAAAGGAGAGGTGCTTGGTTTTAATATTATAGAAGAAAACAGTTGGCTTCTTTAATGATCTTTCTTTTGCGCTGAGAGCGAAGAATGCTGAGCTGTTCGCAGAGCTGCTCTGCGCCAAAATATACTTATGTTGTACAGTCATTAAACAAAAAAAGGTATCGCATATTAGCAATACCTTTTGTATTTCAGTAACTGAGTTTTTTAAACAACCTGTTTTACATTAATGGCGCTTGCACCTTTATGTGTCATCTCCACTTCAAAACTCACTTTGTTATTTTCTTTGATCGCTTCTTTCAAACCATTCACATGCACAAACACACTTTCCTGGGTTTGAAGGTCTTTAATAAAACCATATCCTTTTGATTCATTAAAGAAGGTAACAATACCTGTTCTGATAAGATCGGCAGGGTCAACAGGAGCCTGTTTGGGCACGCCAATCTCTATATCTTCAAGTTTTACTTTTCTTACTTTACTGAGGTCGGGAGGCGTAGCTGAAATGTTTCCATTCTCATCCACATACGCAAGCATATCATCAAGCGTTTTTGTTTTTGAATTTTCTTTACGCTCTTGTTTGCGTTCTTCTTTATCCTTTTTTGTTTGTTGTTTTTTCTTTTCTCTTTCTTTTTTGTTCCAAGTATCAGCCATACGTATAAATGATTTAATAATAAAAGAATCCCCGTTGCCGGAATTGCCAAAAAGTTCTGAGAAAAAGGGATTGTAATTTCTGAAAGTCATCCTAAAGGTACGATTTTACTCCCGATCAGAAAGCGAAAACTATGGTTAAGATTAACCGGTATTGCTGATTGTGGAAAAAGCCTGCGATTAGGCTCTTTCAAAATAAATGCCTGCTTTGGCCAAAAAAAGGGTAGTTTTGCCTCTCTTATTGTTATCTCTCCCTGTTTGTGTAGTAATTACCCTCCTCAAATATGTGATGTGTTAACCTAAGGCAGATAAAGTATCAAATTCTTTTTTGATAGCCTTGTCACATTTTTAAACTAAAAAACTTTTACGTGTTATTTAACGAATTACAGCTCATTGAGCCTGTGTTACAGGCATTGAGCAAAGAAGGCTACAGCAGCCCCACACCTATTCAGGAAAAAGCCATCCCCGCCATTTTACAACAAAGAGATTTGCTTGGATGTGCGCAAACCGGCACCGGAAAAACAGCCGCATTTACCATTCCTGTTTTACAACTTATGCATCTTGAGCAACAGCAATCCGGTAAAAAACAACCGCAGTTGCAAACGCTTATTCTTACACCCACAAGAGAACTGGCCATCCAGATCGGTGAGAGTGTAAATGCATATGGTCATTTTCTCAACATTAAGCACCAGGTGATCTTTGGTGGCGTGCCGCAATACAGCCAGGTACAGAATATCAGGCGTGGTGTTGATGTTATTGTTGCTACACCGGGCCGTTTGCTCGATCTGATGCAGCAGGGCCACATCAATCTTAACAATATCAAATACTTTGTATTGGATGAAGCAGATCGTATGCTTGATATGGGTTTTGTGCATGATGTAAAACGCATCATTGCCAAACTGCCTGCAAAGCGTCAAACATTATTTTTCTCGGCAACCATGCCTCCTGAAATACAACAGTTGGCATCTATGTTATTGACCAATCCTGTAAAGGTGGAAGTGACGCCGGTGTCATCTACTGTAGAAATAATTCAGCAATCAGTTTATTATGTTGAGAAACAGAATAAACTTCCTTTGATGGTTCAGTTGCTGAAAGACAACAGCATTGAATCGGTACTTGTGTTTACACAAATGAAACATGCAGCTGACAAGCTGGCGAAGAATCTGAACAATGCCGGCATACGTACCGAAGCTATTCATGGAAACAAATCGCAGAATGCAAGACAAAATGCATTGAGCAATTTCAAGAAACGTAAAACACGTGTACTTGTTGCAACAGACATTGCTGCACGTGGTATTGATATTGATGAGTTGACCCATGTGTTCAATTTCGAATTACCAAACGTGCCTGAAACGTATGTACACCGTATTGGCCGTACAGGAAGGGCAGGAGCAAGTGGTGTTGCCATTTCGTTTTGTGATTGGAGTGAGAAAACATTTCTTACCGATATTCAGAAACTGATTAAAAAGCAGATAGATGTGGTAAAAGATCATCCGTTTGATATCAGCTTTATGCACAACTCACCTGCAGCCGCATCAACTGGTGCAGCACCGGTGAATAATGTAAGAAGTGCGGGTGGTGGTCGCCGTTATGGAAAAACGTTTTCGCAACGTTGATGGTAAATCAACATTTTTCCATCATGCTATTGTGAAATTTTTGGCGCAAAGAAATAATAGCACAAAGACAAACGCAGAGAAAATACTCTGCGTTAAGCTTCTTTTCTCCTTTCTCTGCGCCGAAAATATCTTTTAATAAAGTGTCTTAGTAACGGTAGCACACAGCATTAATATTCATGCCTGCGCCAACAGAGGCAAACATAATTGCATCACCGGTCGAAAGCCGGTGATTTTTTATTTCTCCCCTGCGAACAAGATCAAGCAATGTTGGAATAGTTGCCACTGAACTGTTGCCCAGCCAATGGATACTCATGGGCATTACACCAGCAGGAGGAGTGGGGATATTATATAGTTTATACAAACGGTTAACAATGCCTTCATCCATTTTTTCATTGGCCTGGTGAATAAATATTTTTTTAAGATCGGTGATAGCTACACCACTTTTCTCTAAACAATCTTTCATGGCAGCAGGCACATGCTTCATAGCATATTCATATACTTTTCTTCCTTTCATTTTTATATAACGTACATGCGGATCACTGCCGGGATAAAATGATGGCCCCATATTGATATAATCAACTTCTTCTATTGAATGTGTTTGCACAGATGCACTGAGGACACCTGCACCGTCTTCCGTGGTTTCTTTGTATTCCAGTACAGCAGCACCTGCACCATCGCTGAAGATCATGCTGTCACGGTCATATACATCAATTACTCTTGATAATGTTTCAGTGCCAACGATCAATGCTTTCCTGGCAATACCTGCTTTAAAAAAAGCATCGGCTTGTATTACGCCCTGCAACCAGCCGGGGCAACCAAACAACACATCATACGCTACGCAATTGGGATTTTTTATGCCAAGTTTATGTTTAATACTGGCAGCAAGTGAAGGTACTGCATCTGTTTGAATGGTGTGTTTTAATACATTGCCGAAATTATGTGCAACAATTAATTGATCGATGGTTTCAGGATCTGCACCGCTATCGTCCAATGCTTTTTTTGCTGCAACAGCACCAATATCTGCAGCACTCAGATCATCCGAAGCGTACCTGCGTTCTTCAATACCGGTGATCTGTTTAAATTTTTCCACTACTTCGCCCGGTGGGGTAGGTAGCAGTTGATGATCTTCTGAGTAAAATAAGTGCCGGGTAAAATCTGTATTTGTTTGGATAACGGGAGGTATATATGAACCTGTACCTGTAATGACGGAACGTTGCATAAAATAATCCTTTAATTAAAAAGCTGTCTGCAACTGTTGCAGACAGCGGTATAGGCTGTTAGTTTAAGGACAGCTGAATGTCTTTTTCAATTCTTTATTCAGCCAACGCTACTTCGTTATTTTCAAGTTCAGCAGTATCCTGTAATGGTTCTGCTTCCAGTGGATGCTGTTTGATCGTAAGTCGAAAATCGGTACTCATTGAAAATTCAAACCAGCGTTGCAAAAGAAAACTTCTTGTAGTATCATCTTCCTGCAAAACTGTGGCGAAATCTTTTGCAAAGGGCGAATGCTTCGCTTGTGAGTTTAACCTTGCCTTTTTCAACTCTACATTACTAAAGCTGAATTTAATTTTACGACCACCTGCCGCACGTTCAAAATCGGTTTGGTTCACTTTTAATACCTGATCTTCCTGTGAAGCTCTTTTCATCAGGATTAAAATGACTGGTAAATATTTTTTCCAGGTTTGTGTAAACATATTCAGAGTTTTTATTAATACCGATATCAGTTTAGTTTGATTCGCTTAAACGTGTAAATTCTGCACCATTAAAAATGCGGGCAAGGTTATTATCTTTTGTTTTTTTCCATTCTTCCAGTTTTGATTCTGAAACAATGCGCCAGAAGTTTTTGCTTTTCAGCTCGTCATAATCATTGTTGCGGATAAAAACACCTTTCACGGTATCTCTCTGCTTAAAGTGAATGTTTACTTGTGAATTTTCACGATTTTTCGTTTCAATAAACTTTTCAATCATATCATTCGTCATACTGTATTCTGATTAAAGTGATAAATTAAGTTGCACGGGAATTAAACGGTTACCATCTGTTGGTACGTGGTTTTTCTTCACGTGGTCTTGCTTCAGTAACTTTCAATGATCGGCCATCGGTTGAAGTTCCGTTAAGCTCATCAATTGCTTTTTGTGCAGCAACATCATCAGGCATTTCCACAAAACCAAAACCACGGCTCTGATTAGTGAACTTATCCATGATAACTTTGGCAGAAGTAACTTCGCCATACGAATTGAAAAGTTGTTTTAATTCGGCATCCTGCACGTTAAAACCTAAATTGGAAACATAAATATTCATACCAAGAAGAATTTAAATATTAAGAACTTGAGCAGAATACTGGTGTAAAAGAAAAATACGAGGTAGGAAATGATAATTCGCTTACAGAAGTTACTCAAATGACGTGTAAAGGTAAGCTTTATTGACCGCATCAGGCGATTTTATTTTCATCAGCAGCCTTGGTTTGGCGGGATAATGACAGGCTCTTTATATTTAACACCTGATTGATCTTATGCAACAAAGAATAGCACAATTAGCATTGGTTGTCAACGACTATGATGAAGCCATTGCGTTTTACCGGGATAAATTGAAATTCAGGTTAGTAGAAGACAGCACACTGAGTGAAACAAAACGCTGGGTGGTGATGGCTCCGCCCGGCGATAGTAATACATATCTGCTGCTGGCAAAAGCTGCAAACGAAAAGCAACTTGCCAGCGTGGGGAATCAAACAGGAGGCCGTGTATTTTTGTTTTTGCACACCGATAACCTGTTTCGGGATTATGAACGTATGAAAACAGATGGAGTATATTTTGTTCGTGAACCTTCGGTTGAAGAGTTTGGAACGGTTGCTGTGTTCGAAGATCTGTATGGCAACCTCTGGGATTTAATTGAACCAATAAAAAAATAATCGTAAGCCGTCAGAGTTTCATAAACAAAATAACCGCCAGGGGTGGGTTAGCTATTCCGATCAAACCAGCCCCAGCACATCTTTAATAGACGGAAACGTATTCTTCATATACGTTGAAAGATCTTTTTTCTTCACCCATTTAATATCGTGAATATCTTCTTCTGTTTGTGGTTTGATGGATTGAGAACCTTTCACTTTCATCTTATACCAATGTGAATCTTTCAGGATATGTTTACCAAACTCATCATAGGTATGATATGTAATGGTGATTGGTTTTTTAAGTTCAGGTTTTTGTAAACCGGTTTCTTCTTCCACTTCACGCACGGCACATTGTTCAATGGTTTCACCGGGATCGAGTTTGCCCTTTGGCAGGTCCCATTTACCTCTACGATGAATCAATAAATATTCTCCTTTTTCATTTTCAACCAAGCCGCCTGCAGCTGTTACAATAGTGAAATGTTTAAAGAAAGCTTTCTTCAGTTTCTCCAAATCTTCATTCCATAAAATACCGGCATGGAATTCTTCTTTCACAATTTCGTGGAGTAATGATTTAATGGCTGGGCCCGATATTTCATCAATAAACACAGCATCGGGGTGATGCATGTACTCATGGATCATCTCATTAATTTCATCACATAGAAAAACCGGTTTATCGCCAAAGTAGATTTTTATGTACATAAGAAGGTTAAGGGTTAAGGGTTTAAGGTTTAGGGTCGAAGGTATCATAAGTTACTTGCAGGTTAAAGGTTATAGTTCTTAAGTTTTGAGTTTTGACGACGTCCTTCTTGTCTTGTTTCTTGTATTCTTGCACCTTGTGTCTTGTCATTTCTTGTTTTTTGGATTTTCATCCCCTGCCTTGGGTTTTGTCATTTGGATTTTGGTTTTTCACCTTGTGCCTTGTCCCTTAATTTTGCCGCATGACAAATGAACAAGCTGTTGCTGAGAAATTATTACAAGTTAAGGCCATTCGGTTAAATGTAAAAGAGCCCTTTACCTGGGCCAGCGGCTGGAAAAGCCCCATCTATTGCGACAACCGCAAGGTATTATCCTTTCCACACGTTCGGGAATTTATAAAAAGTGAGATGTGCAACGTTATTTTCGAGGAGTTTCCTGAAGCAGAATTGCTGGCTGGTGTTGCCACAGCAGGTATTGCCTGGGGAGCCATGGCTGCCGATCAGTTGAAGCTGCCTTATATCTATGTTCGTCCAAAACCGAAGGAACACGGGCTGGGCAACCAGATTGAAGGTTCGTACGAACCCGGACAGAAGGTGGTGGTAATTGAAGACCTCATTTCAACCGGTAAAAGCAGTCTGCAGGTGGTGGATGTTTTGCGGCAGGCAGGTGTGGAAGTAATTGGCATGGTGTCTATCTTCAACTATGGCTTTGATGTGGCCAAAGAGGCTTTTGAAAAATACGGTCTTGGCTACCGCTCCCTTACAAACTACCCAACACTCATTCAACTGGCCATTGAAAAGAACATTGTTGAGGCAGGCGAACAGGAAGTTTTGTTAAAATGGAGCGCCGACCCGGCAAATTGGACAGGAATTAAATAAATTGGGTGAAAATATAAACCGATGAAGACGTTCTTAACTGTATTATTTCTATCCGTAACGGTGAGCCTTTCTGCACAGTACAAAAAGCCAATAGTTGTCCAGATAAAAACACCGCAGGCGCAATGCGCCGAGTGCAAAGACAAGATCGAAAAATTCATGAAAGTGGAGGAAGGTGTGGCGAAAGTGGTGGTGGATATCCGCAAAAAAATCACAACCATTACCTATCTCAGCGACCGTACCAATATTGAAAACATCAGGGCGGCCATCAATAATCTAGGTTTTGATGCTGATGATGAAAAAGCAAACGAGGAAGTATATAAGCGACTACCCATTTGCTGTAAACGGGTGGAAGATGGCGGTGGACCTCCAAAAAAGAATTAAAAAATTTAGGTGTAAGAATCCCGGCAGTTATTGTCGGGATTTTTTATGCAGATAATACAATGAGTAAAATGCTTGGATTCTACTTTTTTTGATATAAATTGATTCCCAACAGCTAATTTATACCGAAAAAGCCCAAAAACGATCTATTTTGCTGCAAAAATAGAACAGGTATGCACCCAAACAAAAGCAAAAAAGAAATTGCCTTTTTACCATTGGTGGAACGTTTTATCCAGGATTCAAAAAGCGGGCGCCGGCTTCAACCAAACGGCAAGCGGATCACAAAAGGTTGTATCCGTAATTATGAACAATGTCTTCGCTTGCTGCGTAATTTCTCAGAAACAAAACAATTTGATCTGCGTATTCGACCGGCAGCCAGCTTAACCGGCTGACAGACTGTTACCGAAAAAAATTACTGGAAGAAATTTTACCAGCGCTTTACTGATTACCTGTTTAACGATTGCGGCCACTTTGATAATTATGTAGGAGCGAATATGAAACTGATCCGTGTATTTTTTCACTATGCACAACATGAACTGCAAATTGATACCGGCCTTTTTTATAAGCAGTTCTATGCCTTAAAGGAAGACATTCCGGTAATTACACTGTTGCCTGAAGAGTTGAATTACCTCATCTATAACCAAACATTTGAACAAAGTCTTTCTCCTTTTATGCAAAGGGTAAAAGATGTATTTGTATTTGGTTGTACGGTTGCTTTGCGTTACAGTGACCTGATGAAATTAAAGCAAACAAATCTCCGTATTCATGGAGATCAATGGAGTCTTGTGGTGCGTTCACAAAAAACAGCAACTGATACCGTAATTAAACTGCCTGATTATGCCATT
>JAKFDY010000378.1:0-4602 GCA_036675885.1 Lacibacter sp. | reverse complement strand
TGGCGTAGGTCACCTTTACATCGAAGTAATGATTGTTGCGAAAAGCGGGGGTATCTAAAATTTCATACTCCGGTTCATGCCTGTTACGTTTTTTATTTTCTTCGTACAGTCTCTTATATGGAAATGCACTTTGCGGATACTTGTATAAATATTCCATGTAGTAATGCGACGGAACATTATCAAGATAGTAGTACAATTCTTTTACATCTTCGCCATGGTTACCACTGTAGTTACCAAGGCCAAATAAACGTTCTTTTAAAATCGGATCCTTTCCGTTCCATAACGCCACACAAAAACAAAGATTCTGGAAATAATCGGAGATGCCTGCCAATCCATCTTCGCCCCATAAATAAGAACGAAAGTGAGAATGTTCAAACGGAAAATAACCCCACGCATCTCCATGTTCACCATAATCTTCACGCACTGTTCCCCATTGCCGTTCGCTGAGGTAAGGCCCCCAACGCTCAAGTGGAACAGTCTTATTTGCATTTTCTGATAATCGTTGTTGCTCTGCTGTCATACTTTTTTATTTAACCGATTCTTCAAACGGTACGGAATTCATAAACAGGCAATATATCGTTTTTATACAGTTTCACCTTTGCGACACAACATCGCAAACGTTTCCTGTTGCAATCTTTTTAATATGGAGCAATCACAGAATAGATAATTCTGTTAAGAACAATCGAAGTTGATTAAAGTTACAGGTATTTTTTATGTAGCTGAAACAGCACTTTCGCTGCCTCCGGAGTCATTCCATTTGTTGTATCCATCAGGAAATGCCGCTTAAACCCAAGTATTGCTGCTGATGTATCCTTAATATCATAGCCAATAATACGGATGGCTGTAATATAATCAAAATTTTCAGGCACCTGCACATTGGTTGTATCGCTCCACCATAAACCAAATCCTTTTTCACTCAATGTTTGCCATGGGAAACGCCAGTTAGGATCATTTTTACGTGTGGGTGCAATATCAGCATGACCAATAAAATTAGCTACAGGTATATTGAACGATTTTTTTAATCGCTCCAATAATAAATTTAAACTATTGAGCTGACGCTCATCAAATGATTCAAAACCGTTATTGTCTAACTCAATACCAATACTGTTTGAATTTATATCAGTTGAATTACCCCACTTACTCACACCTGCATGATGGGCACGCAAATAATCGTTGAGCATATGATAGACCGTTCCATCTTTACAAATTACATAATGCGCACTCACCTGTGTGCGGGGTAACGTAAATGTTTTTAATGTTTGTTCGCAACTGTTTTGTGCTGTGTGATGAATGATCACAAAATTTGGCCGTCGCATCGACAAATTGGTAGTGCCTGCAAAATAAGGTGCATTATTTACCGAATCCCGTAAAGGGTATTGCTGTAAAAGTTTTGCAAATGCTTTTGTTTGCTTTTTATACGATTTATTGGTTGCCCTGTAAGGGTTGGTTGAACAACTATTGATGACCATTGCCAATACGGGCAATAATAAACACAGTTTTCTCATGCCGGCAAGTTACGCATTTAGCAGAAAAGGCCTTTTTCTGCCCATCGTCATTCCCCGTTATGCCTGTCATCATTGAATCAGATGAGATCAGTTTTTAACTTAACGTATGATTTTTTAACACACTAAAAATATGAACAATGAAAAAGTATCTCATTCTGATCATGCTGTTCATTGCTTTAGATTCAACTGCACAAAGCTGGGTGAAATTATATGATTATGTAGATGAGTTTGCGTTTGGTCTTGCAAAAGTTTCAAAACAAAACAAATATGGATATGTTAACATGAAAGGAGAATTAGTGGTGCCATTGATTTATGATGAAGCAATGACTCTTCGGGAAGGCAAAGCAACTGTACGGAAGGATAACAAATGGGGCTATATTGATTCAACCGGCAAGGAAGTGGAAGAATTTAAGTATGAAGATGCCGGCTGTTTCCGTGACAGCTTAGCTGTTGTTCGTTTACACGGCAAGTATGGCTATTTAAATCACAATTTTAAAGTGGTGATCCCATTTGAATTTGAATCGGCCCGTGGATTTTCTGAAGGACTGGCACCTGTATCAAACAGCAAAGGATTATGGGGCTACATCAATAAGAAAGGAACCCTGGTGTTTGAGTATCAATATAACTTCGCCGATTTCTTTGTTGATGGACAGGCACGTGTTATGAAAAACGGCAACATGGTGATGATTGACAAGAAAGGAAAAGAAATAAAAGAGAATGAATGATGATGTTTTAAGGAAGAAAGAGGCGCTCAGTTGAGCGCCTCTTTCCTGTTACATATTTCTGCGGTACTGTCCGCCTACTTCATACAATGCATGAGTTATTTGCCCCAGTGAACAATACTTTGCTGTTTCCATGAGTTGAGCAAAGATGTTGCCGTTGCTTACTGCTACTTCCTTCAACTTCTTCAACTCTGCTGCACTGCGTTGTTCATTCCGCTTCCAGAAAGCATGCAGATTGTTGATCTGCTGTTCTTTTTCTTCTTTTGTACTGCGAATCACTTCACCCGGAACAATTGTTGGACTTCCTTTTTTATTGAGGAACGTATTTACACCAACAATCGGCAATTCGCCGGTATGTTTCTGATGTTCGTAAAACAAACTCTCTTCCTGTATCTTATTACGTTGATACATCCGTTCCATTGAACCAAGTACCCCACCACGTTCGGTAATGCGGTTGAACTCTGTCATTACTGCATCTTCAACTAAATCAGTTAACTCTTCAATTAAGAATGCACCTTGGTTTGGATTTTCATTTTTTGCTGTACCAAGTTCTCGATTAATGATCAACTGAATAGCCATTGCTCTTCGCACACTTTCTTCTGTTGGCGTGGTAATGGCTTCGTCGTATGCATTTGTGTGCAATGAATTGCAGTTATCATAAATCGCATACAAAGCCTGAAGGGTTGTACGTATATCATTGAAGTCAATTTCCTGCGCATGCAAACTTCTACCCGATGTTTGAATATGATACTTCAACATCTGGCTGCGTTTGTTGGCCTTGTATTTATACTTCATGGCCTTTGCCCATATCTTTCTTGCCACACGACCAATAACACTGTACTCCGGATCCATGCCATTGCTGAAGAAGAAAGAAAGATTCGGTGCAAAATCATCAATGTTCATTCCACGGCTCAAATAGTATTCAACATACGTAAATCCATTTGCTAATGTGAATGCTAACTGTGTAATTGGATTTGCTCCAGCTTCTGCAATATGATAACCGCTGATGCTTACACTATAAAAATTGCGAACGTTCTGTTGAATAAAATACTCCTGCACATCACCCATCAGCTTTAATGCAAACTCTGTTGAGAAGATGCAGGTGTTTTGTGCCTGGTCTTCTTTTAAAATATCGGCCTGTACTGTTCCTCTCACCTGTTGTAATGCAGTTTGACGGCACTGTTCATATACATCAGCAGGTAATACCTCATCACCGCTTAAGCCGAGTAAACGTAAGCCAAGCCCATTGTTACCCGATGGCAATTCATTGGGTGAAGAGGTGTTGTTGTAGGATGGCTTTTCTGCAGTACCATATTTTTTCTCAAAAGCTTTATTCACCATTGACCATTCACCATTCACCTCTATCCATTTTTCACATTGCTGATCAATTGCTGTGTTCATAAAAAAAGCCAGCAACATTGGTGCAGGACCGTTGATGGTCATGCTTACTGATGTTTTCGGATCGCAGAGATCAAAACCACTGTAGAGTTTTTTTGCATCATCCACTGTTGCAATGCTTACACCGCTGTTACCTACTTTACCATAGATGTCGGGACGATGAGCCGGATCTTCACCATACAACGTTACACTGTCAAATGCAGTTGATAAACGTTTGGCCGGTTGATCGAGTGATACATAGTGAAAGCGTTTGTTGGTACGTTCGGGGCCACCTTCACCTGCAAACATTCTTGTTGGATCTTCTCCCTCGCGTTTCAGAGGAAATACTCCCCCGGCGAACGGGAATTCACCCGGAACATTTTCTGTCAAAATCCAACGGAGAATATCACCCCATGCTTCATATCTTGGAAGTGAAATCTTTGGTATTTTTAGCTTAGACAACGATTCTGAGTACAGAGACTGACGTATCTCTTTATCACGTACTTTAAAGATAAACTCATCAGCCTGATACCTTTTCATGGTTTCAGGCCATTCGATTAATAATCTTTGACACTCATTGTCGAGACCAGCTTCGAGTGTCTTGTACATTTCTTTCAGGACAGCGGTTGCAGCTTTATCCTTAGTGAGATCCAGTACCCCTTTTACCTGGAATAGTTGCTGAGCAATTTTGCATTGCTCCCTTACCCAAATAGAATATTCTTCATTTGCTTCGGCAATTTCTGCGAGATACCTGACGCGCTCTGGAGGGATTATGTATTTCTTGTCTTGGGGACCTTCTAATGATTCGTGGCTGACCGAGAAATCAACTCCCGTTTTTTCACTAATGACCTTCATTAATTTCGCAAATAGAGTATTCATCCCCGGGTCATTAAACTGGGAGGCCATGGTGCCGATTACGGGCAAATCCTTGTCGTCGGCTTCAAACAAATTATGATTCCGTTTGAATTGTTTACGAACATCGCGGATCGCATCCAGGG
>JAKFDY010000377.1:0-3082 GCA_036675885.1 Lacibacter sp. | reverse complement strand
TATTACTGTGATTGTTCCAATCATATTCAGACCCCGAAGTTTTCGGGGTTTTTTTATTCCCCTCCACGGAGGGGTTAGGGGTGGGTGCTGAATGAAATTGCTTTAGTACAAGAGTGCGACGCCAATGCAGCCGAACAGAATTGGAAAAGCACGGAACATAAATGAATTAAACGGATCATGAAGAAAATAAAAATAGAAACGACTTGCAAAAAGATGCTGGCAGATGTGTTTACACCTGTTGGTATTTATCTACGACTGAGGGATCGGTTCAGAGATACCATCCTGCTTGAAAGTACAGATCATCATGCAGCAGAAAACAGCTGGTCGTTTATTGGTATTAATGCTATTGCAGGGATGGAGATCAGCTCCACAACAAGCATTGAATTTAAACTGCCCGGACATAAACCAGAACGTATTGCCATTAAGCAACCAACGGAAGTGCCGCAGCAGTTGTTTGATTTCATGAATCGCTTTGAAGCAAGCGGTGATTGCAAAGAAGCAAAGTTTGCACAAGGACTTTATGGTTATACAACTTATGATGCAGTTCAATTCTTCGATACCATTAAACTGAATGCAGAACGAAAAGACCCCGCAGCGATTCCGTTAATGCGTTACCGTTTGTATCAATATGTGATTGCCATTAATCATTATAAAGATGAATTGTTCATTTGCGAAAACAAGATTGCTGGTATTGAAAGTGATGTTGCTGTTGTTGAAAGTTTGATCCGCAGTAAAGATGTTCCTGTTTATCCGTTTGCAGTAAAAGGCGAAGAAAGTTCGAATGTTACCAATGAGGAATATGTGGAGATGGTGAAGAAAGGCATTGCCAGTTGCCACAGGGGAGATGTGTTCCAGATCGTATTGAGCAGACGATTCCAGCAATCGTTTAGTGGTGATGAATTTAATGTGTACCGTGCTTTACGCAGCATCAATCCTTCTCCTTATTTATTCTTTTTTGATTATGGTGATTATAAGTTGATGGGCTCATCTCCTGAATCGCAGATCATTATTAATAATGGTAAAGCTGTTGTTCACCCCATTGCCGGTACATTTAAACGTACAGGTGATGATGAAATTGATCAACGTGAAGCAGCCCGTTTGCTGAAAGATGCAAAAGAAAATGCAGAGCATGTGATGTTGGTTGATCTTGCACGGAATGATCTGAGTCGTGTATGTGATGACGTAAGTGTAGCACAATACAGGCAGGTTCAGTATTACAGTCATGTAATTCATTTGGTGAGTGAAGTGGTGGCGAAAGTTCGTCCCAACTCGAACCCGTTTGAATTATTAGCCAAAACATTTCCTGCAGGTACATTGAGTGGTGCACCAAAAATTAAAGCCATGCAGTTAATTGATGCATATGAATCAACTGCCCGTAGTTATTACGGTGGTGGTATTGGCTTCATGGGTTTTGACGGTAGTTGCAATCATGCCATCATGATCCGTACGTTCATGAGCCGGCAAAATACATTGGTCTATCAAGCGGGTGCTGGTGTAGTAGCTGCAAGTAAGCCTGAAAGTGAATTACAGGAAGTGAATAATAAATTGGGAGCGTTGAAGAAAGCAATTGAATTTGCTACCTCCCTAAATCCCTCCAAAGGAGGGGCTTTGTAACACCCTAAAAAAATAGAGATGATTTTTTCCGGTCGCATACTAGTTTTTGATAATTATGATTCGTTTACGTATAATCTTGTTCATCTGGTTGAAAAGATCACACACATAAAAGTGGATGTGTATCGCAACGATCAGATTCCATTGGAGAAGGTGAAGGAGTATGATAAAATTATTTTATCACCCGGTCCTGGTATTCCTGAAGAAGCAGGGTTGTTGTTGCCATTGATCAAAGAATATGCAGCAACAAAATCTATTCTTGGTGTGTGTTTAGGACATCAGGCAATTGCTGAAGCATTCGGTGGAACGTTGACGAATCTCTCAACTGTATTTCATGGAGTGGCAACACCAATTAAAATCCAGAATACAAAAAACAAAAAACAAAATGGCGTGTTGAATGATCTGCCCGAAACAATTGAAGTAGGTCGTTATCATAGCTGGGTGGTGAATAAAGAAGGATTCCCTGCTGAATTAGAAATAACAGCAGAAGATGAAACAGGAATGATCATGGCTTTGCAGCATAAAACATTTGATGTGCAGGGTGTGCAGTTTCATCCGGAAAGCGTGTTGACGCCAAGAGGTGAGGATATACTTCATAATTGGTTGAAGGCTTAATTTGAAAATGAGTGAATTTGAAAATTTGAAAATGAAAAAAATATTACAGCTATTGTTTGAACATAAGAGCCTGGATCGTCAACAGGCGAAAGAAGTGTTGCTGAACATTGGTAAAGCCATGTACAACGAACATGAGATCACAGCTTTCATGACCGTGTATCTCATGCGCAGCATTACCATTGAAGAGCTGCAGGGCTTTCGTGATGCATTGCTGGAACTCTGTGTGCCTGTTGATTTGAATGGACATGCAGTGCTCGATATTGTTGGCACAGGTGGTGATGGAAAAAATACCTTCAACATTTCAACGCTTTCTTGCTTTATTGTGGCAGGTGCCGGACAAAAAGTTGCCAAGCATGGTAACTATGGAGCATCAACCATCAGTGGTGCAAGTAATGTAATGGAGCAGTTGGGTTATAAATTCAAAAACAATGTGGATCAATTGAAACGTGAAGTGGAAGAAGCAAATATCTGTTTCATGCATGCACCCATGTTTCATCCGGCATTAAAAACAGTTGGGCCAATCCGCAAAAACCTCGGCATGCGTACCTTCTTTAATATGCTGGGCCCAATGGTGAATCCTGCAAGTCCGGCGTATCAATTGGTGGGTGTGTTCAGTTTGGAGATGGCGAGAGTGTATAATTATTTATTACAACAGACAGGTGGTGCGTTCACAATCATTCACAGTCTTGATGGATATGATGAAATTTCACTCACCAACGATACCAAAGTGATCACCAATGAAGGTGAAAAAATTATGACGCCGGAACAATTGGGAAAAAGAACAGTTTCTGCTTCCGATATTCATGGCGGCAGAACAGTGGAAGAAGCGGCTCAACTATTTTCAACTATTATAAAG
>JAKFDY010000376.1:0-3441 GCA_036675885.1 Lacibacter sp. | reverse complement strand
TTAAAAAATCTAGTTTATTATACTGTTCGGTGTTATTCGTCGGCAT
Source organism: Lacibacter sp. (assembly GCA_036675885.1). Lineage (GTDB taxonomy): Bacteria > Bacteroidota > Bacteroidia > Chitinophagales > Chitinophagaceae > Lacibacter. The sequence goes on along the minus strand of JAKFDY010000376.1, from coordinate 3,395 downwards.
GAGTTTAAACAGAATTGTGAAAAGTTTTGAGTGTAATTTTTACTCCATATTGCCAGACAGTTGTTAGCTGTAAATATCATTTCCTCAATCTTATTTTTCACCTGAAGTTAATAATTAGTATATGTTTTTCATCATTCCAGAATGTCAGATCTATAAAAATAGTAAGTCTGGGCAGGAATGATGCCTAACAAAGTGTGCTGCCTTTTCGTGTCTGGATATAGGATTGTTTATTTTTCTCGAAGCAACGTCATCTGCATAACTTTAGATACTTTCTTTAGTTTTTTAAAAACAAAATCTATGAAAAGAGGCGTTTTAATCACCGTGATTTTTTTAATGGCATTCAATTCACATGCGCAAGAAAAAAAGCTTTCGTTAAGAATATATGTCAGTCCTTCTATTTGTCAATCACCAACTCAATACAGAACTTTCAAAGATGGCCAAGTTACACTAACAAATATGGGCAAAAGCAATGGTCTGTTTTTTGGTGGCGGTTTGGAATTATTAAAAAAAATGAATAATAATTGGTTGATTGGCGGAAATTTTGATTTTGTATCTAAAGGTTATTTAGCAACAAGGGATACGACTTATAATAATGGAAGTTTGAGCGGTACAGAGTTTACAAGGACTGATTTGATTTTTTTAGAAACCACAATTTTTATTGAGAAACAAATTATAGCACAAGACCCTAAATACAAGTTTATGTTTTCTGCTGGATTGTTTTATGGTTTGCATATTCCCAACTATATTGGTTTTGATTTGGAGGCAAATGGTAATGATTTTGGAGCTTCAATAGCAGGAGGCATTCAAAGAAAAAAAGTTTTTTTTAAACTTGACTATAAAAAGGGGTTGATAAGTATTGGTAACAATGCTAATGCTTTTTTTAAAACAAATATTATAAGTTTTAAAGTTGGAGTTTCGATTATTTAAACACGTGACGGGAAATTTTAACCCTCTTGGTATTGCTGTTGGGATGTCCCTCTCGAAATAATAATAATTAGATGAAAACGGGTGATCAACTAAACCACTCACAAAACTTTTTCAGGTCTACATTTCCTCCCGATAAAATAATGCCTGCACGTTTGCCGGCAAACAATTCTTTATTCTTTAGTAATGCACCTAACGTAACAGCACTGCTTGGTTCAATAACGATCTTCATGCGTTCGTAAACCAAACGTAAGGTTGAAATAATTTCTGCATCGCTTACGGTAAGAATATCAGTAACGTATTGTTGAATGATGGGAAATGTTTTGTCGCCGAGTTTGGTTAACAAACCATCAGCAATTGTGTTGATATAAGGAGCTGCTTCTATCTTTCCGCTTTTTAATGACAGCACTGCATCGGCAGCACCTTCAGGTTCAGCTGCATATACTTTTGTAGAGGGTGAAAAATAATGAGCGCTTAATAGTGTACCGCTTAATAAACCCCCACCGCCAACCGGCGCTATTATAAAATCAAGTGAAGGAATTTCTTCCAGCAGTTCTTTGGCGCAGGTTGCCTGTCCTGTAATAACACGTTCATCATTGTAAGGATGGATGAACTCTGCACCTGTTCTGTCAACAATGGCTTGTAGTGTTTCTTCACGTGCCTGTTGATTGTTTTCGCAAAACGTAACTTCAGCACCATAACCTTTTACTGCATTTACTTTTACGCTTGGCGAATTATCAGGCATTACGATATACGCTTTTGTACCTAACTGCCTTGCGGCATAAGCAATGGCCTGTGCATGATTTCCGGAAGAATGTGTGGCAATGCCGTTCGCTGCTTTTTCTTTTGAAATTGAAAGTGCAGCGTTTAACCCGCCACGTATTTTAAAAGCACCGATCTTTTGAAAATTCTCACACTTAAAAAACAATTCTGCACCTGCAAGCTGGTTGATGCTGTTGCAGGTAAGTACGGGTGTTTTATGAATGAACGGTTTAATACGCTCGTGTGCCTGTTCAATTTGCTCTTTGGAAATACTCATGATGATTACGCTGCTGTTGCGGCTATACAATCAATTTCAATCCCACAACCATAGTTGAGGTGGTTGCAGGGCACAACAATACGTGCAGGTTTATGTTCACCCATGATCTCTGCAAATACCTGGTTAAACTTCGGCCAGTTGCTGATATCAGCAATAAACACATTTACTTTCAGGATATGATGCAGGCTGCTGCCACTTGCTTTTAAAATGGTTTCAATATTCTTCATGCACTGCCGCACTTCATCTTCAATACTTCCAATTTGCGGCTCACCGTTTTCATTGAGGGCTAATTGCCCGCTTACATACACAGTGCCATTATGCACAATAGCAGGAGAGTAGTAGCCCTTTGGTGTAGGCATTGTTTCGGGATAAATCTTTTTCATTGTATATGCTATTTAGTAACGATCCACTTAATACAAACAGGCTTCGATACTTTGATACGTTTCTTGCTGTCTTCAAGTAAACCTGTTTTCTTATCAATTTTAAAGATTACGATCTCATCTGTATCACGGTTGGCCACTAATAAAAAATTTCCTGTCGGGTCGAAATTAAAATTACGAGGGTGAATGCCAAGCGATGGTTGAAAACCTACTGGCTGTATCATTCCATTGTCCTGATCGATCTTGAAAATGGCAATGGAGTTTGCATCGCCACGGTTGCTTGCGTAAAGAAAATTACCATCTGGTGATACATGAATATCGGCTGAGCCATAAGCACCTTGGTAACTGATGGGATGTGACGAGGTGTTTTGTACCAATGTTAACTTTCCTTCATCATATTTAAATACAGTGATTGTGCCTGTAAGTTCTTCAATGAGATAAGCAAAGCCAAGCTTTGGATGAAAATCAATATGACGTGGACCGGCTCCTGCATTAACATCAGCATAAGGCTGTTCGGCCGGTTGCAACGCTCCGCTGCCTGCAGCAACTTTATAGATCATCACTTTATCTGTTCCAAGATCTGGCACAAATAGAAAACGATAGTCAGGAGAAAAAACAGTTGCATGTACATGCGCTTTCTCTTGCCTGCTGCGGTTTACACTGCTTCCTTTTAACTGAATGATTTGTTTGGGCTGGTTCAATTGCCCATCTTGCCTCACTTCTATTACAGATAAATTACCGCCACCGTAATTTCCTGCAACAAGAATATTTCCTTTTCTGTTGATGCTGACATAACATGGGCCAGCTCCTGCACTCGTAACCTTGTTTAGAAACTTAAGTGAACCATCCTGCTTATTAAATTGAAATGCGCTCACCATCCCTTCATTGTCTGAATTCACTGCATATACAAATTTGTTATCGGGGGATACAGCGAGATAAGATGGATTTGAAGTTTTCACTGAACTCATAGCTGTTGCATCACCGGTTTGCGCATTGAATTTGTAAGTATAAATTCCTTCACTTCCTGCATCAGTGTAAGTGCCAACAAGTAA
>JAKFDY010000375.1:0-5551 GCA_036675885.1 Lacibacter sp. | reverse complement strand
GCTGAAGGAGCGTTCACAGAAGTCAATGTTTGCTTAGCCCCTTGTAACTGATAAATTTTTGACGCAATTGCTGCCTGCTCTTCCACCAGTTGATTATAGTCTTTGACAGCATCTGCAATTTCGCTGAGGTAACGTACACGTGCAGGAGGAATGATGAGTGATTTACTAACCGTATCTCTGTGTGTTACATGTTCTACTCCACCAAATTTTACATTCGCTTTTGTTTCAACTGCATGAATAATTTTTTCAAACAGTTCATTTACACCTGCATCGTTAAACTGCGAAGCAATGGTGCCAACAACCGGCAGTTCATCATCCTTTGCCATGAATAATTGATGATTGCGTTTGTATTGTTTACGTACATCGGCCAATGCATCCAATGCTCCTGCTTTATCAAATTTGTTGATGGCAATTACATCAGCATAATCGAGCATATTGATCTTTTCCAGTTGTGATGCAGCGCCATATTCCGGCGTCATCACATATAAACTCACATTGCAGTAGTCAAGTATCGATGCATCGCTTTGCCCAACACCGGCACTTTCGAGAATGATAAAATCAAAGCCGGCTTCTTTACAAATATCGATGGCTTCCTGTACATGCGCACTTAACGCTTTATCACTTTCTCTTGTGGCAAGGCTACGCATGTAAGCCCGTGGACTGGAGATTGAATTCATACGAATACGATCGCCCAATAATGCACCGCCTGTTTTTTTCTTTGATGGATCAACTGAAATAACAGCAATGGTTTTATCTGTAAACCCATTGAGGTAACGACGCACAATTTCATCTGTTACTGATGATTTACCTGCTCCGCCTGTACCGGTGATACCTAAAACAGGAATTTGGGAAGCAGGAATTGGGGATTGGGAATTTCCATTACCGTTTTCTGCGTTGGTGATCTTTCTTGCAACCGTTCGTACATCTTTTAACTCACCAAGCGTCATCGGATGTTTATAATCACCACTTCCATTCAATGAACTATCACATTGTTTGATCACATCTTCGATCATTCCTTCCAGTCCCATGTGTCGGCCATCATCAGGCGAATAAATCCTTGTGATGCCATATTGATGCAGCTCTTCAATTTCAGCTGGAAGAATTGTTCCGCCACCGCCGCCAAAAATTTTGATATGCCCGCAACCGTTTTGTTCCAGCAGATCTTTCATGTATTTGAAAAACTCAACATGCCCACCCTGGTAACTGGTAATAGCAATGCCCTGTGCATCTTCTTCAATCGCTGCCTCCACAATTTCATGTACACTCCGGTTATGACCGAGATGAATAATTTCAGCTCCCTTGCTTTGCATAATGCGGCGCATGATGTTTATAGCAGCATCATGGCCGTCGAATAAACTGGCAGCGGTAACAATTCGAACTTTGTTGGAAGGGGAGTAGCTCATTATTGCAATTTTTATCAGCCTCAAAGGTAACTCCCGGCTACACACTAACCACTGTTAGTAACCTTGTTGAAAGCATTTTTGCTGGCCAGATATAAAATTACTGTAATAATCATTTAAAAATCATGATCTTATGGGATTCGGATTTACCTCAAAGCCGACATATGGAACCAGGACTATCACAAAAACACCGTTTAGCTGCTGTGATTTCCTAATCTTCCCTCCTGCTCAAGTAAATCAATATGTACTGCACTAATGTCACAATAGATGCCAGTGCTGCAACAACATATGTAGTGGCTGCCCATTTCAACGCATCCTTCGCACCCGGGTGTTCCTGGGGTGTTGTGGCATTTGTACGCTCCAGCCAGGCAAGCGCCCGGTTACTGGCATCAAATTCTACCGGAAGAGTAATAAGCGAGAAAACTGTGGTGGCTGCAAATAAAAAGATACCTACTAACAAAACAGTAGGGTTGCCTCCACCAAAACCCAGAATACCCACACCAATCGCTAAAATCCATTGAGAAAGCGTGGTGCTTACCTGTACTATTGGAACCAGCCTTGAACGGAGCATAAGCCATTGATAGGCAGTAGCATGTTGCACCGCATGGCCAACTTCATGGGCTGAAACTGCTGCTGAGGCAATCGACCGTCCGTTGTATACATCCGGGCTGAGGTTTACCGTTTTATTCATTGGGTTATAGTGGTCGCTCAGGAAGCCATCAACAGAAACTACCTTCACATCGAAAATGCCGTTTTCCTTCAGCATTTTCTCAGCCACTTCTTTACCACTCAAACCGCTCATAAGGGGCTGCTGGCCGTAGTGCTTAAACTTGGATTTTAACCTCATCTGCACTAAAAAACCTATCCCCATAAAAAGAAGAGAGATCAATAAAATTCCTGGTGTCATAATCTGTTTAAAATTTAATAACAAGCATGCCTCAAATTAGTTTCCAAAAAATTATTTTGCCAAATTTTTACGTTGAATAGTTCGGGCTAAGTCGTTTTGACAGAGGGAGTTACGTTTACATGTTGCCGTAAGCAAAAGAGAAGTTCACTATTTCGAAAATAGCCGCCATAAATAATTGATTTTAAACAAGTTAAATGGGTTTTGTTCATGTTGTCAGCACTTCTGTTTTAGTAACACTCTTGCTTAGAATTTATGCACATCGGCCAAAAATAATTTTGTAATGTGGCGGCAATTTGTAATTTAGCAACAGAATTTAATGGGTTAGTAAGTACAAAGGGTTGGAAGAAATTCCAGCCCTTTTACTTTATAGTAACTACCAGCTTTTTCTTTTTTATTTCTATTCATTTTTCTTTCTTCTTCATCATTTCCTGATTATTCGTTTTCGAAAAAAAATAATTTCTTACTGATCATTTTTTTTAATGCACTTTTATGTGATTGATAATTGAACGCATGAGTAAAATCAAAACATCTTTTTTTTGCCAGAATTGTGGATATGAATCAGCAAAATGGATCGGTAAATGTCCATCATGTAATGAGTGGAACACATTTGTTGAAGAATTAATTACAAAAGACAAAAGCAATCCGCAGAAACAAAGTTGGAAAGAAAGTGCCGGTAACGGTGAAATGAAAACAATTTCGTTGAGCGAAGTAAAAAGCAGCGAAGAAAAAAGAATTGTTACAGAAGATGCAGAATTAAACCGTGTACTTGGTGGCGGTATTGTGCCGGGAAGTATTGTTTTAATTGCAGGTGAACCAGGCATTGGGAAATCAACGTTGTTCTTACAAATAGGTTTGCATTTAAAAAACATTGTAACGTTATATGTAAGTGGCGAAGAGAGCGAACAACAGATTAAAATGCGTGCTGATCGTTTGCACATGAGCAATGAAGATTTTTATTTGCTTACCGAAACATCAACCAACACCATCTTCCAGGAAATAAAAAAATTAAAGCCGCAGGTTGTAATTATTGACTCAATTCAAACGTTACAAACACCGTATATCGAAAGTGGTCCTGGCAGTATTTCACAGATTCGTGAAACAGCGGCTGAGTTGCAACGCTTTGCAAAAGAAACCAACACACCTGTATTTCTCATTGGGCATATTACAAAAGATGGCAACATTGCCGGGCCAAAAATATTAGAGCATATGGTTGATACGGTCTTGCAGTTTGAAGGTGATCGTCATTATGCATATCGTATTCTCCGTACAATGAAAAACCGTTTTGGCTCAACATCAGAGTTGGGTATTTATGAAATGACTGAAACAGGTATGCGGCCTGTCATTAACCCCAGTGAAATTCTCATCACACAAAAAGAAGATCAGTTAAGCGGTATTGCTATTGCTGCAACAATGGAAGGAATGCGACCATTGTTAATTGAAGTGCAGGCATTAGTAACACAAAGTGTATATGGCACACCTCAACGAACAGTGAGTGGTTTTGATCTCAGGCGTTTACAACTATTATTAGCTGTGCTTGAAAAGCGTGGTGGATTTCATTTCGGCATGAAGGATGTGTTCTTAAATATTGCCGGCGGTTTGAAAGTAGAAGATCCTTCGATCGATCTTGCTGTTTTATGTTCATTATTATCGAGCTATGAAGATGTGCCATTGAATCCGCATATTTGTTTTGCAGGTGAAGTAGGTTTAAGTGGAGAGATCAGAGCTGTTAACAGAATTGATCAACGGATTGCTGAAGCTGAGAAACTTGGCTTCGAAAAGATCATCATCAGCAAATACAACCTTGGTCAGCGGAAAGAAAATGAAAAAAAGTTGTTGCAGAAATACAATATTGAAGTGATCACGATGAGCAAGGTGGAAGAACTGTATCAGTATTTGTTTCAGTAAAGCTGTTAGCTATTCGCTGCAAGCAAATACAAAGTTCGTCCCCTTTACTTGCATATTTTGAAGTAGTGTTTTATCTTACTTTCATGATCAACACCCGTAAATTATTCAACGATTTTATTCATCTGCTCTATCCACATAACTGCGCCGGATGTGGTAGCGATCTGTTGAAAAACGATCAATCGATCTGCATCCATTGTTACACCAATCTTCCTGAAACAAACTACGCAGCATTGCCCGGCAACCCAATTGAAAAGATCTTTTATGGCCGATTGAATGTTGAGCATTCGACTGCCGGTTATTACTTCAGCAAAAGTTCTGTGTTGCAACGATTGATCCATCAACTCAAATACAATGGCAACATAGACGTTGGTCATCAACTTGGTCAAGGGCTTGGGTTACAGCTTCAGAAAAAGCAATCGCTTTAATGCTATTGATGCTTTGATCCCTCTGCCGCTTTATCCATCGAAAGAAAAGAAACGTGGTTACAACCAGGCAACAGTATTATGCGAAGGCATTGCTGAAATCATGAACATCCCCATCCTGAACAATATCGTATTACGTAAACGTTACACCGATACTCAAACCAAAAAAGGACGAACTGAACGATTGCTAAATGTTGATGGTAGCTTTGAAGTAAGCGATGCCGCTGCTCTACAACAAAAACATGTGCTGCTGGTTGATGATGTTGTTACCACAGGCGCAACATTGGAAGCTTGTGGTCTTGCAATAAAAGAAACCGATAATGTACGGCTCAGCATTGCTACATTAGCTTGGTCAAGCGATGATTAAAACAAAAAACAAGTTTAACAACCGCACAATACCATCTTTCCAATACGGATGCTTATTTTTACAACTGTGAGAAACTACTTACCCATACTGCTTATCCTTTCCCTTGCAATGGCCATTGGCTGTAAAAAGGAATCATTTACCAACAGCGCCGAAGCAAAACTGATCATTGGCAGTGATAGTTTACGTTTCGATACTGTGTTTACAACTGCAGGATCTGTTACACAATATTTCCTCATCAAAAATGAAAACAAGCAAAAGATCAACATCAGTAATGTGCAGTTGATGGGTGGCACTGCATCTGCTTTTAAAATGAATGTTGACGGAAGCCAGGGAACACAGTTTACCAATATTGAAATTGCAGGCAACGATAGTATGTATGTGTTTGTGCGTGTGAATGTGAACCCCAATGCCGATAACCAGCCTTTTATTATCCGTGACAGTATTAAACTGCAATGGAACGGCAACTCAACATTTAAACAATTAGAAGCGTGGGGACAAAATGCAAACTACATCCGTAGTACTGTTCTGCAGGGAACCATCAACTGGACAA
>JAKFDY010000374.1:0-13706 GCA_036675885.1 Lacibacter sp. | reverse complement strand
AGTTTGGGGTAGTTTGGTACAATTTGTTGATGGCCATACTTTATCCATGCCTGGGATATGGCTTTGAGTAGCTAATAAGCGGAATCATTGCATACAGAATAGAATGGAGTAGGCAACCACTAAATCATCGTACCGAATACTCACAAAATCAAAATAAAGGGAAGATACCTGTGCTATATCCAGATTCTTTATCATCCCCAAAAGCATTTGACATTTTGTCTTGATCGGATCTGGAAATATTATATTTTGTAGCTACATCTCTCCATTTACCAATTGAATTCTTCACAGTTTCAATAATTTCAGCAGCTTGTTTTTCCGTAAGCCGGAAATACCCACTTACTTCCATTGTTAAATCCAGATTCAAAGAGTTATCGGTTTCAGAAATATTAAGTTTTAAGCCAGCGCCTGTTTCAACCGGGTTCATGTCATAAGCCGGTGAAAGTATCCATCCTTGATTTGTTAACAGGAAACCATGATTTCGTAAATGATCGTCGGTATTCTTCATACAGATGTTGAAAACAATTCTTCTGAAAAGTTCTTCAAGATCATTGTTTGGTGAAGCGCCATTTTGAGTTATGAACTCTGCTAATTGTAAATAGCTAACTCCATCATGAAAATCATTACCATCGCTGTAACCCAGCAATGTCATTGCCGAAGCGAAATGAATTCTTTCACCATCTGAAGTCCTGTCAAATCTCTTTGTTAGGAATGTAGAATACTTGCCGGAAAACTTTCTGAGCATCCCAACTGCAGCATTTATACCGGCGCTAATGGCCAGTTCATTTACGACCATTTCCCAGGCACCGGTGTCTTTATCGTCATTCATGCTTGGGAATTTTGCAATCCACAAATGACCTTCCGGATCTACAACACTGGCTTTAGGTCTTGCACCACCAAGTGAAGAACCAGGTGCTACCAACATAAAAAGCCATTTTAAATACTCCGGGTCATTGATTACATCATCTTTTTCTAATTGCAAACTTGCATGTTCCAGTTCTCTTAATGAAGTCCATGGGGGAGAAGCCATTTTCTTATTGTTATTAAGAAATGGTCCATCTTCATCTACTTTAAAGCGAATGCCACCCATTCTATGACCATCAAACACACCGAGTAAGTAATCAGTTTCAAACAAAGTATTTTCTTTACGGTCTTCACTTCTTGCCATTGCAGCTTCACGCCTTCTCATTAACAGTCTGCCCCAGCGATCAGGTGATGAATCTAAAAAGATTTCAAAGTTGCTTTTACCTTCTTCAAGATATTGGGGGCCTGAATACAATTGAAGGTTTGGGTCAAGATATTGGACATTGCCTGAGTTCAACCATTCCTTCGAGTATTCAAATGCGAAAATTTCCTTACCACGTGATAAGACAGCCGTGAGTGTACCCATTAAGAATGGTTCTTTCAAGTTTTGCCAATGAGCATATACCTGTATCTGTCTTTGCATTTGTGTATTCTTTGTTGCCATCTTTATCAATTATGCTATTTCTTTTTAGGTGCTCGTTCTTTTACAACCAGATCTGCATCCTGAATTTTTCGACCCAGCTTATCATCTTCAGCTACTTTAAGTAAATCCTTTTCCAAGCCCAACACAAAAAGCACCTGCGCATAGGTGCCCATGGCAACACTGGGGGAACCTGTTTCAACTGCCCACAAAGTCTTGCGACTAATATTGGCCCTCTCTGCAACTTGTTCCGCAGTTAGCTTTCGTCGTAAACGGGCTAATCGTATGTTTTCTCCAAGTTGAAGCAGGGCTTTCTGCACTGAAGGAAGTAACATGATATTCTTCATAACTGGTATAATATTACTCAAATATACTAATATTGAGTATAATATTACACGTTATTATTAATAAATAACTAATAAAATGAGGCTAACTGGTGATACGCTTAATGTATTGATGCCCATACTTTATCCATGTCTGGGATATGGCTATGAGTAGGCTTTCAGGAGACCAGGAAGGGGGCTACTTTATCCTCTTTTAAACCCGTGAAATCGCAGAACTCATCGATTGAAATAAACTCCCCCTGTTTTTTCTGATACCTCTTTCTGATCTGGGCAAGCAGCTTCCTTGCGGCTCGTTCTCTACGGCCGGTGATATTCATAATGTCTTTTGCATAAATGACTATGCGATTTGGGATCGTTTGCTGCATAACCCTGCACCATCGGAACGGTTGCTTTGTTTTGTTTGAAAGTCATTTTAATCTTGTGGTGACAGTTGCAAAAATATCAAAAAAGTTATAGCTATAACGGAGTACAGTAAGTGCTTTTGCAACAAACAATTTTAAACAAAACAATCCAAATCTTATGGCAAGACAAAAAAGGAATTATCAAGCTGGAAGGCACTATTGCTGATATCAGCTTTTACAAAAGTAAAGATGGCTACCTGGCAAGAGAGAAAGGCGGTGTGCCTGCTGACCGTATCGCCAATGATCCAGCATTTCAGCGGACCCGTGAAAACGGTGCAGAGTTTGGCCGGGCTGAAAAGGCTGGTAAGATTCTGCGGACATCGATCCGTGGTCTGTTGCAGAATTCAAGTGACAGTAAAATGGTAAGCCGGTTAACGACCGCATTTGTAAAAGTGATCCAGGAAGATGCAACGAACCCCCGTGGTTTGCGCAATGTGATTGATGGTGAAGCGGAACTCTTACAGGGTTTTGATTTCAACATCAATGGTAAACTTGGTACCACCATCTATGTGCCTTTCACTTCAACCATTGATCGTGCAGCTGGAACACTTGTAGTGAATATGCCTTCATTCGTTCCGTTGAATATGATTGCAGCACCCGGCGGTGCAACACATTTCAAATTGATTTCTGCCGGTGCTGAGATCGATTTTGAAAATGAAGTGTTTGTTTCCGACAATCAATCAACTGCTATCCTTCCATGGGATGCGGTTGCAAGTGCAGTGGTCAACCTTTCAAATGCAGTAACACCTAACAGCACTAAACCGCTGTTCCTTGTTCTTGGTATTGAATTCTACCAACAAGTGAACGGGCAAATGTATGCGTTGAAAAATGGTGCTTACAATGCATTGAACATTGTGAAGGTGGATGGTGGTGTGTAACCCCTCCCAACCCTCCCCTGAAAGGGAGGGCTTTTAAAAGCATTTTCAAAAACCAAAATCCTATGAAAGATGGAACTGGAATTAATCAGAACATATTTTCCTGACGGCACGAACGGAGAGTTGCTCCATAATAACAAGCGGATATGTTTTACAATTGAACTAGCCTGGCTTGCGAATAAACAAATGATCTCGTGTATTCCAGAAGGAAGATATGAACTGACTAAGCGATACAGTCAACGATACAAACATCACCTGCATGTGAATGATGTAAAAGGAAGAAGCCTGATACTGGTCCATGCATTCAATGATGCGTTGAAAGAATCGAAAGGCTGTATCGCTCCGGTTTCAATTTGTAATGGTGAAGGAAAAGGTAACAACTCAATGCTTACATTAAAGAAATTGCTTGCTGTGACTATCATTGAGTTTGAGAAAGGCAATAAAGTATTTATCACAATAAAATCTGTTATCTGATGAAACAACTTATTCAACGGGTGCAATCACCCACACCAAAATTTTTTAAGAAGCTTCGAACAATAGGCCTTGCATTAGCAGCTGTTGCAACAACCATTGCAGCTGCACCGGTTGCACTTCCATTGGTAGTAATAAAAGTAGCCGGGTACCTGGCAGTTGCCAGTGCTGTGATAAGTGCTGTTAGTCAGACTGCAGTGGAGGGAGAATGATGTTTGATAAAACAACCAAAGCCGGAACTGCAGGCGGTACTCTGCTCAGCATCTTCGCAAACATTAACAGCGAAGATCTTATTAAAACGGCTATGCTTGCTGCTGTTGGTGCGGTGGTGAGTTTTGCAGTCACCTTGTTATTGAAGCTTCTTGCTAAACGGATAAAGAAATAATTGCTTCGTATGTGGTGAGCGAAGTGATAAGCCTCCTGATTCTTCAGGAGGCTTTTTTATGTTTGAAATTGAACACATGATATTCCGATATTTCAGGATATATTATTCGAGTGCAATGGGAGTTAAAAAGATTCTCTTATAATAATCCTTGTCAAAGAATTTAATTAGAGCGCCATTTAAATTAGATGCGTAATTTTTAAAGCTAGTATCCCTTTCAGTTTTACCTTTCCAACGATTCTGCAAATCGTTGAAGTCTTTAATATTAGTTTGAAGGCGGTTGATTTTTGCATTCAGCAACTCATTATTTTTTCTACAAACTTCCAATGAATTATTGCAAACTGTCCTAGCTTCTTCCAGTCGTTGTTGCACTCTTTGTGCATTCTGATTCAAATCAGTAATTGAGTTGGCAAGAGCTTGGTTTTGATTTCTTAAATCTTCAATTTCTTTTTGATGTTTCAAAAGTGAATCATTTAATGTCGTTTGAGCAGAATGCTGTTGCCCACCTATAGCTGCCACATTCCTTTTAAGTGAATCAACTAAGTAGTTAAGGTCTTTATTACTCTTTTTTAGATCAGTTATTTGTTTTTTACTATATGCATCAGGTAGCCAAGGCCTAGGGTTGAGAAAAGAAAAAATTGATAGTTGTGCGGTAGGTGGTAAAGGTGAATTTTCCTTTGGCTGATTTAAAAATGAATGACCAGCCTGTATGCCATTTGCTGATGTGAAGATGAGAACAACATTAAGTGATCCAACAAAAAAATATGAAGCGAGTTCTAACTTATTGTACAGCATTTTTACTATAAAGATCACAGCAATTACAGAAAGAAGAAATGTTACAGTTAAAGAATACCATTGATAAAATTCAGGGTCTTTTGAATTGCCGATAAATATTGCATAGCTAAGATGCGTTAAAATCCAGATGGTAAATGAAACAGATGAAAGTGTAATCCCCTTTTTGGGTGATATAAAATCATCTTCATTTAGTTTGACCGAACGGTTTTGCTTTGACATGATGTTAGCATTTGATGGTGAGAAATGATAGTAGTCGATGCAATGAATCTGATAACGACATGAAATTACACTGTAGTTTTTGTTAGTGCAATAGGTAGAAAGACGCAGAATTCGGTTTAAGACATCCCATAGTAAAAAATATGTTAAAGAGGAAATTATTGAAGTACAAAATGCAAAACAAAAAGAAGCTACTTGCAAAAAATATATTTAACTCTTCTGTTAAAAATTACTTAGGCGATAATTACTATTATAAACCCTTGTAATCGTGAATTAATGAAAGAATGCAAAACTTAAATTCTTCGATTCAATTTCCAATTATGATATGGCCTTGCAAGGAAAGTAGTTTTGAGTAAGCAAATCAAATTGTTGAAATGCTTAGGGGATGCCGAAAACCTAACGAGTAGGCACAATCAAAAACTATTTTATCATGTCAACAAACACAAAAGAAATGAATGCTGAACAAGAAAAAGTTGATTTGGCATCAGACGATGGTTACAAGTTTCATTTGATTAAAGAGGTGCTACAACAAAATGAAGAATTTAAGCATGAAGTGGATAATGTAGTATCGAACAAAATCCAAGATCATATTGTGATTCATCAAGAAAAAAGTAAAGCATCCGGGCTTAAGGAGATCCCGGCATTCTTTCCCGGATCACCACAACTAACATTAATTGGTGAAAAAACTCTTGTGCTGCCTTTTTCAAGGGGAACAAACTATTTCAGGGAAGAAGCCATGAGGTTGCCTGGCAATAGAAGTGGATTATTCAAAAAAGTAACGTATGTGGATCTTGATACCGGAGAAATCAATTTAGCTCTTGTACAAGGACAATTATTATCTATGGTATACCCGAATTCGAAACCTGATATGCCAAGAGAGAAATATGGAAATGGCACTTGTGGTTCGCTAACCAAATTCATGAATTTAGGAAGCCCTTATCCATTTGATGTGATGATAAAATCTATTACACGTATCTGGATGCCTTCTGACAGGGATGCTGTTTTTCTTGTTGATGCGGGCACTTTGGATATATCAAATGTAGGTGTTCATGGTAATACATTTAACAGTCTATCATATCAAAAACCAGACGGTAACTGGGTTTCCAGATTAAGTAACAGAGTGTTCCTGGATGTGAATAAAACAGCAGGAGGAACCTTGAACGATTTTTTCCAACACGAATATGTTCAGGAAAACAAAATCATCTTGCCGGCCGGGGTTTCTAAGTTCAATTTTAATGTACTTGCCCAAATACGTACGTTTACTTCTGTTGATTTCAGCAATACAGAAGGATTGGATGATTCAAATTATGGATTGGCATTTGTTGATTTAAGAAGCAGGCTGATGAGTGGCAGGGACCCCATTTTAACCATACCGTTTACTGGTGGATTTAAACCAGCTCCAGGTGGAATCCGTGTTCAAACAACTTTTGAATTTTATGAATTGTAGAAGTGTCTGAAAATGTAAATCAAAAGATGGAAGGACATCAACAAAATTAAACTGTGAACCCATGAATTATTCATGGGTTCTTTTATGTCATCAATTGAAAGCACCTTAAAAAGGAGGCTCACATGATGAAGCAAAACAATAACCTAACTGTGATGAAAACACAAACACACCAGGTGACAAATGCCAGCATGAAACCCAAATGCTGCCAACGAACCAACGATTAACAAGGACTGCCATAACAAACAATTGAAGGATTAAAAAATAAAATGACCGTCCAATGAAAGCGAAGGGTCTGCGGATGGCAGAATAAATAAAGGGCTTGTGTGTGGGCTATGTGTTTATGCTGCGCCGTTTAGGTCTGTGCCCCGTAGCTAACTTGGCGGTGATTTTATTTTTTTCAATTGGATGGCAGGCTGGCCCGGAGTTGGTAGGTCAGCAATGTTTATGTGTCAAAATATGACAGTGATTCAGGTAGTCGATCAATAGTAATGCCCCGAATGAAGGGGCATTATTTAATGCAACATTAAAATGGCAATGCTGCAAGCTGGCGACGGCCTGATGGATAACAGTGGATAAACCAACCGGAAGCCAACTGATAAACACGAACGAAAGGAAGCGGCCGTGAATGCAATGGATGCCGCTGAAAATGCCTGCTGAATGCAATGGCCGGAACAGCAGGAACAGGAAGCGGAATGTAAGCAATACTTAATGGGCAAACCGACATGCGGCGACGTGTGATGATGCGAAGTTGCTTTTGCATAAAAGTGATTTTTAGAAGCACATCACAGTGAAGGCAGCTATAAAAACCAAACAGGATGCGGAATAAAAGATTGGATTGTGCGTAGGAATTGAGTTTATGCCGAACTGGTTTGGTTTTTATTATGGATCTGTGTGTATCAGCCTGCCGAAACTATCTTAGCTGAATAAAAACACGGTCATAGCAAAAGCATTATGGCACACCGTTAGCAAATGGCATTGATCATGCACCTGCTTAGAAGATCAGAAACCTGCAATCAGCAAATGCCCCTTATTTAGGAGCATTTTTTATTTGCTGAAAGTATTGTTGCAGTAAAGCCTTTTGCAACTGCTCTGTTGCTGCTACTTGTTGCAAGAGTGTTGCTTTTAATTTGCTGCACTTTTCAAGTGAGGCGAGGATTTCCTGAAAGCGCTGCCAGTTTGGGTGAATAAGATTGGCAACTTCCCGGATGGTGAGCTGCACATCCTGAACATTGATGTAAGGAATGACGGAGCCACGATGATGCACTTTAAACTTGCCAGACTGATGCAAGCCATACACTAACCAAAAGAAGAATTTGTAATACTCTTCATTTGAACAGGTGGCAATAAAAGAATTGAGCCATGGTGTGAAACCCGGCTTGCCAGCATTATTGCCTTTGCAGAGAATAAAAAATGAATGCTGGGGAATTGAAGCGCCTTGATGATAGCAACGAACCATTGGATACTGCATAACATACTATGCTGTTTTTTGCCTTTTGGTAATACACCAATTTTTGGCCAGCGATAGGCACCTGTATTGCAGAGCGTGGGCAGGAAGGCAAGGTTTATTGCATAAAAAATACTACCCGGAATGAGTATACATTAGCGAAGCAAAAACGAAATGGAGGGGGAAGATTTTTTTGCAATAACCCGGAGGCAAATGAAACGAAGTGGAGTGCAGACCTTGCCGACTTATAGAGCATAGCTTTGCCTGGCCGCTGGACGTGGTGTGATTACCAATGAAACAAAAATTGAGGGTAAGATTTTATTAGCAAATGTTTCGATTAGTATTTATTTTAAATATGGAAGCAAATCCTCTGCAATTGAAAATACTTTCGAACGAAATGATTCCAGTGTAGAATTTGCATTAATCCGTATACTAGGGAAAAAGAAATTGCCGACTATCAAAGATTCTAGAGTGTATGAATTCAATTCAAAATTTGATAAGTCTGGACAAGAGCGCATTTGATAGTTTGTTAGCTTTTGAACTATCCATCCCACAGACCACAAATAATCATCGGGATCTTTTATAGGAATTATGAGACCATCAACGGAAACGATTCCGCCTGGTAAAATATCAAATGAGTTTAAACCATCTTTAAAATTTACAAGACCATCAGACCATATAAACAGCCTTCCATCTCTAAAGTGTAGCCTATTGACAATTTCGTCTTTTCGAGTTTGGAGGATAAGTGAATTGTGTTTACAGTAGTTACACAAATCATTAAGATCTAGCAAACAGGTGTATGATGAATTTTTCGAAGATTGTATATTAACAAAATAGTCAAAAAGTAGTTTGTTGTTTTCTCTCAGCGAAGGGAAAGTGCCTACAATTTTGTTGACAATCATTTCATCTGTACATTCTTTTCGAAGGATTGGGAAATAGACATTTATCGATTTGGACGTTTCACAATAAGTTTCAAAAATGTGACGAGCTAAATAGTCTAAAATACTTTTAAGATTTCCCAAATGATTTTTGATAAGAATGGATACTCGAGGATCCAATTTTTGAGAAAGAAGTGATGACTTAAAGATTAATGAAATTTTCATCTCTTCATCAACAACAGTAGATGACAGCAGTTCAATTTGTTCAATTCGATTCATGGCGATTTGTTTCGAAAAAAAGTATGTTATTTATATATCCAGTGATGTTGTGTCATCATTTCTCTGCCGCAACTTTATGAGCCTCCCATTCATACACATGCAATAGCAGAGCACAGTCCCCATCATTATTCCAAATATTGATATCCAAATTCCAGTAGAAGAAATGTGTTGTGGTGCCATTTGTATTGATTTTTGAGGAGTTTTCTCCTTTTTTTGTATACAGAACGACGGTATCTCCTTTCTGTACTTCCTTGTCAGGAAACCAATATGGGTGTTTTACTTTGTTTGATACTTGACCATTTGAATTATAAGTAGTATCCAATACTAAAAACTCGCCAATATCAGAATCGGCAATAATATCCAAAACAATCCGCTCAGTCTGATGACCATGATCTACAATAGATCTGATTTTTACTTTATCCATTTTAATAAGTTTGTCAGAGTTCGTCAAAATCAAGTCCATAAATTAAATAGTGACAAAAAAAGCAATATGGGATCAAATAAAGAAAAAAAGACATATTGCTTCGGGTGTTTTGGCAGATAGGTATAAGGTTCTACGGCAAAATGCACAACCCAAATAGAGAGAGTTGTATATGCTTTGAGAGGCAGGGTGACGTTGGCCTGTGCCTGCTTAACATAATGTGCCTATAATTTGAAAACATGGGCGAAGCGGTTCCTGTTTTTATTATAGGACCACATTATGTTAATGCAGGATAGCCGTTGTTTTTTTACTGGCGCAAGGGGCTGTGTGCGGCTTTGGGTGCCCCGTCTTTTTGTTTGTGTGTTGTGTGCAGTGGCTGGCCACCGCAGGAACGAGGATGGGCTGCGACTGCAAGAGTGTGGGCTTACAAAAAGTGTGACGGTAAAAAAACAACGAATGACTGACTGTGCAGGAGCAGCAAAAAAAGGCAGAGGACATGTGAAGAATGAGCATGCTGGATTTTTTTGCTGCGGGGCTTTGTGTGGTTTGTGTGGAGGTTGTGTTTATCTGGCTGTAACGAAAAGATCATTGTAGAAAACAAATGCTTTTACAGCCAGTGCAAAAAAGAAGTGGCTTCGCCACACCGCTTGGAAAGAAGCGTTGGCCTGCAGCTGCAATTGCAGGATTAGTGGTCGGCTATGCTGCCGCTATGCTGTGATAGCTGCTGCCGTTGTGCAAATTGGAATGTGATGATGAAAAAACGGAAGGCGGTTTGCTTTATGCTGAATACATTTCAATCAACTACATATAACAGCATAAAGCAAATGGCCTTACGGCATCCTTCGTGACCTACGGTCGTAAGCGCCGCTTATGCTCAGGATGACAATGTTGATGCGGAGGTGGCTGTAGTATGGCATGGCAACGTTTACAGCGCCATGCGTGTTATTGAAGCGGCCGGAGCTTGTTGGATGTATTTTTGATGCCCAATGATATGCGGTACAAGAGTGCGACGCAACTGGGATGCTATGAAATGCTGAAGCTGGGGACATAAAAAAAGTTGGCCTAACGCAAATCAATCAATGTTTTGATATTTGCCTGGCACTTTTCAATTCATCGTTTAAAATTTGAATTATAGTGATCTCTATTGAACAAATCCAACTGTTTAAAAGTCTGTTTAAAGGCCGTGAAGATGCATTTGCCGTTCGCTGGGAAAAAGAAAGCAAAAGCGGATATATGCCGGCCTATGATTTTGACTGGAATGAATTTAATGCATACAGAGCTCAGGGCGGGAGATTAAAGGATTTTCAGAATAAAGAATATTCAAAACTTACTGATGAAAGAATCGCCAATCATTTAACCGGAAAGGAAGTTGTCGGGATATATCCATTATTGGACAACAATAGTTCTTATTTGATTGCAGCAGATTTTGATGAAAATTTATCAGGCAAACAAAGTTGGATTGAAGAATGTAAAGTATTTATTGATGCCTGCAGCAAATACCAATTGCCGGTTTACTTTGAAAGATCAAGAAGCGGGAAAGGCGGACATGTATGGATGTTTTTTAACCAGCCCTATCCCGCTAATAAAAGCAGGAAATTATTTCTGCATATTCTTGAAGAATGCAGGATTATATCGCCATTCGATAAGAATTCAAATTATGACAGGCTGTTCCCCAACCAGGATTATCATAGTGGCAAGGGCTTGGGAAATCTAATTGCATTGCCTTTACAGAAACAGGCTTTGCAAAATGGTAATTCCAGTTTTATAGAAACCGGGACTTTGCAAGCTGCACCTGATCAGTGGGAGTTTTTAAAAAGAATAAAGAAAGTTAGTGTAGAGCAGTTAGATGAACTATACAATTCGATTTTTGAATTAGCAATCAGAGCATCTGAAACAGAAGAAGCAGGTTTAAATAATGGGCTGCTGCAAATTGTTTTAGATAATGTTATTACAATACCGAAAAAAAATTTTACTCCAGAACTGATAAGCTTCCTCAGGGAGAACCTCAATTTCGTCAACTCAGAATATATCATCAAAAAGAAACTTGGAAAAAACACTTTTGGAACGGAGGCTTATTTCAACATGCTGGAGGAGAAAGATGGTTTTGTCAATATCCCAAAAGGATTTGCCGGTAAACTGCTCCGTTACTGCAAAGAACATGGCATTACTTACCAGTTAATTGACAGGCGCAAGAAGCAGGCTGAGATAAATTTTACATTCAAAGCAAGTTTATACCCGCACCAGGAAAATGCGGTTGCCGCAGCAGATACGAAAGATATTGGCATTATTTCCGCACCACCCGGCACGGGGAAAACAATCATCGGACTGGCAATCGTAGCTGAGAAAAAGCAACCTGCATTAATCATTGTACACCGAAAGCAATTATTTGAGCAATGGATTGAAAGGATACAATCATTCCTTGGCATTGCAGAACCTTTTATCGGAAAAATTAGCAAGGGGAAGAAGAAGACAGGAACTCTCATAACAGTTGCTATGATACAGAGCCTTGCTACGCTTGACTTTACAGATGGAATTTTTAATTCTTTCGGAACCATCATTGTTGATGAATGTCATCATGCGCCGGCGAGAACTTTCAGAAATGTAATTAAAAACTTCCATTCTTATTATTTGTATGGCTTGACAGCAACTCCAATCCGGAAAAACAATGATGAGAAACTCATCTTCATTCATATTGGGGATGTTATTCATGAAATAAGCAGTACACCGGGTCAAACCGGTGAGGACAGGAAAGTGAATCTGAAAATAAGGAATACGAATTTCTATGTTCCATTTGATAGTAAAACGGATAATGTTGAAAGACTGTATCAAATATTAATTCATGATACTGCAAGAAACGAACTGATTGCAGAAGATATAAGAAACGAAGCTGCCGCTGGAAGGAAGGTAATGGTGCTTTCTGAACGAAGAGCACACCTGGATGTTCTGAATCAATATCTGAAAGCGAATTTTGAAACGATTATAGTTTCAGGTGAAGATCCTGTGAATGCCAGGGAAAGTAAGTTCCAACAAATCAGGGATGGACACTTCCAGATACTTTTTTCAACCGGTCAGTTTTTAGGTGAAGGCTTCGACGTGGACTGTATAGAATGCCTGGTGCTTGCTTTTCCATTTTCCTTTGAGGGGAAGCTTACTCAGTACATCGGCAGAGTGCAACGTTCTGAGACAGCTCCTATTATTTACGACTACAGGGATGCTCATATTGAGTATTTCGAAAAGCAGTTCCGGCAAAGGAATAAGTATTATCAGAAATTGCTTAGAACAAAGCAGATCGAAAAATTCGATGAGTATCTTCTGATTTTCAGAGACAAAAATGTGTTGGTTAATTCCGAGGATTGTTCTTTGTCGCAGGATTGCCTTGAACTCCCAATGGAGATTGAAAGATTCAATGAAAATGTTGCCTGGCAAGTGAGAGTACTACATTTTGATGATGAAACCGGGACATTAATGACAGAGATTCTTGATTATAACGCAAAGCAGGTTGAAAACAGGGACAAGCAACTTTCTCTTCAATTTTCTTTAATAGACAGTATTAAATTCAGAAGCATTAACACTGTCAAATTCCTGAATGCTGTACAGCTTAAAAAGACATTTATTCCGGTGGCATCAAAGATTGCGGCCCCGGAATATCCGGAATTTGTGCCGGATGTACATCGACCTGCGGAAAAGTTATTTGCAAAAACAATGAAAGTGCCATTTAAAAAAATTGCGTTTGAAAATGGCTTTGTTTCATTTTCAATTTACATAGAGGAGTTCCGGCACGAAATAATCTTTAAAATTGAAAATCCAGATATAAGGCCGGAGTTTGAAGCGATAAAAGAATACCTTATACGTGTTCTAAAGAAAAAGCTAATTACGACAGAGATTGAAATTTGTTATACAGAGAAAGGAGTAATATCAACAACAGCTCAATCTGACGATATTGCCAAAATAAACAGTTCAATCGTTGACAGTGTAAGATTTGAGTTTGTGAAACGAAAATTTTTCAATCCGGGGGAACGTGAAAATGCGGATATTCTCAACAGCCTTAACACCCTGCTCCAAAAAGAGAAAATACCTGCCGGTACGATATTCAAATCCGATGAAGAAATGATTGATACCGTCCTGAAGGTAAAAGATGCAAAGCACTATCACCAGCTTAAATACCTGGCTTCGCAACACCTTTCTTCGATGCTGAAAGTCCGCTTCGTTTTAAGTCCATTTTCTTTTTTATTTCTTCTTGGTGGTGAGAAAAAGTATCATGTTGTATGGGAAACCCTGAATAGCGAAGAAGCTACGTATATCTGGCATTTTG
>JAKFDY010000373.1:0-2047 GCA_036675885.1 Lacibacter sp. | reverse complement strand
TAGGGAAGTTCCACTGGCAGCTTACAGCAGCTGAAGTGATGGTGATACCTCTTTCTTTTTCCTGCTCCATCCAATCGGTTGTAGCTGCACCATCGTGCACCTCACCAATACGGTGAATCATACCGGTATAGCGGAGGATACGCTCAGTAGTTGTGGTTTTACCGGCATCAATGTGAGCCGCAATACCAAAGTTTCTCTGAAATTTTAAGTCTGCCATGACTGTTTTAATTTGAATGTTTATCGTTTAAAAAATCTTGAATTTATTTTTGAGATCGTCTTTCGTAATCCTGTGCAACCACATCGGCGTCGCACTCTTTTACTCTATGAATTCTATTGAACTGTTATCTCCTGTTTGGAGATATACTGCCCGCAGGTAACATCCTTTTTAGGATGGGGGCTGATATGTAATAATTATACTCTCATACGATGCCTATCAATTTCGAACCTCCTATCCTCTGTTCAAATGCACCTTTGGTTGGAAACTTTGGCGGCCGCAAAAGTAAGGATTTTTCCTTTCCGAAATGCATTTAGCCGCAAAAGCCGCTCCCCTTGAGTTTCAACCTTGCAGCCATACATAAAACCAGCTGCTCGCTACGAGCTTCTGGCCGCTGGCCAATACAAAAAAGTGGACTCACTTTGCGTCTTTGCTCCTCTGCGCCCTCTGCCTGAAACCCTTTTTACACAAATAGTCAAAATCATGCAAACGATTGCCCCTGTTTTTGCACTGTAAATGCGGCTTACTTTGTACAAAACAACTCTAAACCAATGAATAAAGTTCGAATCCTGGTTGTATTGCTCGGCTTCACAGGCATATTACAGGCACAAAAACTAGGCGATACCCTTCGCCCAAGCCGTACAGAGATTATCAACCCCATTCATAAAAGCAGTTTCAACAATAATGGCGAATGTCTTGAAAGAAAGCAAGGTGGCAATCCCCGCATGATGAATGGCTATCTTGTATTTGATGGCTCAACGGATGGCAACCGCCAGGTAGATCCGCAAATTGCTGTAGGCGGTGGTTATGTGTTGCACGGCACCAACAATGGGTTGGTGATTTACAACAAGAAAGGCGACTATGTTCAGGGCATTTCGCAGAAATGTTTCAATAATGGTATCGATCCAAAGTTATTCTTTGATGCACATAACGGGGTATTTGGTTTTGATCTTTGGGTGTATTGGGATTCAGCTAAAATTAAACCGGTGAATGTTTCTGTTTCTGAAACCAACGATCCACGTGGCGCATGGAACACCTACCCTGTTCCGGCACCAAAAGGAGTTGATGGTGGTGGAATTGGTTACAGCCGCAAATGGATCGGTTATTCATTTCCCGGTGGCGAACAAAGGACTTTTGTATTGAAAATGTCTGATGCAAAATCAGGCAAGCCCGTAACTGTTTATCATTTTAATGGCAGTCTTGGTCATCCTGTTTACGGACAAGATGGAACAGATGATATTTACTTCTTCGAAATTGATCGTGACAGGTTTGTTATCCGTCGTGTAACCGAAGCTCTCGATGGTACACCTGTTTGTGTTTTGGTGAGCAGCAGGCCGCATAATCTGAAATATGTTGGTGGCCCGCCTCAATCACCACAGCTCAACACAAAACAAAAAGTTTCTTCAGGCGATCGCAATCCAAAAAATTTGGTGTTGCAAAGTGGCAGCCTCTGGTTTTCGCAGGCAGTTAATTGCGAAGGACGCTCTGCAGTGCAATGGCACCAGGTAAATGCAGCAGATGGAACTATTCAGCAAACAGGTTTAATAAAAAGTGACACCACAAACTATATTCAAACAACACTCGCAGTAAATAAAAACAAAGATGTACTCATCGGTTTCCAGGAAGCAAATGCGAATATGTTTATAAGTCCACGTTTTGGTTACAGGAATGCGGGTGATGCACAAGGAACAGTTCGTGAAATTGTAAATGTTGGTGATGGCAGAGGTGCAGCAGATGGTGTAGCTTGGGGCGATTATAGCGGCAGTGTAATTGATGGCGACAACTTACTTGATCTCTGGACCATACAAAGCAGGGCAAATGAAAAAGGCCGTG
>JAKFDY010000372.1:0-4417 GCA_036675885.1 Lacibacter sp. | reverse complement strand
TCAGGCGGTTGTTATTAAGACACCATTTATCGTTTCTTCAAATTTATCAAAAGCCGCCGGCAAGGTTTCATCTTATTCAATTGCACCGTTGTTCAAAGGCAAACCAACAACAGCAGATGTTACACCTCCAACTGCAACGATTACTTCTCCCGGCAATTCAACAACAGTATCAGGAACAATTACAGTTTCCAGCGATGCAACAGACAACAAGGGCGTTGCTTCTGTAAAACTGCTGGTTGATGGTGTTGCAAAAGACAGCATATTAACTGCTCCTTATAATTTTACATGGAATGCAAGCTCTGTTGCTGATGGCACACATACACTAACAGCTGTTGCAAGAGATGCTGCAGGCAATACCGGCTCCTATACAATTACTGTTGCTGTAAATACAACAATTATTGTGCTGCCGCCACCCACTACTACCCTTCCGCTTACTTACATGTTAGCAACACCACCCGTTAAAGCACAGGGAAATGAAGGAAGTTGTGTAGCATTTGCAACCGGTTATGCAGCCCGCTCAATTGAACAGTATTATCGTACCAGGGCAACAAGTTTTGATTATTCTGTAAATGTGTTTAGTCCTGAGTATGTTTACAATCAAACAAAGATTGCCTCTGATTGTGGTTCGGGCACAGCCATAACATTAACACTTGACCTTATAAAAAATAAAGGTGTAACTCCCTGGGCGGTTATGCCCTACAGTGATATGAATGGTTGTTCGCTCTTTCCAACATCTGCAGACGATGCTGCAGCAGCTGGCTATAAAATTGGAGGTTATTCTAAACTGCTTAACACAGATAAGAACGCCATCAAAACAATGCTTGTTGCCAATCACCCTGTTATCATTTCCGTAACACTTGATGATAAAATTTCGAATGCAGGCCCTGGCTTTATCTGGAATTCTGCAGGCACCGGAAACATTGGCCACGGCATGATCATTTGCGGTTATGATGATTCAAAAAACGCATATAAAGTAATGAACTCATGGGGCACAGGCTGGGGAGATGCAGGTTTTACCTGGATTGATTATGATTTCTTTCCAACAAGATCGGGCTATTATGTTTATGTGATGAATTACTAACTGACATTTTATAGCTCTCTACTTCAACCGCCATTAAAAGACAAATAAATTGGAAAAGGGATCGTGTAAACGATCTCTTTTCCAATTTACCAATGACTGTTTTAAAAGATAAAAACCGTCCAATACGCTATCATTTCTTGCTGACTCAAGAAGAATTCTTTTATCACTTCTAATGAAAACTTACAAAAGTCTTTTACTGCCTGATAATGTTTTCCAAAAAAACGCAAACTCCTGAGGAGAAGAAATTTAAAATTGAGTAAAAAACAGCATGGGTAATTGCCCGGGCAGATGGCATAATCTTTGGCAATCTTACATCTTGAATATGTGGAGTGTAACAGGAATATCCAGAAAAGCCAAAAAGTTTTAAAAGATTAATATCCAGCCTCGTCAGAAGAACCATTTCCCAACAGAACTAATTCTGAGATTTCAATTTTACGAACACCTGCTAGTAAATTGACGTGTCTTAAGTAGAATATTATTTAAGCATCCGGAGCCCTTTTGTGTATGATCTGTCGAATTTATTTATGATTCGGCGATACACACAAACAGAAAATAAAAACTGAAAGGCATTTTGAATTCTTAAATAAAAAACAACAAATGACAAATCTAAAATCCAACTTTACGATCGCTGCCCTGGTAGCTGTATCCCTCATCTGGACTTCCTGTAAAAAAGAAGTATCCAATAAATCTCCTGAAGAACCTGCAACAGAAATCAACCAATCCCGCCTTGGAGGTGTTACACCTGATGACCCGATTCTTGTAAGTAAAATCCCATTGATCATGTCATCAAACACATCTGTAAATGGACGAACTTCATCGGAACTTTTTTCTGCAAAAGGAAAGCCGGGCAGTGGCGGTGGCACTACAACCGATAACACACCCCCTGCTGTTACAATTATGTCGCCTGCTAACGGAGCAACAGTTTCAGGAGTAGTTACTGTTTCTGTAGCAGCATCAGATAATGTAGCCGTCTCTTCTGTAAGTTTTAGTGTGAATGGTGTTGTAAAATCAACGCTCACAGGTTCGCCTTACAACTTTTACTGGGATGCATCTACTGTTGCAAACGGTACGCATACATTAACCGCAACAGCAAAAGATGCAAAAGGCAATACCGGATCTTACAGCATTACTGTTGCTAAAAATACAATCATTACACCGCCGCCAACAGGCACACCACCGTCAAGCTATTTCTTACAAACCCCGCCAATTGGTAACCAGGGATACGAGTGGACCTGTGTACCTTTTGCAACAACTTATGCTGCACGTTCAATAGAGCAGTACTATCGTACGAATGCTTCAGGTTTTGATCTTGCAACAAACATCTTCAGCCCTGAGTATGTTTATAATCAAAGTAAAATTGCATCCGATTGTGGTTCAGGTACAGCTATTACACTAACACTCGACCTGATGAAGAATAAAGGAGTTGTGCCATGGTCGGTGATGCCTTACAGCGATGTGAATGGTTGTTCTTTATTACCTACATCGGCGCAGGACGTAACAGCTGCTGCATATAAAATCGGTGGATACTCAAAAATCATCAATACCGATAAAAATGCAATTAAATTAATGATTGCAGCAAAACATCCCGTTATTGCTTCTCTTACTGTTGATAATAATTTTCAGAACGCAGGCCCCGGTTATATCTGGAAAACAGCAGGAACGGGAAACATCGGTCATGCATTAATTATCTGTGGCTATGATGATGCGAAATATGCTTATAAAGTAATGAACTCATGGGGTACATCCTGGGGTGATGCAGGTTATTCATGGATCGATTATGATTTCTTCACTACACGTGCAGGATACTATGTTTATGTAATGAATTATTAATAAAAGTGTTCTCTTAAAAGCTGTTTAAAAATAGAATTTTGATTCACCATGTAAGCCGTTGGTGAGGACACCCACGGCGGCGGTCCGCCGTGGTCGGTGTCCCACCACCCACGGATAGCCTTATAAGAAATTCGCAGAATCATTTTTAAACAGCTTCTTAAATAAAAATCCGGTTCAATTATTTTGAACCGGATTTTTATTATTGCGAAAAGCGCCCCAATTAAGGAGCGCTTTTCTGTTTTCCCTGTTTATCAACCCTAAAGTTTTAATTAATAATTATTGTTTCGGTCGCCTGGAAGCAACTTACCAACTACAGTTTTTCCGTTTACAGTTAACTTGTAAACCATTGGTACCTGTTGTGAAACGGGCACTCTGTATGTTACTGTACGTTGAATGTTTGCATCCACATGTCCTGCATATACAATTGACAGTTTCCTTCCTACCATATCAAACACTTCAAGATTTGCATATCCTGTTTCAGGAGAAATAAAGCGGAAGTTTATTTCACTGTTGAATGGATTTGGATAAGCTTTCACTGTTAATTGCTTGCTGACATTCAGCGTAACATCATTACTACTGATCCTGCTGCTTACGATTGATGAAGTAAGAATTGTACCTGGTAAGCCACTGCACAAACTATGATCCTGGTTATTTGCCCTGTCAAGATTTGTTGCCAAAGGCTCGTATGTGCAGGTATTAAAGCCATTCTTAATAGCATTATACAATGCATCATAACTTGCAAAACCGGTAGCATCAAGATAATCTGATCCAAATACAGCTGCATTCAACAAAGCTGCCACACCAGTTCTTGCCAGTTTCTTGCAATCGCCGCCACCGGCACTCATTGCAGCACCCATTGTGCTTGGCAAATTAGAAATTCTGCAACCACCACCGCATGTATTATTGGTAATACCAAAGTATGCTACAAATGGTGTACTGGTTGTGAAGTCGGCTCCAGGTGTAAAGTTGCCACTGGTACCAGTACCAGAACATGATGCACCAGGAATTGCCTGTACTACAGGATCACTGCAATTATCCCACAGTTCAGGATGAGTTTTCCAGAAGCCTGGTGTACATCCTTTACCACCATCGCAAGTTAAGGTTACAGTGCATGTACTGGTACAACCATTTGCATCAGTAACTGTTACTGTGAGCACTGTACTTGCTACATCGCCTGGTGTATAAGTAACTGTGATTACACCGCCTGCTACTGCGCAGTTTGTAACAACCCAGCCTGCATTTACACCTGTAGCATCAAATGAAGCAGAGCATGTATATGGACCGGTGCCACCACTTACTGTACCGCTAACTGTGCTGCCGCTTGTGCCGCAAACAGGAATAGAAGGAGTAGTGAGATTGCATGTTACTGCTGCTGGTTGTCCAACAGTTTCTGAACCGGATGCTTCACAACCGTGTGCATCTCTTACTACCCAGCTGTAACTGCCTGCAGCTAAACCACTGTATGTTTTAGGTGAAGTTTGGGCTGCAAAGCCACCACCGTTAAAG
>JAKFDY010000371.1:0-6861 GCA_036675885.1 Lacibacter sp. | reverse complement strand
CAATATCTTTTGCAACATCCAAAGCTGCATCAATTTCGATTACAGATCCTCTTGCGATTTCATAGTATCTCTTTCTTTCAACCTCCGATTTCCTGGAAGACCCTTCTGCAATATTCAGATGGACAGATAATGCCGCTCTTCTGATTTGTGAAATCATTCCAAATTTTTCTTCTGCAGGTAAGACTTTTGTTAACCTATAACACTCGATCAAAAACGCTCTTGAGAAATTATAGATATCCAGCTTTTGGTGATTCAAAGTTAGAAACATAGTAAATGATTAAAAGGTGATGGATGAACTTGCAGTTCCAAAATAGTAATTAAGCTTGGTATTCACTATTCACCATTGACCATTCACAAGTAGTGTCTTAGTGGTTTAAAATTCTTATTGCGTCTTTTGCAAAATAAGTGGCGATCAAATCTGCACCTGCACGCTTGATAGAGGTCAGCACTTCCATGATCGCTTTGTCTTCGTTGATCCAACCTTTTTCTGCTGCTGCTTTGATCATAGCATATTCACCGCTGATGTTATATGCACTTACCGGAACATTCACGGCATTCTTAACTTCACGAATAATATCTAAATAACTCAACGCCGGTTTCACCATTACAATATCTGCACCTTCTTCTACATCCATCAACGTTTCTTTGATGGCTTCAATGCGGTTGCTGTAATCCATCTGGTAAGTTTTCTTATCACCAAAGCCGGGAGCACTATCCAATGCATCACGAAACGGACCATAAAAACAGGATGCATATTTTGCACTGTAGCTCATGATACCTGTGTTGATGAAATTATTTTCTTCCAAACCTTTTCTGATAGCACCGATACGTCCATCCATCATATCACTTGGTGCAACCATATCAGCTCCTGCTTCAGCATGACTGATACTCATCTTCACCAATGCTTCAACGGTTTCGTCATTTACGATCTGTCCATCTTTCACAATACCATCATGACCATAAGAAGAATAGGGGTCAAGGGCCACATCCGTCATCACATACATTTCCGGCACTGCATCTTTAATGGCTTTGATGCTACGTTGCATCAATCCATCTTTGTTCCAGGCTTCTTTGCCGGTATTACCTTTTAATTCGTCTTTTGATTTTACAAATAGCAGCACACTTTTCAAACCCATGCTCCAGAGTTCTTTTACCTCGTTTACTGTTACATCTAAACTGTTACGATAATAACTGGGCATGGAAGCGATCTCTGTTTTTACATTCTCGCCTTCGTCAATAAAAAGCGGAACGATGAAATCATCTGGCGTAAGAATGGTTTCTCTTACCAAACTTCTAATGGCTTCAGACTTTCTCGTGATTCTATTTCTTCTTTGCAGATACATATAATCAGTTTAAAATGTTAGCACGAATTTGAACGTTTAGCCCACGCAATTTTTTCTTCTTCGCTTATTTCATTCAACCATTCTCTCGGATGCAAACACACATCCTGTAATTTATATTCTTCACTTCCGAATGCCGGTTGATAGTTGTATTCAAACCGAACAATAGGAGGCAGACTCATCAAAATACTTTCAATTCGTCCGTTGGTTTTTAATCCAAAGATCGTTCCTCTGTCGTGTACTAAGTTAAACTCTACATATCTTCCTCTTCTTATTTCCTGCCAGTGTTTGTGTTCTGCTGTATAAGCAGTATGCTTTCTTTTTTCAACGATAGGAATGTAAGCATCGACAAAGATATTGCCGCATTTCTTTGCAAACTCAATCCAGAACAAAGCATCAGCATCGTTGACAAGCGAGGGCTGTGCATTGGACTCTCTCGTAAACGGGGAGTTGGAGGGGGATTGTCTTTGATGATCATAAAAAATACCACCAATACCTCTGCGTTCAGCATTGCGATGCCAGTTCACAAAATAGTTATCGCACTCTTCTTTGAACTTTGGGTAGAAAGAGAGGTCAAATGCATCACATGCATTTTTATAGGTCTGATGAAAATGTTTTGCATCTTCTTCGAATAAATAATAAGGCGTGAGATCTGTGCCGCCACCAAACCATCTGTCGATCACTTCATCATTTTCATTGTACAACTCAAACATGCGGTAGTTGCAATGTACCGTTGGTACAAACGGATTGATGGGATGAATTACCAGGCTCAAACCACAGGCAAACCATTTTGCTCCGTTAATCTTGAGTTGTGTTCTCATTGCATCAGTAATATCACCAAATACAATAGAAGTATTTACGCCACCTTTCTCAAACACATTTCCATTGGCAATCACACGTGTTTTACCACCACCACCTTCGGGGCGTTCCCATGCATCTTCAAAAAAAGTTGCTATGCCATCGCTCTGCTCCAACGCAGCACAAATGCGGTTCTGCAAATCGTGAATGAATGATATCCAGGTTTCTTTAACGTTCATATGATTGTGAATAGTGAATGGTGAATTGTCAATGGAGTCTTACATTCGGATATTCACCATTGACCATTGACCATTCACAATTTGTATTCCTTCACTGCATCAACAAATGCTCTTGCATGATCAACAGGTACATTGGGTGTAATACCATGACCTAAATTAGCAATGTATCGTTGAGTTCCAAATGCATCGATCATTTCTTTCACTGCTTTCTTGATCTCAGGAATAGTCGCCAGCAATTTCGCCGGATCAAAATTACCTTGAATCGTAATGTTGTTCTGTGTAAACTCTCTTGCAAGTTGTGGTGTAATGCACCAATCGATACCCACACCACTTGCAGCACTTTCACTGATATCTTTCAATGCATGCCATGTTCCTTTTGGAAATAAGATCACCGGCGCATCATCTTTCAACGCTTCAGCAATCTGGAATAAATAAGGTTGAGCAAATGTTTTAAAGTCAGCCGGACTTAATGAACCTGCCCAGCTATCGAACACCTGCACAGTATCAGCACCTGCTTTTACCTGCTGTTTTAAATATGCAATTGTTATATCCGTGATCTTCTGTAACAACTGATGAGCCATTGCTGGTTGTGTATAGGCAAATTGTTTTGCTTTATCCCATGTCTTACTTCCTTTGCCTTCCACCATATAACAAAGAATGGTCCATGGCGCACCTGCAAAACCGATCAACGGCACACGGCCATTCAATTCTCTCTTTGTTAAGCTCAATGCATCATACACATACTTCAAACTTTCTTCTGCACCTGTTGTAATCAATGCATCAATATCTTTTTGCGTAACAATTGTTTTTGGAAGTGAGGGGCCTTTGCCTTCTTCCATCAACACTTCCACACCCATCGCTTGTGGAATCACAAGAATATCGCTGAAGATGATGGCTGCATCTACACCCACCTGATCAACCGGTTGCAAAGTAATTTCAGTTGCAAGCTCAGGTGTTTGACAACGGGTAAAGAAATCATATTTCTCACGCAGCTTAATATAATCAGGTAAATATCTTCCTGCCTGGCGCATCATCCATACGGGCGGACGTTCTACAGTTTCTCCTTTGAGAGCTTTTAATAATAAGTCGTTCTTTAGTTGAGTCATTGAGTTTTTGTTACGTCAATGGTCAATGGTGAATGGTCAATATTGCAGACCCTTTTATTCACCACTCACCATTCACAATTCACGAAAAGAATTCCATCGCCTGCCTAACCAGCTCTTCTTTCCCCGGTTCTTTGCCGATGATGATGGTATTGTTACAATATTGTTGAACTGCTTTTGCTGTTGTTGTGCCAATGGCGAATAAAATAACCTGTTCAGCTACTTTGTTATTGCTGAAAAAACTATGTACAGCACTGGGGCTATAAAATAAAATGCCATGATAGTTCCTGCTGATCTTGTGTGGCGTGTGGATGGTTTCATACACAATAATCTCCTGTACTTCTATTCCTTTGCTGCGAAGGATGGCAGGTAATTCTTCCCGGCGTTGTTCACCGCAAAAGAAGATCACTTCATCTGCATCACTTTCTTCTGCAATACGCTCTGCAATTTCTGCAGCATTATTGGCCGTACCAACTACACTATAATCGCCGAAATTTTCTTTCAGCTTTTGTTTGGTGCTGTTGCCCATGCAATAGATTACCCAATCGGGCAGCTGCCCATCCTGCCATGCAACTACTGCATCAACAGCATTCATACTTGTGAATACAACAGTGGATGATTGCAGATACGCCTGTTCAATTTCCTGTTGTGTGGCGATGTCCTGTATCGGTTCTGTTTCAATAAACGACAATTCATCAATCGAAATACCGGCGGCATTCGCTTCATGCACCAATGATTTATTCAATGGTCGTGTAGATAATATATAAATGTTATTTTCCTGCATGAGCCTCACCCTCCTTCTCCCTCTCCGCTAGAGAGGGAGCGGTGCTTCTGAATTTTAATATACTGTTTGTTCTTCCACATCTACAGTTGAATATCTTTAAACATGCTTTCTGTCTATTTTCTATAATTTTTTATCTCTTATACTGTCTGCTATTGCTTTGCCGCCTTTGTTTAAAATTTCTTCGGCTGCCTCATCGCCCAAATGCACAGCTTCGGGAGTTGAAACTGTGGCTTCATATTCGGCTTTTTGTTTCCCGTCAAGCGACAAAATATTTCCACGAAAATGGATATCATCATCTTTCATTTCTGCATAAGCGCTGATAGGAGTAGAACACCCGCCCATCAATGCACGAAGAAAATCACGTTCAATCTTTGTGCAGAAAGCTGTGTCCGCATCATTAAATTGTACACAGGCATCCAATGCATAACTATCATCTTCACGACAAACAACCATAACAGCTCCTTGCGCAGGTGCAGGTAACATCCAATCGAGTTCAACCGAATTTTCCGGACGAAGATTGATGCGTTCCAATCCTGCTGCTGCAAAAATGGCTCCGTCCCAATTCTCTTCTTTCAACTTGCGTAAACGTGTATTTACATTTCCACGCAGGTTATGAATTTGTGATGATGGAAATTTATTCAGCCATTGTGCTTTTCTTCTGATGCTGCTTGTTGCAATGATGAGTGGTGAGTGGTGAGTGGTGAGTGAATTGCCGATTGTTGAGGATTCACTATTCACCATTGACCATTGACCATTCACAAACCCTAATCGAGCACTCAATTCATTCCATTCACCCTTCCACACCAACAAATCTTTCACCGATCCTCTTGGTAACACCGCAGCCTGCATAATGCCTTTTGGTAATTGTGTGGGTACATCTTTCATAGAATGCACCGCAATATCAATTGTATTGTTGAGTAAAGCAATATCAAGGCTTCTTGTAAAAATGCCTTGCACACCCATTTCGTACAAGGGTGTTTTTAAATCGATATCGCCTTCACTTTTGATGTAAACTAATTCGGAAGTAAAGCCATGTTGTGCGAGCAATTCTTTTACCTGTGTTGCCTGCCATACTGCTAATTGACTTTCCCTTGTTCCAATGCGGATAGACTTTCCCATTTTATTCTGTGCCGGTAGCAATAAACTCATTGATGGCTTCGATGTAATAACAGCCACGCTGGTTTTGCTCTTTCATTTTTGAAGCCATGCCATTGATCACCCGTTGAATTTTTTCATCGGTTTTATTGCAGGCTGTATGATGCGGTTGCAAAGTTATGTATAATGGGGAAGTATGTATTTCTTTCAGCTTTGTTTTTACCGCTTTTAATACCGGCACATGCTTACGCATCTGGTACCAGTCGATAAATTCTGCAATATGTTCAGCAATGATGGCTTTTGCTTTGGGCACTTCGGCTTCACGTTTCGCCAGGGTCTCGTCTTTCAGCTTCGATAATTCATCCACATTTACAAGTGTAATATGGGCTAATTCTTTTGCTGATTGCTCAACATTGTATGGAATAGAAAGATCAATAATAAGTTTATGATTCAATCCTTCCAGGTGTGATTTTAAAATAGTAGGCTCAGCAGCATTGGTTGCCACCAGGATAATATCTGCAGTGGTAATATGTTGTTGCAAATCTTCTAACGGAGCCGATTGTAAACCCAGTTCTTCAGCCAATGTAGTTGCTTTCTCTTCCGTGCGGTTGATGAGCGTAATATTTTTTGTGCCGAGATAATCCACTAAGTTTTTGCAGGTGTTGCGACCAAACTTACCGGTACCCAGCAACAAAATCTTTTTATTCTTGATTCCTTTGATGTGCTTGCGGATGTATTGCACCGCTGCAAATGAAACAGAAACAGTACCATCACTTAATGCTGTATTATTCTTGATGGCTTTTGATGATTGCAACATGCAATTCACCAAACGCTCTGTAAATGCATCAATGCGGTCATATTGTTTAGCCAGCTTTGCAGCTTGCTTGATCTGGCCAACAATTTCGTAATCGCCCAGGATCTGAGAATCCAATCCACCACCCACCGTAAAAAAATGGTTGATGGCTTCCTGCCCTTGTTTGATATAAGAAAGTTGTCTGAATTGTTCAACCGTTCCCTCTGTTTGTGTGCAAAGCAGGCGAATGAGTTGATCGGCCTCGTCAGCAAAACCATAGATCTCTGTACGGTTACAGGTTGAAATCAAAAAGAATTCATGCACGGCAAAATCAGGTGCAAGTTGCAGGATGGTATAAAGCCTCTCAACCAGCTGCCTATTATGGTGGAAATGATTCAAGTGATAATGATAAAAATGCCCGTGGGCTGGTTAAAGAAGCGCTACTAGCTGTTGCACAGGACAAAAGCGTTAATCTAAAAAATTATGATAAAGAAGATCGGTATGACTTGGATGGAGACGGAAATCTCCGTGAGCCCGATGGATTAATCGATCATTTAATGATTGTTCATTCCAGTGTTGGTGAAGAAGCAGGAGGAGGTTCCCTTGGAGCTGATGCCATTTGGTCACACCGATGGGATCTTGGGGCAGTAACCACACTTCCTCGTACAAAAGCAGACGTACGATACTGGGGAGGTAATATGGCTGCCTA
>JAKFDY010000370.1:0-7941 GCA_036675885.1 Lacibacter sp. | reverse complement strand
TTTTATACATTTGTCAATTTTAAAAGAATACATGTTAAAAACTAAGATCATCGTTCATCGTAGTTAATCATTGACTGATTTATTCATTTTACTTTGATTGATCATGTTTTAAGAACCTTCCTTGATTGTATAGTTTGCTACAGCTTTTTTTACAGGCTTCTTAGCAGTCAGTGTAATTCGCATAATGGTTTGTCCTTCCCATGCTTTGCGGATCTCTTCATCTTCAGGCTGGCTCAATACCATCGGATGCTTTTCAATACCCCATGTATTTGCATCGTATATCAATTGCAATTTCGATTGATCGGGCAACGTAAACCGTATTTTACCGGGACGACTAATATCAGCATCACATACTGTCATGAAGTGTTGGCGAACATTTGAAGGCGCTTTCAATGAATAATCATCCTTTATTTCCACCCATCCTTTTTTATACAGGCTTACTGTTCGCTCCCAATTTTCCAAACCAGCTTCTGCAGGATAAGCACCCGAAATATCCATTGATACAGAACTGAACTTTGTGTTGTTTGTATACTGAACATCCTTTGCTCCAAATTGTCGTCCATCTTTTTGCTGCATACCGTTCACTTCAGGTAAATTGTGATAGGTCGAAGTATTGAACCAAAGTGAATAACGTTCATCAGAGAATGTACGTGGTGTATAAGTGCCACGGCCAACGTCCAGCAACACTGGCTTTCCATTAAAATACACGACAAAATCGCCTACATCATTATGATTATGGCTTTCGGCATTATGTCCGCCGTGTGCTGCTACAAAAAAACCATTGTCAGACCGTGAACACAACATTTGAATATCGGGCATCCATGCATTTTTCGTCATGGTATATCTTCCTTCATGTTTCACACAGGCCGACATTTCAGCAAGATTGAAAAAACGCCGGGAGAACATACGGTCAATGGGCTTGTTAGATATAGATGAAGTGTTTTTTGCAGCGTGGCGTCCCAAAGCCATCAGTGTGGAATCGTTAATTGACTTTCCAAAACGGTAAAGTGTAACGCCATCTACATCCATTGTTACTTCGGCATCTCCATTGTTCACATAATACCTGTCGGCAATATGCACTTTATAGATGTAAGATGCTGATTGCTGCAGGAAGGGCTCTTGGTAGAGATTGATCTTTCCTGCCGAAGCACTATGCAATAAAGCTAAGGCATCAAACACGCATCCAATCGAAGGAAACCAATAAATAGGTCCTTCGTTTATTGCAGCATCATTACCCAAACCATTAAGGTAATGATCAATTGTGTTCATACCCTTTTTTATAGCGGCTGCCTTTTTTGTTTCATCTGTTACAAGGATAAGCGCTGCCGCTATATAGTTCGACATGATCCATGGCGACCAATTATT
The DNA here is from genome assembly GCA_036675885.1 of Lacibacter sp. Lineage (GTDB taxonomy): Bacteria > Bacteroidota > Bacteroidia > Chitinophagales > Chitinophagaceae > Lacibacter. Next base: position 6,576 of record JAKFDY010000370.1, on the reverse strand, counting down.
AAGAAGTTTGTTCGGATCGTCATTTCCAATCCACCACCAGGTTGCTGTTTGCATAGGATCAAACATCCGGCGTTTTACTTCACTTACAATTCTTGGTTTTAATTGCACAGAAACCTGGTTTAAATTATCGCCTGCGAAATAATAAGTCCATGCAAGCAGTGAAGCTGTTTCGGCAGCAAACAAATCAACATAAGGTTCATCCACATTGGGAAGTCCTTTGATATGTGCTGGAATAACCCAACTGCTTTCTTCACAAATGGCCCATACAGCATCAGCAATTTTATCATTAAAGCGCCCCGTGCCTTCCATCGATTCAGCCATTACCAAGTTAAACAACTGGCTGCGCCTTTCATGATATCTTTTATCAGCTTGCGGGCTGTTTTTCGAGCGTGTGAACTGCAAAAAACCAGTAGCAGAGACTGCAGAAAAATCCTGCTTTAAACTGCTATCTCCATTGGCAATATATATTCTGATGATGCTATCGGGCAAATATTGCTTCCACTCTTTGGCCTTGGTAGGAAACGGATGCCATTTACCTGTTGATATCAAACTCTTCCTGATATCATCTTCGCTGAATCGTTGAAATAAATTCCGTTGTGTTAATTGCGCCAGCACATCAACAGAACTGTTTATGAACAGCAAAATCAAAACTGTAGCAATTGATTTCATACTTATCGTTCCTTTATTTGATGCCAATTTCATGAAAAGATATTAATAGAATATTTGTGCGGTTAAAATTAAACGCCTGTTCTTTTCAGATACAGGCGATTAATAAACCATAGCAAACTGCTATACATAAAACTTAGTTGTATCCGGGGTTTTGTTGAAGCTTAGCACCATTATTGGCCTGAATTTCAGAATTAGGAATAGGAAATTTGTTGATGTGTGCACCAATTACATACCCATTCTTGGTCACCAGGTTATTGTACTTCATCAGGTATTCATGCAGCTTGCCTAAACGCATCAGCGTACTCAACCTGAATTCTTCCTGGTACAGTTCACGTGCACGTTCATCAAGTATGAGATCAATGTTTACATCACTTGCTGTAACAGGCGTTGCTTGCGCTCTGCTTCTTATTACATTAATATCTGCGGCAGCACCTGCCAAGTCGCCCTTACCCATTTTGGCTTCAGCACGCAGCAAATAAGTTTCTGCCATTCGCATAATGTACCAGTCTTTATAAGTACGGCCGTTGTCGTGCCACTCTTTGCTGGTAGCATCCTGAAACTGGCGGTAGTGTACTGCTGATACCACTTTCTTGAAATGAGGTGAACAGCGGGCTTTGAACTGTGAAGGTGCTCCCATGTTTGCAGGAGTGATGCGCTGCAGATAGAATGCACTGGCTGGGTTGAGCCAGTAATATTCACGCTGAATATTGTACTGCGAATTGCGCATATCCCGGTTGAAATCGTCTTTGTAATTCCAGATTGTAGAATCGATATACTGGGTAGGGACAATTACCCCAACAGGACGACCCATCAATGTATCCTTAAGGAAATTAGGCTTTGCATTTTTGTCGGTCAGTGCCCATGGTGCAGGTCCCCACCAGCGTTCCATTACAAAGAATCCTCCAGAAATATTAATATCGGTGTTATTACCTCCCAGGATTTTTGGATCCTGTTCGATATTCCAAATGGTTTCTTTGTTGCCTTCACCATAATTGAAATTGCCGTCCTGGAAAAGATCGAAATATACATCGCCCCAGATAACCGGAGTTTGATTGTAGGTATAACTGCTGAATTTGAAAGTGGTCCATTTGCCAAAACGAGCAGTCATAAGACTGTTAAGGCCTCCATCAATTACTGATGAAGCAGATGCTATTGCTGCATCATAATTCTTCAGGCAGATATTCACTTCACTTAACAGGTGATAAGCTGCTTCTCTTGGTGCCCGACCGCCTTTCAACTGGTTGATTCTTGGCATGTATTGCGTTGCAAATTCCAGATCGGCTTTGCATTGTAAGTAAACCGAATCTTGTGAAGTGCGTACATAGTCAAACTTGGGTGTAGTGGTTTCGTGAAGTACCATTGGAACACCTCCATACAAATTGCCGAGAAAATGATAAGCGAAAGCACGGAGGAATTTAGCCTCGGCTACAATAGCATTTTTTTCAGCTTCGGATACCCATTTTGCCTGTGGTGCATCTGCACGATCAATAATTGTATTGGCATCAAACACCCAACGATATAAACGGCTCCACCATTTGCTGGCAATGCCGTTGTCAGCATTCAGTGTATTCCAATTAAACATGGGTATTACCACATCGGTGGAATAAATATCAGCAAAGTCAGCATCAATACCCATCAGATCGTAGTTCGAGCTTGCATCACTTGCAGCATACATATCTGTACGCACCCGGAGGTACATATGGGCCAGTGCCGATTCAAACTGAGCCTTGTTGGTAAATGAATTTTCGGGGCTGAAGAAATCCTTAGGAACTTCATCAAGCGATTTGCGACAGGCACCTAACATTAGCACCGTCGTGAAAATTAGGATTGAAAATATTTTGTTCATGTTCATGATTTTTAGAAGTTGAAACTTAGCACCATTGAAAAATTACGGATTGAAGGAATGGAAGAAACGGACAGACCATTGCCGGTTTCAGCATCAAGTCCATCCCAATGTGGTGTGTAAGTAAACAGGTTGTCGGCACTAACAGAAGCCCTCATACCTTTAATACCATACTTGCTGACCATGCTTGAAAAATTATATGTAAGCGATGCTTTTTGTAAGCGGATAAAACTACGGTCCTGATAAGTTGTACCCCTGTAGGTTGCGGCTGTTGAATAATTCAGTCTTGGATAAGTAGCTTTGGTATTAGTGGGAGTCCAGTAATCATAAATGGGTCGATTGATCGATTCAGCCTCTGCATAAGGATCATTGTACGGTGTATTAGCTGCAAGGAAATAACCTTTACCTCCCCAAATTGAATTGATGAATAACATCATGCTCCAATTTTTGTATTCAAATGTATTGGTGAAACTCCAGCGGAAATTTTCCCGGTTGCTCCCAAGGAATTGGCGATCCTTATCGGATGTGATCTTTCCATCACCATCAACATCTTCCAGTTTATACGTGCCGGGGGCCATGCCTGTCATGATCGAACCATTGTCCTTATCTTCCTGTTGCCACATACCTGTAATCTTATAACCATAAATAGTTCCAAGTGGTTTGCCAATGAAATAACCCGAACTGATTAAGTCATCTTCACGACCATCACCATCTCTGTCAAGCCCATAGATCGTAGCTACTTTATTTCGGTTAAGCGAAAAAGCAACATCGCTCGTCCAACGGAAATCCGCCTTTAACATATTAACTGTACTGAGGCCAAGCTCAATACCCTTGTTATCAATACGGCCAAGGTTTGAAATGACGCTGGAAATACCGCCAATGCTCGGCAAGGGTTGAGGGAAAATCAAGTTCTCTGTTTGTTTGGAATAAAGTTCTAGTGAACCACTAATTCTGTTTTTCAACAAACCGAAATCAAGACCCATGTTCCAGCCTTTTGATGATTCCCATGCCAGATCATCGTTGCCAAGTGTGTTGATGGTTTGTGTATAGGTATAAGACGCATCATTGTAAAACATGTAGCGGCCGTTACCCATCCGTGCAAGTGTTTGATAAGGACCTACGGCACGTGTACCATTGCTGCCATATGTTACACGAAGAGCAAGATTGTTGAATGCATTCACATTGCTCATGAAGTTTTCTTTCAAAATATTCCAGTTGATACCAACGGATGGAAAAGAAGCCCATTTATTGTTTTTACCAAAGGCAGAGTACCCATCTCTCCTCATAGTTCCGGTGAGTGCATACTTGTAGTTGAAAGTATAAGTGAGACGAGCCATATATCCTTTGGCCACTGTTTCGCTGCCACCTGATGAAGAAGTCTGTGTAGCTGCACTACCTATTCCATAGCTTCCAAGTGATTGATTATCGAACCCAATACCTGTTGCTGAAATACTTTCAGAATTCCCATTCTCGAAAGAGTACAACATGGTAACATCAACGTTATGCAAATCAGCAAAAGTGCGGCTGTACTTTATAATGTTATCTACAAGGCGTGAAGTACCACGGTTGTAAGTGCGGCTGGCTTGTCCTTTCTTGGGCAATCCTACAACTGTCTGCGAATTATAGAAAGAGAAATTTTCGTTCCAGTTTTGAGTAATCGATGCATTTAAAGTATAAGTCAATCCCTTTACTCCGGGAACTTTCACCAGAATAGTGCCAATACCATTCAAACTGTTATTCTGGTTTACAGATGATGTGGCAATTTGCCAATAAGGACTATTGAATGAAGTACTCGTTTGAGGGAATTGGCGGTAACTGCCATCATCATTATAGATAGAAGCATAAGGACTGAAGCCATACATACTTGAACCATCACTCAGGCCACCATAAATTCTTCCATCGGGATAAGTGCGAAAACTATAATTGGTTTTTATTCCAAGCGTAAGCCACTTGGTCAGGTCACTTTCCACATTCAGTCGTCCGGTATAGCGGGTGAATTGATCGTTCCTTACCACGCCTTTTTGATTGGTGATATTGCCAGATAAATAATAACGGGCTTTTTCTGTACGGCTCGAAATACTAAAAGTTGCATTCAGCAGTTGGCCTTGCTGACGAAAGAGGCTCCATGGATCAACTAAAGTTGGCTTATGGTCAGGTGTTGCTAAATAGTTTTTTGTCTCTTCAGTTTGCAGATAAAATTGCACCCTGTTGGGATCAGCTTCGGCGCCCCTGGCAGCACGAATATCAAGCAGGCGCTGAATATAGCCAGGACCATCATACACTTCCAGCGGTTTCATCTGGTTGCTCATGCCCATATTGATATTTACGTCGAATAACGGTTTGCCAATTGGACCTTTCCCTTTCTTTGTTTCGATAAGGATGACGCCGTTTCCTGAACGTGATCCATAAACAGCTGCAGCACTGGCATCTTTCAACACCGTAAAACTTTCTATATCAGAAGGTGCAATGTCTGCAAGGTTGCCGGCAAAAATAACACCATCCACTACCACCAGTGGTGCGTTAGAACTGTTGATGGAATTGGTACCACGAATCGTAAAACCCGGAACTGCTCCTGCTGTATTGGTGCCACCTACATTCAAACCAGGGATAGTCCCTTTCACCGTTTCAAAGATGTTTGTTGTAGGCACCCGTGCATAAGTGCTCAGCTTGGCATTAACCACGGCTCCTGTTACCGCTTGTTTCTTTTGTGTACCATAACCCACTACTACCACTTCTTCCTGTTCTTTTACCTGCGGGTTAAGTGTAACCTGTATCTCATTCCGACTACCTACTGCAATTTCCTGCGCAGTTAATCCTGCAGAAGAAAATACAAGCACAGCATTAGCTCTTCCGCTAACGTTTATGCTATACTCACCATTTGAATTGGTAATAGTTCCCACAGAAGTTCCTTTTAATTGAACAGAAACACCAGGCAGTGGACTTCCTCTTTCATCTGTGACTCTCCCCTTTACTGATGCATTCTGCTCAGTTGATTTTTCCTGGGCATTCATTTTTTCTACAGGAAAGAAAGAAACAGCGAGTAAAACAAACATTGAAATCAACATCTGTTTAGAAAAACTTCGTAATGAAGAACGGCAAACAAGACAAGCTCTCATAATGTCATTTTGAGTTTTGTAATAGTAATGAACAAAAAATGCAGAGCTAAATACAATATCAACAAATGGACTGACGATAGGAAGATCAGATGAATCATATCTCGATCCTAAAACAATCAACTACAATGAATCGACTGTAAATGGCTAAGCATAAACAAAGCTATTTTTTTATCCAACCTTCTAAATAGACTAACTTGTGTAAAAGATGGATTATTTTTTTATTTTGCAGAATGAGCTACTTAAAAAAGAAAGATGGATTCCTTGGACAGAAGGCCATTATTATTCCTGCTAAAATCCTCATCAACATCTGCGAAGCGCACCAGGTAATAAAGCAGATGTATATAACCGATATTGGCTACTATCCTAATGCGAAACATCACCACCGGCACAGGCCGCATGGCTCTAAACAAAACATTCTTATCTATTGCATAAATGGAAAAGGGTGGGCTCGGATCGGGAAACAGGAACACCATATTAATGCCGGAGAATTCATTTTACTTCCTGCAAATATTGAGCATGAATACAAAGCCAATGAAAATAATCCATGGACTATTTATTGGGTTCACTATAAAGGCAATAATAGTTTAGCCTTTACTGAAATGATGATGCTTAAAATGGGCAGCCCTGTTTTTTCCCTAAGCTTCCAGGAGAACAGGCTGCACCTGTTTGAAGAAATTTATACCTGCCTTGAAAAGGGTTACAGCATCGATCATCTTTGTTATGCCAATATCAGCCTGCAGTATTTTTTAGCCAGTTGCAGTTTCGATTCAATCTATAATTACAAGGAAACAAAAGACAGAAGTGATAACATTGATCTCTGTATTAAGTTCATGCAAAAAAATATCGACAAAGCTCTAACCCTGCAGGAAATTGCAGAGGTAGTGAGTCTTTCTCCTTCACACATTGCTACACTTTTTAAAAAGAAAACAGGATTTACATTAATTGAAT
>JAKFDY010000369.1:0-13697 GCA_036675885.1 Lacibacter sp. | reverse complement strand
TACATAAAGGTGCTGTCCGGTAAAATCTTTACCTTTAATTGCATTTGTAATCATGGCTTTGAGTTTTGTATTTAAAGTTACAATCTCTCGAAGCCATGATTTTTTTCAAACATAGGAACTCATTAATAAGTGAGGCGGTCTTTTCTTTTTACCGGATATTATGTGCAGATCATCAGTTAGCAGAATACTGAGTTGTATGGTATGAGCTGGTGATTAAAAAAACAGACAAAAGCAGCGTTTTAAGCTGCTTTTTTAATGGGTTCTGTATATTTTTTCCGCAGGTTGTGTGCCAGTGCCAGTAACCCGGTTTCGATGGTTACTTTTTCTTTACCACGAAGCATAAACCGTTTAAACCCGTGGTTGTGTTTGATGTTGGCGAACACAGGTTCTGCATCGTGGCAACGTTGTTTTCTTTTTTTGATTCCTTCCTCACTTAACAGGTGCTCATTGGCCTGTTGCTTTAAGACGTTGAGGCGATGATTTACTTCGATGATTCTGTTGCCGCTGCTTTTGTGACAACTTCCGTTTAACGGACAACCATTGCAATTCTTTGCCTGGTATTTTGTTACCTGTTGTATAAATCCTGTAGCAGTTATTTTGCTGTAAGTGCCTTTGTTCTGCATGTGCTGTCCCATCGGGCACACATAATAATCGTCTTCTTTATTGTAATGTAACTGATCGGCTGCAAATGGTTTTTTCCGTTGCATGGTATCGTTTTGTTCCCTGTCGAACTGATTGTGTTTTACGTAAGCTGTAATTTGTTGATCTTGTAAATACTGATAGTTTTCTTCACTGCCGTATCCTGCATCAGCAGTCAGCGTGTCGGGTGTTGTTTGATGTGTAGTTTCAAAATCTGTGAGATGGCCTTTTAATGTAGTGGTGTCGGTGGTAGCCTGGTGGATGCTGTAGTGGGTGATGTATTGATTGTTACTGCTGATCTGTAAATTATAAGCCGGTTTTAATTGCCCGTTTTTCATGTGGTCTTCCTTCATGCGCATGAACGTGGCACCGGTATCTGTTTTACTAAAACTCTTGCGGTGTTCGCCCATCGTTTTTTCCTGCTGAGCGTATTTGCCTAATGCAGCGGGCCAGTGCTTCTTTGCATAGTTCAGCTTTTGAGTTACCTGTTTACTTACCGGTTTGTCTTTTAAAGCTGCATCTATTTTAGCGATGGTTTGTTCTGCTTTTTCTTTATCTGTTTTATCAAAACCACCCGGGTCGGTATCATCCAGTTCACTAACTGCAACACGTTGCGCATACTTCCACAACTCATCTAACTGCAACTTCATTTTTTCTTTGTTTGTTTTGATGGCATTCCCCATACAAAACTGTAACGGTTGGCATTGGCTTCTATCTTCGTGCCATCGGTATAAAGTTCTTTAATGCTTAACAACCCTTCGGCTGCCAGCAGCTGTACTACCTGTACAAATATCTTTTTAAGCGGTTCTTTTAACTTCTCACTCCTGAAGCGGTTGATGGTGTTGTGATCCGGAGTACTCATGCCGCTCAGCCACATGTAATGAATGTTCTGCTGCAGGGCTTCTTCTATTTTACGGCTGCTGTAAATATTGTTGATGTAAGCATACACCAATACTTTTAATAACATACCGGGATGATAGTTGGACGCACCACCGGTTTTATACTGTCGGATCAGTGGCTCAATATTGATCTTACTCAATACCTCATCCACCACTCTTACCGGATGATTAGCTGCTATCAGTTCATCCAGACCCGGAGGAAGAAGCATCGCCTGATGCTGGTGGTATGCTTTAAATACAGGTCGTAATACGGGTCCTTTTGCCATAGCCTTTAAGACAGGAAAATCAACCGCTTTAGTGCTTCATCCCTCCACAAAAGTTATGCAGTGCTTATGTGCATAAACCCACCCGAAAAAATGAAAAACAAAAGAGGCTGCCTATTTATGACAGCCTCTTTTTTTATTTGTATAATCTTAATTTATTTTAGCGAAGATCAACTACTTCTACACCGGGGTATTTTGCTTTATCAAATACAAACTGTACATCTGCCACTGATGCTTTCCCATTAAGTGTGCCCACTGTATAAGTATATTTATTACCACTCTTTTCCAACACTTTTGTGCTGTAAATAGTTTGAGCAATTTTATCAACCCACACAATTACTTTAAAGAAAGACTTTGTTTTATCAACCGGGGTTAATTCAATTTCCTGCAATGTTTTACCAGCTTCTTTCTTTTCACCGTTCAGTTTGTAAAGAAAATCTTTATCGTAAAAATTGGTAAACAACTTTTGTGGTGTAATTGAATTTTGTGAAGCATCATATTTTGAGACAGTTACTTCATTCACCGATTTATCGTAGTTCCAGATGTTGGTTCCATCACAATAAATATCCTGACCACCGGTAATGTTTACACGATACTTTGTGCCCTTTGTAAACAAAGAGCCTTTCTTAATGCCCAACACTTTTCCTTTTGCATCTTCATTCTTAAAGGAAAAAGTTGCCTGCACTGCTTTAAACGTTTTAAATTTTGCACTCACTGCATCAAGAATTTTTTTAGCTGCGGGGTCGCTTTTACCCAAACTCTGGCTCTGAGCCATGATCGATAAACTAAAGATCGCAGCTATTGCTGTTAAGAGGATTGCTTTCGTTCTAACGGTTTTCATTCTGTTCTCTGGTTTTTATATATGGATCGCTTGCACAATCCGGTTGTTTAGTATTCAGAGTGCTATCCAAACTGATTGGTTGCACCTGAAAAACTTAAGAATTTGTAAAGGCTGTTTAACAAATCTAAGGCCGCAAAGATAGGTATCTGCAGGAAAATGGTTGAGCCGATGCTGCTGAGCAAACTTTAACTTTAACAACTACCCCATCATTTCAAGGTGCTGGTTAAGCTCCGATTCTGTTTTAATCAATACATCCCTTGCCTTACTGCCCTGGCTTGGTCCAACAATACCGGCTGCTTCCAGTTGATCCATTAAGCGACCGGCACGGTTATAACCCAATTTCATGCGGCGTTGCAGCAACGAAGTGGAGCCAACCTGGTTCTGTACAATCAAACGGGCAGCATCTTCAAAGAGAGCATCTCTGTCTGATAAATCGAAATCTTTTCCTTCCAGTTCTTTCTCGTCAACATACTCAGGCAGTAAAAATGGCTGTGGATATCCACGTTGTTTGCTGATGAAAGAAACAATATCATCCACTTCCGGTGTATCAACAAATGCACATTGCAAACGTGTAAGTTCGCCATTATAACTAATGAGCATATCACCTTTACCGATCAATTGTTCTGCACCGCCTGTATCAAGGATGGTACGACTGTCGACTTTAGACGATACTTTAAAGGCGATCCTTGCTGGGAAATTGGCCTTAATTGTACCTGTGATGATATTTACAGAAGGACGTTGCGTTGCAATGATAAGATGAATACCAACGGCACGGGCCAACTGTGCTAAACGAGCAATAGGCATTTCTACTTCTTTACCAGCTGTCATGATAAGATCAGCAAACTCATCAATAACCAGTACAATGAACGGAAGATATTGATGACCTTTTTGTGGATTGAGTTTCCGAGCAACAAATTTTTCATTGTATTCACGCAGGTTACGGCAGCCTGCTTCTTTTAACAGATCATAACGGTTATCCATTTCAATACACAAGGCATTGAGTGTATTGATTACTTTCTTGGTATCTGTGATAATCGACTCTTCTTCGCCGGGAAGTTTAGCTAAGAAATGATTTTCGATATGACGGTATAAGCTCAGCTCCACCTTCTTGGGATCGATCAACACAAACTTCAATTGTGATGGATGTTTTTTATACAAGAGTGAAACAAGTATCGCATTCAACCCTACAGATTTACCTTGGCCTGTTGCACCTGCCATAAGCAAGTGAGGCATTGTTGTAAGATCAACAATAAAGTTTTCGTTATCGATCTTTTTACCAATAGCAATCGGTAAACCAAAATTGTTATGCTGAAATTTTTCTGAAGACAATAATGTTTTCATACTCACCACCGTCTTCTTCACGTTTGGCACTTCAATACCAATAGTTCCTTTACCGGGAATTGGTGCAATGATACGGATACCCAATGCCGCAAGACTCAACGCAATATCATCTTCCAGGTTCTTGATTCGTGAAATACGCACACCGGCAGCAGGAACAATTTCATACAACGTTACTGTTGGACCAACTGTTGCAAATATTTTCTGTATCTCAATATCATAGTTACGGAGTGTACTGATGATCTGGTTCTTGTAACTCTCCAGTTCATGTGGGTCTTGTACAATTTTTTCACTGCCGTGATTCTCCAGCAAATTCAGGGATGGAAATTTGTAATCTTTCAGATCAAGAAACGGATCATAAGGTGGCAGATTCTCAACTACTTTTTTAACCGGAGTTTCGTCATCATCTTCTTCTTCCTCATCATCAGTTACATTCTTTATCTCTAATGCAGGCCCCACTTCATCTTCATCATTCTTCGCTTGCTTCTTTGGTTTATCTGCATATGGAATTGTCATTTCAACCGATGGCTCGGTTTGCGGTTGCTCTGTAACAGGAAGCGGTGTTACAGCAATAACATCTTCTTCTTTTTCATTAATGACAAAACTGTGAAGTGGGTTTTCTTTTTCTTCAGTTAATGGTATGGGGGTAAAAGAAGATTCTTTTTTCAGTTGATTTTTTGCCTGCTCTTCACTTGCAAATTTATCGTTGAGTTCAATGGTTACCCGTTCAGCAATTTCTTCGGGAATTGGATCAACAATAATTTCTTTTGGTTTGCGTGCAGGTAATTTAAACACCGGGTTAAAACGCCAGATAAGGTAAGAAACTGCAGCCAAAGACAATATCAATCCCGTACCCGCAGTACCAACAAAACCATTTAACCAGCTTGCTGAATAATTACCAAATGCCCCACCCCATGGAAAACCAAATCCCTTCATGAAAAATGAAAAGAATACCGGCAACACTAACAAACCCACCACCACATACTTCAGGTTGCGGGCCATCGAAAAAACTTTCTTCCCGAATAAAAAATTAGTACCGATGATAAAAAAGAAACTGCAGATAAGATAAGACGATACACCAAATCCTTTATAAAAAAACAAATGCGATACCCAGGCTCCGAAACGGCCCAGCAGGTTAGAGACAGCTATTTCTTCATCAAATAAAACACCCGCTCCATGGCGCAGCACTTTGTCCTGGTCTTCTTTCCAGGTAAACAGGTAAGATGTAAATGCAATAAACAAAACAAGTGAAACAATAAACAGTGCAATGCCGGCGATCTTATGTGTTCGCTCGTCTTTCACCAGTTCCTTTACGTTTATCTGCTCCTCTTTTTCCTGCTTCAGCTGTTCAGGGCTTACCTTTTTCTTCTTGTCTTTCGTTCGGTTTGAGGCCATAAAAACAAAGATAAAGAATGGAAACATCCTAACAACAGGCAAAAGGAAGCTGCTTTCGGTAAAAATTTCTATCTTAATGCCGAACTTTCTGCTACATGAAAAAATACTGTCTGCCCATTATTCTGTTCTTCCTCAATCTTTCTGTGGCCAGTGCCCACCAGGATACAAGTTTATCGGTGATCTACACCTCCAAGGTTATTAACCTGCATTTTCTTCAACCTAACATGCACGTGTTTATTGATAAAAATAACAACACAGATATACAGACTCTTCGGGGTTCCATGTTTCTCCACCTTAACGAAAAACCAAGGCGGAGTGTTTCAAAAAATCACCTTAGCGGCTCAAATATTTATCTCCTCTTCTGGATCAACAATGACGAAGAGAAGCCACGCAACTTTTATATTTCCCCAGGCATTTATGCAAGAGAATGTGTCGTGTTTTCAAGGATCAACAATGATTATCCCTGGGTTGAAATACCAGGGCAGATTGATCCTTCCAAAAATGAAAATGCTTACCGCTACTTTACTGTTCCGCCCGGTGTGGAGATGCAAATACTTGTGCGTTGCCGTTATGCAAAGGCAGCTGTTGTGTCACTAAAGCCGTTCTTAATTAATCCAATCTATTTCGATGATCACATTAACAAGATCCACAATAACTGGTATGGCTTAAATACGTTTACCTATTTGTTATGTGGATTATTGTTAATGATGTTGCTTTATTCATTTGCAAACTATGTGCAGAATTATAAGCGATCATTCCTTTACTATTCGATCTATGCACTTTCCATTGGAGCACTTCTTTTCTTAAAAGCAATTTTATACCAGCGATCGATACCCTTCAATTTCTTTTATGAAGAATATTTCGATTACTTCCTGCAGATCATAGGTTACATTTTCTATATCGGTTTTACAAGAATGTTCCTTGATACACCCAGGAATTATCCGCTGTTGAACAAGATGTTCATTACTGCAGAAGTTATCCTGGCTATATTCCTCACTGTTTTTACAATATTATATTTTACCGGTGCACCTTACAGCAAACTGGAATCTACAGAAAACACCAGTAAGTTTTTTCTGATCTTTCTTGGGATCATGTACCTGGTATTGGGTATTGTGAAACGTAACAAGCTTATGAATTATTTATTGATTGGAAATATTGCAAATTTGATAGGTGGTGGTATCTCCATGTTTCTTATTTCATTTCCATCTACCAATATTTTTCCCTCAACAGGCTTATTCCGTCAATCATTATTTTATTTCGAAATAGGTATTTTGTTAGAATTGGTTTTCTTCCTGCTTGGCCTGGTTTATAAAAACAAAATAGAGTTGATTGAAAAAGTAAAAATGGATGAAGCCATTAAGCAGGAAGCCGACCGGCAGGAATATGAGAAACAGATTGCTATATTAAGTGCGCAGCAAGATGAACGAAGCCGTATTTCTGCCGATATGCATGATGAATTAGGAAGTGGTGTTACTGCCATTCGCCTGTTGAGTGAAATTGCACGACAAAAAACCAAGCAACAACCTATCGACGAAATTTCACGCATCTCTTATAATGCCAACGAACTTATGACCAAGATGAATGCTATCATCTGGAGTATGAATCCCGGCAATGATACAGTGAGCAGCCTTGTAGCTTATATCCGTTCTTATGCATCTGAATACCTTGATAATTTTGATATGGATTACAACATCAACGTTCCGGCTAACATACCCGATGCAGATGTGTCAGGTGTAAAACGCCGTAATATCTTTTTGGTATTAAAGGAATCGATCAATAATGTAATGAAACATGCAAAGGCCTCACAGGTGGAGATCAACATCCGTTTTGCTAATGAGCATATGCTGGTTGAAATTGTTGATAACGGTAAAGGAATTGATCCCGAAAAATTAAACCAGTTTGGTAATGGTTTAAAAAATATGCAGCGGCGCATGGAAAGTGTTGGCGGTAATTTTGCAATCCTCAACCATAATGGAACAACTGTAAAATTAGAAATGCCTTTGCACTGATCTTATTTCTTTCGTAAACCCAATAACAAGAATAACCAGCCGGCAATAAAACATACACCACCAATTGGTGTAACAGCGCCTAACCAGTTTACTGATGTTGCGCCAGTTGCTTTTAAAAGGATCATGCTGTAGAGTGATCCGCAGAATATAACAATACCGGCAATAAAGAAATAACCTGCACGCTTATACCAAACATTTACTCCCTGCTTTAACAGTATACCTGTAAGTGCTATTGCAAACAAATGATAGAAATGATATTGCACAGCTGTTTGCCAGATTTGTATGGCTTTTTCATCTACCAATTCTCTCAATGCATGTGCACCAAAAGCGCCAAATACAACTGCAATTGCACCTAGTATAAAACTGATGCTTAAAAACTGCTTATCCATTCCTGCGTATAATTTTTTGAAAGTTATCGAGACTCATAAACTCGGCTGGCAAATGATACATAGCCTGGTTGTAAAAATGCTCCCGCTCAGCAAGTTTACGTGCAATGAATTGTGCAAGCACTTCATCGTTCATTCCGGCTATCAGTGGTCTTGTTTCCCTTTCTGTGTGTAAACGTTGTACCAATAACTCAACAGGACTTTTGATGTAAATTGTTACGCCTTGTTCATTCATCCGTTTCATATTGTTATGAAAACAAGGTGTGCCACCACCGCAGCTGAGAATAAAATTATCAAGCTTCATGTAAGTACACAGCGTTTCTTTCTCCATCTTCCTGAATGCTTCTTCACCTTTCTCTTCAAAAATCGCAGTTACCGCTTTACCTTCACGCTTTTCAATTTCTTCATCAAGGTCGTAAAACTTCAATCCGAATTTCTCACTCCACTGTTTCCCCCAATATGTTTTTCCGCTGCCCATAAACCCTGTAATGAAATATCGCATGAAGGAGTTAGTTGTTTGCTACGAAGGTAACGAGTGATGAGTGATGAGTGATGAGTTTGGCTCACTTATTTTGGTGAATGGTGAGTTGTGAGTTGTGAATTGTGAATGGAACCCTTTATATATAATCCATAGTGATTCATTGACTATTTCGCATTAGCTATTCACCATTGACCATTCACAACTCACCACAAAAAAGCCCATCGTTTTTCAACGATGGGCCGTATAAAGATCAGTTGTTACTGTCTTATTCTGCGCTCTTGCTTTCTTCAGAACCGCCATCTAACTTCTTCTTCAGATCGGCGAGAACACCTAAATCACCAAGCGTGGTTTTTTCCACTTTGCTTTGTACTTCTTTCACCGCTTTTTTGGTGCGTACAGCATCAGCTTGTTTTTCTTTGAATTCAGCATTCTTCTCATCAGCAATTGCTTTTTCCCAGATACGTGCATGGCTAACTACAACACGTTTTTCGTTACGATCGAATTCGATCACTACGAACTGTGCAGTTTCATCTGCCTGTACCTGTTTGCCATCTTCCTTATTCAGGTGACGGTTAGGAGCAAAACCTTCAATACCGTAAGGTAATTGTACAGTTGCACCTTTGTCGTCTTTTCTTGTTACATGACCTTCATGAACAGTTCCGATTGCAAATGTTTCTTCCAATGCATTCCAGGGATCTTCTTCCAGTTGTTTGTGACCTAACTGGAGTTTGCGATTTTCCTTATCAATGCTGAGGATCATTACTTCAATATCCTGCCCAACCTTCGTGTATTCACTTGGGTGGTTGAAACGCTTGGTCCAGCTAAGATCACTGATGTGGATCATACCGCCGATACCAGCTTTCAATTCAACAAACACACCATAAGGAGTAATGTTTTTCACTAAACCTTTGTGCTTGCTTTCTACAGGGAATGTTTCTTCAATCGTGCTCCATGGATCCTGACTCATTTGCTTAATGCTCAAACTCATCTTACGGGCATCTTTATCGAGCGTAACGATTTTCGCTTCGTGCTCATCACCCATTTTGAAGAATTCTTTTGCATTAACCGGCGTGTTAGCCCAGCTGATTTCACTTACGTGAACCAGACCTTCAACACCAGGCATAATTTCTAAGAATGCACCATAGTCTTCGATGTTTACAACTTTACCTTTCACGGTGTTACCTTCAGCAATTGCTTCGCTGAGTGTATCCCATGGGTGAGGTGTTAATTGTTTCAAACCAAGGCTGATACGTTTTTTATCATCGTCGAAGTCAAGAACTACAACGTTCAATTTCTGATCCATCTTCAACACTTCTGTAGGATGGTTGATACGGCCCCAGCTGATATCAGTGATATACAACAAGCCATCAACACCACCGAGGTCAAGGAACGCACCGAAATCAGTGATGTTCTTGATAGTACCTTCCAGTACCTGACCTTTTTCCAGTTTACCCATGATCACCGCACGTTGTGCTTCAATATCGCTTTCGATAAGTGCTTTGTGACTCACAACAGCGTTCTTAATGGTTTCGTTGATCTTAACCACTTTAAACTCCATTGTTTTGCCAACAAACTGATCGTAATCTGTTACAGGCTTCACATCAATTTGTGAACCCGGTAAGAATGTTTCCATTCCAAACACATCAACGATCAAACCACCTTTTGTTTTGCTGGTAACAGTACCGGTAACAATTTCACCGGTTTTGTGCACTTCCATAATACGCTCCCATGCACGAGTGATACGGGCAAGTTTGCGGCTAAGGTGTAAGTGACCTTCTCTGTCTTCTTTTTCAACAACCATTACTTCAACAGTGTCGCCAACTTTTAAACCTGGCAAATCACGGAACTCGTTTAAAGAAACGAGACCATCACTCTTAAAGCCAATGTTTACAACAACATCTGTTTTTGTTAATGCCACAACCTGGCCATCAACAATTTCAGCATCGTTTACCTGCTTGAACGTACCATCATAAACTGAATCGTACTTTTCACGCTCTTCTTTGCTGTAAATGGCAACGTTACGTTTGTCAACGCTCCAATCAAAATCATCATGAGCAGTTTGCTCAATTACAGGTGCCTTTGTTGTCGCTGTAGATGTTTCGGCAACTGGTGTTGCTTCCACGTTCTCCTGTGCATCAGCGTTTGAGTTAACAATTTGATTTTCTGACATAAAATAGCCCCGATTTGTTTAATTGATTCGGGGGTGCAAATGTAGGCTAAAAAGCTGTTGGGGCAAGGGTTTTG
Source organism: Lacibacter sp. (assembly GCA_036675885.1). Taxonomy (GTDB): domain Bacteria; phylum Bacteroidota; class Bacteroidia; order Chitinophagales; family Chitinophagaceae; genus Lacibacter. The sequence goes on along the minus strand of JAKFDY010000369.1, from coordinate 3,202 downwards.
AGCTTGGTTTTTTTGAGGAGGAAAAGACATTTTTTGTAGCCAGCATCTGTTTTTCATGGTAAGGCCTGTTGCAATAGTTTATCCCGATCACTATCGGGACTCGTTTCAGGGTTCCGAATTCTGATTGTCAGCGGGTTACGATTCCGATTGGGTATGCCATACATGCCAGTGCTGATTAACGTATGGTATACTTGAATACCTATCCCGGTTTCCGTTATTTTTATACTCTATGGAACAAATGGAAAACTTACTCAACGATTTTGAAGAACCGCAGTACAGCTATGTTGGATTCTGGCCACGTTTCGGCGCATTGTTTATTGATGGGATTATTCTTGTTGCCGTTTCCTACCTTCTGAGGCTGCCTTTAGCAGAGGTGGATAATAATCTTGTGGTGCTGATTGTAACCGCAATTGTTCCCCTGTTCTATAACCTGTTTCTTGAATACAGGTACGGAGCAACACTTGGCAAAATGTTATTGAAGATAAAAATTGTGAATTACGAATTACTGCCACCCACCATCAGCAACGTTATTCTGCGCAATATCATTTACATCGGCTTGCAGTTTATTTCTTTTGGTATTGATCTGAACAGTTATTTCAGAACGCAATCATCCGATCCCGGCGATTTTACAGGATTCTCCAGTTATCTTACACCGGAAGTAATTATTGGCCTTATCTATGGCGCCTGTGTATTTGTTATTTACATTATTGAATTGGTGTTCCTGTTGAACGATCAAAAATGCAGAGCATTACATGACAGGATTGGGAAAACTTATGTGGTAAAAAGTTAAGCGTAAGCAGACCTATGAGGTTTGCAGCGCAGTAATGCAGCCCCAGCAAACCTCATAGGTCTTACCGCCACATAACATAACTCTTTGCCAGCATTGGCAACACAATTACCGAAGCAATTGCCCACCATCCTCCAACAACAAAATACAGCAATGCTGCAATAGACAATAAATAGAAAGGATATAAAAAAGCCATCATGCAAAAAAGAATACTATCATAGTACTGTTCGCCACGTAGTTTCCATGCAAGACGTTCTAAAGGGAAATAGAAAAGAATATGTGTGAGTACGCCCAACATTGCAGGAATTAAAAGTAAAAACTTAGGAATTTTTATTCGCTTATCAACATTGGCTATTTCAGATAATTTCTGCAACTGCACCTCTGCAGCTTTATTAATTGCCATTGAAGCTGCGCCGCTTTCCATCCCTTCCTTTACTACTTCTTTACCAAACTGTTTTCCAAAATTGATATCAAATGATTTCGGAAAATCAACAAATGAATTATACCTGACCCACACGGGTAAAAAAGTTACATCCAAACCATCGGCCCACGCCTGCATCAACATACGTGGTGCACCTTTTTTTAATGGCAGCTGTAAAGTAGTTTGGTGTTTGCAAAATCCTTCCACAAAAATCAACACATGTTCACCACGCTGCAATACTTTTCTAACTTCTTCAAATGTTGCATCATTATTTGCAAGCTGTTCTTTTCCATCAGTCATCCGGTAAATAGGAATCATATTCACTGAACGCAAAATCTTTCTTACAATCGGGTTTTTAAACACACCACTCCTGGTAATAAAATGCACACGATGATCCATTACAGCACCAACAATAACAGCATCAAGAAATGAATTAGGATGGTTCACCCCCAGGATCATGGGTGTTACAATCTTTGTGGCATCATGGTTAAAAATACTCAGCCTTTTTGCGAAAATCCAGAAATAAAGATTGGTGAGGAATTTGGTAAAAATATACATCCGTTGATAAACATTAAGTGGGCAAAGTAAGGGAAAAATCCAATGACGGAGATACCGTTAACTAAAAACGCCACCCGGAAACCGTGGTGGCGTTTATTCGCTTACTGTTACTTTTTACTGTTCTGACACAAGCTTACCGCTTTCATCAAATACAAAAGTTCTTTTCTTGCCTGCCTGCTCCATGATAATCTGGAAAAGATTCGGGTTCTTTGGCTTTTCGATCTTAATCACATCTGTTGGGCTACCTTTTGGAAAGCGACGCAGAATTTCATCCAATACCGGTCGTGGAGCTTGTTCCCTTGCCATCGGTGTTCTGGTATCAACACGTTCGCCATTGCTGTGGTATGTTGCAGTTGAGCGCCATACACCGTTGCCGAATACAACAGTCCAATCGCCACGGTTCTTTGTCCAGGTTGCGTTTACTGCATTCGGATATTCACCGGCAAATGCACTGCCTACTTTTGTAGGAATATTCTTTCTTACTTTACTATTACCGTTTTGTTGGGTATTAGCAGAATTCTGTCCGCTGTTCTGATTATTGTTGGCATTAGTTGTTTGAACAGTTTTATCAGTCTTTTGTTTCTCTTTGGTTTTTTCTTTGCTTTTCCCCTGGGCAAAACCAATAAGACCTGCCAATAGAAAAATACTGAGCGTAATAAATTGTTTCATGTGTTAATTTTTTTGTTTAAGGCCACATAAGGCTTAGCCGCAAGTTAATAAGACCAATTAATATACCAATTGGTTGCAGTATCAACCTGCTATTTGCCTGATAGCCATTACCAACCTGTCCAGATCCTTTGTTGATGTGTACACATGAGGTGTTATTCTTACACCATGAATATTTTCCCAATCAATACTTACAGTATGTATCCGATACTTGTGATGGAGTGTGTTGGAAACATCAAACGGCTTTATTCCTTCAATGACAATATTGGAAATTGCACAATAGAATTTTTTATTTTTTGGTTGAAGGAAAGATACACGTCTGAGATCACTCACTTTATTAATCCAGTAATCAGTTAAATAGCGAAGTCGTTCTTCTTTTCGTTTTGATCCAATGATATTGTGAAAATCAACTGCATTACCAATAGCCATTTCACTTGCGAAAGAGCGTGTTCCTAAAGATTCAAACTTTCTTATATCAGCACCGTCTGGCTCGGGGCTGCTGAGCAATGCCCAGATATTTTTGATTTTTTCTTTTTTTATCCATAACAAACCGCTGCCGAATGGTGCACACAACCACTTATGTAATGAAGTGGCAAAGTAATCGCACCCAAGATCAGGTATGTTGAAATCAGTATGCCCGAATGTATGTGCCGCATCTCCTATTACTTCAATACCACGTTTATGTGCTTCATCTGCAATCTTACGGATGGGAAGTATTTGCCCCGTCCAGTTAATAAGATGTGTTACATGCACAATCTTTGTTTTTGATG
>JAKFDY010000368.1:0-13695 GCA_036675885.1 Lacibacter sp. | reverse complement strand
AGCAAACTCAGAAAACTGATTACCATACGGAGAGGCTCCTGTAAATCGTGACTGGCTATATATGCAAAGCGCTCCAGTTCTGTGTTGGAAGCAAGCAGTTCAGCAGCCCTTGTTTCCAGTGATTCGTTTAACTGCTTCAGTAAAAGTTCTGAATGTTTCCGTTCAGATATATCCCTGATAAATGCACAAAAGAATTCTTCGCCTCCCTCGTTAACAGGCAATACAGTTAATTCAATCGGAAACTCTTTGCCCTCCCGGTTAATTGCTCTCAACTCCAACAATACATTCAGGGCTGGGGCATGTCCGGTTTTTAAATAGTTTTTAAGACCGTTAGTATGCCCATCACGTAATGCAGGTGGAATAATAAAGTCAGCAAGCAATCCATTTTTTACTTCTTCTTCTTTCCATCCAAATGTTTTTTCTGCCTGTGGATTCCAGAAAGTAATTGCGCCCTTTGTGTCCATGCATATAATGGCATCAATGGCGGCATTCATAATCAGCCTTCTTTTCTCTTCACTGAGTTTTGTGTTTTCTTCGGCTTCTTTTCTTTCGGTAATATCCTGGTTAAAGCCTGCCAGGCGAACTGGCTTTTTTTCGCTGTTTCTTTCAATCACTATCTTGGAGTGTATATATTTAACATTACCTGCCTTATCAATTATCCTGAACTCAGATTCATAAGAATCCTGATTTTCTATGGCTTCATTCAGCGCTTTCTTTACCAATTCTATTTCTCTGGGGTGAACATGGTTTAAAAACGTTTCATAGTTTACTATTCTTTCACCAAGGCTATAACCGAAAATACGTTTTTGCTGATCCGACCATTTAATAGCACCTGTAATTAAATCGGCCTGCCAGCTTCCAACAGAGGCCATTTCCTCTGCTTCTTTCAATAATGCTTCATTCGCAACTATATTTTCCAGGTATTTTTGCCGCTCATTGTTAATGCGGAATTTTTCTAAAGAATTAATGATTGCTTTAGGCAATCTTGCCAGGTTATCTTTTAACAAATAATCATCGGCTCCTTCTTTTAAAATTTTTACTGCAAATTCTTCAGATACAGTTCCGGTAACAAGAATGAAGGGGATTTTAAGGTTACATGCTTTAAATATCTTTAATGCTTCCAGCGAGTTAAATTCAAAAAGTGAATGATCTGCCAGAATCAGATCAGGCTGATACTCCCCAAGCGCATCCTCATATTCATTTTGTGTATCAACCAGTTTAATTGAAAAATCAATGCCTTCATTTTTCAATGTTCGTTCTACCATTTCTGCATCATGCATAGAGTCTTCGAGATAAAGAATTTTTAATTTTTTCATACTCTGTAAGTTTAATTTTATTCAGGAAGATGGTTTATCAATAACCAATACAACCCTATACCAGACACCGTTTTTACAAAATTTTCGAACCGCAGGGGTTTCACTATATAACTGTTTACACCCAGCCTGTAACTAACAACTATACCCTTATCTTCTTTCGAAGAGGTTGATAACACAACCGGAATGATTTTCATTCGTTCATCTGATTTTATTTTTTAACGCCTTGATGCTGAGTTCAGCATCACCGGGATTATCCTCAAGCAACAAAATGTCAATTTTTCCTTACATAATCAACCGTTTTTTAATTTATCATTTTAGGTAAAGTGAAATAAAAGGTTGCTCCTTTATTTGTTTCTGCCTCGGCCCAAACCCTGCCTCCGTGTTTTGTAACTATGCGCTGAACAATTGCCAACCCTATACCTGTGCCTTCAAATTCAGCAGGATTATGCAGCCGTTGAAAAATGCCAAAAAGCTTATCAACATATTTCATATTAAACCCTGCTCCGTTGTCTTTAACAAAAAAAAGTATTTCATTCTCTGTTTCTGTTGAGCCGATCTGCACTTCCGGTTTTTCTTTTTTTGAAGAGTATTTCATTGCATTTGAAAGGAGGTTTATCCATACCTGGCGCAGTAACGCATAATCTGCATCCGCAGGAGGCAGTGAATTGATTTTTGTTTCTGCACTATATGCTTCCGAAATGTTGATTTCTTTCAACACATTTTTTACAAGTGCCGCAGTATCTATTTTCGACTTTTGCACTTCCTTTCGGCCCAATCTTGAAAATGCCAGCAGGTCATCTATAAGCGTGCCCATTCTCCGGGCATTGTATTGAATATTGCCCAACATTCTTTTTGCTTCAACATCCAGCACCTGTGCATAATCTTCCTCAATCATTTTTGAGTATCCGCTTAATGCCCTGAGAGGGGCCCTTAAATCATGAGATACGGAATAAGAGAATGATTCTAATTCCTTATTTGTAGTTTCAAGCTGCATCACATTTGTTTGCAATTCAGAATTGAGTTGTCTGATCTGTTCTTCAGCTTTTTTTTGTTGAGTGATATCTTTCGAAATCACCAAAACAGCATTATGTCCCTTGTAATCGAGAAGATGAGAGGTAATTTCCACATCAATTATCCTGCCGTTCCTCAAACGATGTTTCCATACAGCAGATGACTGAATTTCCTTGGTACTTTGCCTGATGTCATCCACCAGTTTATTAACTTCTTCTTCCGGCCGGATATCAGTAATTTTCATAGAGAGAAACTCCTCCTTTGAATATCCATACAGATCAGTGGAAGTATGATTCACTTCCAGAAAATTAAGATTGGTTAAATCATACACCCACATAGGAAAAGGTGCATATTCAAACAGATTTCTGAATCTTGTTTCGCTTTCCTTAATTTGTTCAGCAGCAATTTTTTGCTGCGTAATATCTCTCTCCGTAATAGCAATTGATACCTGGTTATTTTCAGACTCTGTTATTTTAGAAGCAGAAAATAAAATATCAATGATCTTTCCATGCTTGGTGATTCGCCTGGTTTCAAGGTCCTGAATTTTTGTTCCTTGTATAATTGTATTAACCATTTCACCCATTTCCGGTTGCATATAGCCGGGAATGACATTCCATATCTTCATTTTCAGCGCTTCGCTTTCGGTGTAGCCATAAATTTTTTCAGCACCCTCGTTCCATGAAATTATTTTTCCTTCCTCGTCATGAATATACACAGCATCATTAGATTGTTTTACCACGGTGGTGATATAATTTCTGATCTTTTCAACCTCCTTAATCTCTGTCATATCCCTGGCGTTTACAAACCATTTGCCATACCTGGCAACCACATTCCATTGCAGCCATTTTATACTTCTGTTCTTGCAGTAAATACGTGTTTCAAATGAAAGGCGTTCTTTTGTCTGCTTACTTAACGCCTGTATCCAGCTTTTGTCTTCATTGTTGAGAAAGAAGGGTAATGTCATTCCCTGGGTTTCTTCGAGGGTATATCCAAGGATGTTTGTAAAAGCGTTATTAATTTCTTCAATCCGAAAGGTTGTTGCATCTATAATCCCGATTATATCTGCAGAATTATTGATCAGCAATGCGTTTTTCTGGAGGGAAATGTTTTTTTCGACCAGCTCTTTTTTCTGTATTTGTAATTTCAGCAAAACAGTCACTTTAGCTTTTACAATTTCCGGGTCAAGTGGTTTAAAAAGATAATCAATGGCACCTTCATCGTAACCCTTCATGATGAATTTCCGTTCTTTGTTTTCAGCCGTTGCAAAAATTATAGGAATATCTTTTGTTTTTTTGTTTGACTTTAAAATTTGGGCTACTTCAAAACCGTCCATATCCGGCATCTGTACATCAAGTATAACCAGGTCAACATCTTTGTTTAATGTAATTGTTAAAGCATCTTTTCCACTGGTGGCATTCAGGAACAGCCTGTCTTTATCGGCCAGTAAATGTTCAAGCGAAAAAATATTCGCTGGCTTATCATCAACAATCAGAATAACAGATTTATTGTTTTTTTTCATTTGATGTATTCGTAATTTTTGATAAGAAATTCTGTATTTCTGATAACGTCCAGATATGTTTTATTTTGTTTGTTTTAATAGCCGCTTCAGGCATAAAGGGAAACTGTGAGTCACCAGGTTTTTGGGAGATAGTGAGGCCACCATATTTATTAACCGCAATAACTCCTGCCGAACCATCATTGTTTGATCCGGTAAGAATGATTCCGATCAGCGTATCTTTAAATACCATGGCTGCTGTTTCAAACAATACATCAATGGATGGCCTGCTGAAATGCACAGGCTCATCTGACGACAACGAAAAGGTTTTTGCAGATTCTACCAGCAAATGATAATCCGGCGGGGCTATATAAACAACGCCTGGTTCAATTTTCTCTTTTTCATCAGCCTGTTTTATCCTGATCTTACATTTACTTTGTAATACTTCCTCCAGCAGGTCTTTTTGGTCTTTTGAACGATGCTGCACTACTATCACCGACAAGGGGCAGTCCACAGGAATTTTTTCGAGTATTACGGTGAGTGCAGACAACCCTCCGGCAGAAGTGCCTATAACAATGGCTTTATATTTTTCATTGGTGCTCAACATTGCTTTATTTTTTCATAAATATTTTCTCCTTCCGGTCAGTTTCATCAAAATGTTTTCTCTTGTCTGAAAAAAGAAGCGATTCTTTATTGCCCAGTCCCAAATATCCAAAAGGGCAAAGACTCTCGTAAAAAAGACTGATGACTTTATTCTGCAGCTGCTGGTTGAAATAGATAAGGACATTACGGCACACGATGAGTTGAAATTCATTGAATGATTTATCAACTGCAAGATTATGTGCCGCAAAAACGATATTCTGCTTTAATGATTTATCGAACATCACCGAATTATACTTTGCCTTGTAATATTCAGAAAATGAGTTCGTGCCGCCGGCCTTCTGGTAATTAGCTGTATAAGCTTTCATGTTTTCTACAGGATAAACACCGTCTTTTGCAATCTGCAGCGACTTTTGATTAATATCCGTTGCATAAATAACTGCACGGTTCAAAAGGCCTTCCTCCCGCAGAAGAATGGCAATGGAATAAATTTCTTCGCCGGTAGCACATCCTGCAATCCAAACTTTGATGAAAGGATAAGTGGCCAGCCGTTTCATTACATTTTCACGCAGGCTTTTGTAAAAAAAAGGATCACGGAACATTTCAGTAACGGTAACAGAAATTTCCTGTATAAATTTTTCAAACAATTTTTCATCCTGCAAAATCATTTTCCCGAGTTTTTCCATTGCTGTTATTTTCCCGACAGTCATGAAATGGTCTATTCTCCGCATAACAGATGCTTCGGCATAATCTGTAAAATCGTATCCATAAACAAAACGTATAGATTCCAGCAGCTCTTTATATTCTTTATTCTCAAAATTCATTCTGTGATCCATTTAATGATTTTGTCAACAAGTATATTCAGGTTAATCGGCTTTGAAATATAATCCCATGCACCGGCCTCTATACATTTTTCCCTGTCTCCTTTCATGGCCCTTGCCGTTACGGCGATCACAGGAATTTGCTTCAGCAAATCGTTTTTCTTTAAACTGCTTAATGTTTCATACCCATCCATTACAGGCATCATCATATCCAATAGAATGATATCAGGTTTTACACCATTCAGCAATATGGAAATGGCTTCGTCCCCATTTTCCGCAATGCTGATCTTCATTTCCAGCGTTTCAAGGTAATTGCCGAGAGCAAATGTGTTCCTGCTGTCATCATCAACAAGTAAAACCGTTTTGTTTTTAAGCTTTTCCATAATCATTGCGTTAACGGTATAACCAAACCCTCATCAGCGACAAAAGCTGTTCAATATTTACAGGTTTTGCGATATAGTCCGACATGCCTGCATTCAGGCATTTTTCCCTGTCGCCCTTCATCGCTTTTGCAGTTAGCGCAATGATGGGCAGTTTATTGAATTTGCTGATGCTCCTGATTTCTTTGGTTGCTTCATAGCCATCCATTTCAGGCATCATAATATCCATCAGAACAATTTCAATGGCAGGATTTTCTTTCAATATTTTCAAAGCGGCTTTTCCGTTTTCGGCAGTCTGGCAGTGCATACCTTCTTCTTCCAGAACGTTGGTGAGTGAATAAATATTCCGGATGTCATCATCCACCACTAAAACATTTTTATTTTTGAGCACTTCGTCGGTCTTGTGAAGTTTGCGGATGATATTTTGTTTTTCTTTCGGCAGCCGTGATTCCACCCTGTGGAGGAAAAGCATAGTTTCATCCAGTAACCGTTCTTGTGAATCGGCAGTTTTAAGTACAACAGTATTTGCAAACTTCATGAGACGGTCATTCTCATCTTTTGACAGATCTTTTCCTGTGTACACGATAACAGGAATTTTATTTAACTGTTCATCTGTCTTTATTTTTTCCAATAGTTCAAAGCCTGTCATATCAGGCAATCCAAGATCAACTATGATGCAATCACAATGTTCCTTGGTCATCATTTCATAGGCTTCTTTACCTGAATAGGCAGAGAAAGTTTTTACATCCCCGTTACCTATCAATTCACGAATGGCTTTGTTTTGTTTTTCATTGTCTTCAACAATCAACAGTTTTTTCAGTTTTTTGCTTACAAATTCTTCAATTCTGTCAAATGCATTTTTCAGGTCGCCTTTTTCAACCGGTTTACGGATAAAATCAAAAGCTCCCAGTTCCATTCCTTCTTTTTTCCTGTCGTATCCTGAAATGATCTGTACAGGAACATGGCGCAGATCAGGATCATTCTTCAGGTGTTTCAACACTTCCGCACCATCCATTACAGGCAATTTCATATCCAGCAAAATGGCATCGGGTTTATAATATCTTGCATAACTTAACCCGGTATTTCCCTGTACAGCTACTATGCCTTTATAATTTCTATCCCGCACAAAGTCAAGAAGTATCCGGGAAAAATCTGTATCATCTTCCATAATGAGAATGATCTTATCATTTTCGTGAATAGTATAGCGGTCATCATCTGCTTCCCCTTCTGCCACAGGAAACTTGTCAATCTTTGTTTGTTTCATTGGGAGTTCATGATTGGTTGTTTTCACTTCTACTTTACGTTCAAGAACAGTCATAACCGATGCGTCAAACTTTAACGGAAGGTATAAGGTAAATGTACTGCCTGCTCTTTCCCTGCTTTCAACATGAATTTCCCCGCCCAGGGCATTAGCTAATTCACGGCTGATAGAAAGTCCCAAACCAGTGCCTCCGTAGTTCCTTTTTGTGGAACCATCTGCCTGCTGAAATGCTTCAAAAACAATCCCCAGTTTATCTTCCCGGATGCCGATACCTGTATCTGTTACCGAAAGAGCAATGATATCTGCAACACTGTTCAGTTTGCTGTTTTTATAAGAAATATCAGGGGCTGCTTTAGAAATACTTAATTTCACCCTGCCTCCTTTTGATGTAAACTTAAATGCATTGGATAAAAGATTCCGGAGTATCTGTTCAAGCCTTTGTTTGTCTGTGGTAAGCGTTTTTAATTCATGCTCATTATGATGAATCGTAAAATCAATGGATTTGTTTTTGGCAACTTCTGAAAACATGGAAGTCATCTCCGAATTGATTTCTGATAGCTGAAATTCAACAATATCCAATTCCATTCTGCCTGATTCAACCTTTGAAAGATCAAGAATCTCATTGATTAAATTGAGCAGGTCGGCACCGGAGTTATAGATGTTTTTTGAAAATTCCACTTCCTTGTCACCCAATGATTTGTTTTTGTTTTCGGAAAGCAATTGTGAAAGAATAAGAATACTGTTAAGCGGGGTACGGAGTTCGTGCGACATATTGGCCAGGAATTCAGATTTATACTTACCGGTAATTTCCAGCTCCCTTGCTTTATTTTCGATATCCATTTTTGCATTCTCCAGTTTTTCTTTTTGTTCTTCCAGCAAATTCGCTTTCTCTTCCAGTTCTTCATTGCTTTGCTGTAACTCTTCCTGCTGTGCTTTAAGTTCGGCTTCCGATCTTTCCAGTAACTCTGTTTTTTCCTGGAGTTCTTCGTTGGATTGCTTTAATTCTTCCTGCTGTGCTTCCAGTTCTTCTGCCTGCCGCTGAGTTTCTTCCAGCAGTTCTTTCAGTTTAGTTCGTGATTGTGCAGCATTGAATGCAATGGCAATATTTTCTCCAACCATGTTGAGAAACTGCATATCCAGGTCAGAAAATTCCTGTGCAGCTCCAACCTCTACTACACCTTTCACTTCTCCATCATATAAAAAGGGGAAAACAATAATGTTTTTTGGAATTGAATTGCCGAGTCCTGAATTAATCCGGATATAATCTTCGGGTAGTTCACTGAACAAAATGGGTTTCTTTTCCAAAGCCGCCTGACCTACCAATCCCTGTCCCAATTTAAATGTGTTTGAATTATCCTTGCGATAGTGAAAAGCATAACTGCCAACAAGTTCAAGATGGCTGTTTTCACTAAGATAAACCGCAGCTATCTGCGCTTTCATGTAAGTGGCCAACTGGATAATTACATCCTGTGCGAGGGCTCTCACTTCTTTTTCTCCACGCATCTTGTCATTCAATTCCCTGTTCCCCATAAGTAACCATGTCCTGGTTTCATTTTCCTTCGCAAGTTTTTGAAGATTATTTTTCATGTTATCAAGCGCAATTCCCAAGGTATCCTTATCACTTCTGGGTTTAATAACAGGGGTGTAATCGCCTTTGCCAATTGTATCGGCTATAGTTGAAAAATCTTTTGTAACTGAAATCATCTGGTTAAATGAAGCAGCCAGTTCGCCGATTTCATCTTTCTTTTTAATGTCGAGAACAACATCTACATTGCCTTTGGCCATGCTGTCTGCAGCCTCTTTAATTTTGCTGATGGAGCTGATAATCCCTTTGATGGTGAATACTAGTATAAGGATGATTAACAATATAATCAAAGCGGCAATGATGGCGCTTTCACTCACATTTGCATTTGCAACGGATAATTCTTCTTTTGCTTTTTGGCTGATAATGTTGCTGGAATAATCTTCTGCTTCTTTTAAGGCATTGATGCTGGCAGTTGAAGCTCCCCACCACATATCATAATCAAATTTAAAATTGGAAAGAGAAGGGTTATCAAATACAGAATCAATGATAGTATAGGTTTGCTGAACAAACGGGGCCTGGTACTTTTTATTAAAAAAATCCTTTAATTCGGGGGATGCTGCATTCCTTAACTTATACAGATTAACCTCGTGTTTACCTTTTAAAGATGCAAATTCTCCCAAATTAGTTCCTTCAAATTTTCCAACAGCAAGTACTTTGCCCAACTGGGTCCTTACTGAGGCGAGAAAATCTTTTGTATATACTAAATACAGATGCCCCTCAACCAGGTTTCTGATAGTAAAGCTCTTGGTAGTGGCGGAGATTTCTGCAATCCTTTCTAAAAGAAAAGTTTTACTATTTAAATACAAAAGATCAGCTTCTTCTTCTTTTTCCGGATTAATCGCATTTACAATAGTTCTTGCTGAGGCTAAACTGTCTAAACCGCCATAGTCGTTGAACGTTTTATTTTGATCTTTTAAAATTTTTCTTAACCCGAAAATTGCTTTATCGGTTGCTTCCCTCTGATCGGGTAATTTCTCCTTTTCTTTTACGCCTCCGCTGAGTACATAAGTTCCGCTGAGAGCACGCTCTTTTTGAATTTCATGAAGAACAGCAGAAATATTCGCAACTATTTCAGTGTTTTCAATCACTTGTTGTGCCGATTCTTTATTTTTCAGTTCCTGCCTTATATTCAATTGCAAATAATACAAAAGAGCAAGAAGCGGAATAAGAGATGCAATGATGAGTTTGTTGCGGATGGAGATGTTTTTTAAACTATTCATGCTATAAAATGCTTAAAGGTTTGCTGTTAATGTGAATATATAAACCTCCAGTGCGGAGGGTAAGGTTAAACATAACAATGTTGAAATGGCTGCCGTTGAGAAGAGCAGGAATGGCAGCCATATTTTTAACATAGATGGTTTCTTCAATGGGCGGCTGAGTGCTTTGAGATGCTGTTTTAATAAAACGAAATTACTTGTGTTGTCTTCAACCACCAGTAAACGGTATGGCTTTACTTTCCTGATCATATACTGAGATTAAAAGTTATTACTTAATGCTCAAGTACCTTAGTGTTTGGGCAATTTTACAATCGATATCCAGAATTCTTTAATCATCTGTACAACGTCTATGAATTTTTTGAAATCCACAGGCTTCACGATATAACAATTCGCATGATTATTATAGGAGCTGACAATATCTTTCTCTGATTCAGAAGTGGTCAGCATTACCACCGGTATACTCATAAGCATGGGATCGGTTTTTATTACTGCCAGCACTTCAATCCCATCGACTCTTGGGAGATTAATATCCAGCAGGATCAGGTCCGGCGTTTCAACATCTTTGTATTCCCCTTTCTTTCTTAAATATTGTAATGCTTTATCGCCATCTTTTATCACGGTCACACCATTGGTAACCTGAACCTTTTTCAGCGCCTGCGTGATCAGGAGAATATCTCCATCACTGTCTTCAACCAGCAATATTTTTACTTCGTGAGTCATGTGATTGTTTTTTGGGTATGCTGAAATAAAAAATACTTCCTTTATCTGGCTCCGATTCGACCCAGATCCTGCCGTGATGGATCTCTACGATTTTCTTACAGATTGCAAGGCCGATGCCTGTTCCCGAATATTCACTTTTGTTGTGCAGCCGCTGAAAGATGACGAAGATCTTTTCAAAAAACCTGTCATCAATACCCTGCCCGTTATCCTTTACATAAAACACATCACTACCCTGTTCTTCCTTGCAACCCACTTCAATAACCGGTTTCCGGTCGCTGCGGTATTTCAGGGCGTTACTCACCAGGTTCAGCAACAACTGGTTGATGAGTGTTTTATGTGCCATGACCGATGGCAGGGGTTTCCACATCACCAAGGCATCACTTTCCCGCATCTCTTTCTCCAGCACTTTGTTCACATATTGAGCAGCCTTGTTCATATCTGCCGGCGCAAAATCTTCTTTATTGGTACCAACCCTTGAGTATTGCAATAAGGCCTGGATGAGCGCTTTCATGCGTTCGGCACCATCAACGGCAAAATGGATATATTCTTTCTTTGTCTCATCGAGTTGTCCTTCCATTTCCTCTTCGAGCAAACTCAAAAAACTACTCACCATACGGAGCGGTTCCTGCAGATCATGACTGGCGATATAGGCAAAACGTTCCAGTTCAGTATTGGAGGCTTTGAGTTCGGCCGTATAGCGTTTCAGGTTTTCTTCCACTTTTTTACGTTCGGTGATATCCCTTATGAATCCGCAAAAGAATAAGTGACCATTCTGTTCAAAGGGTACAATGCTCAGTTCCACCGGGAATTCTGTTCCCTGGCGGTTAATGGCGGTGATCTCGATCAGTTTATTAAGAACAGGCCCTTCGCCGGTTTTTAAATAGTTGGCCATGCCCCTGGTATGACTTTCCCTGTGTTTGGGCGGAATAATTGTATCAGCCAGTTCTTTACCCAGTACTTCCGGCTCATTCCAGCCGAATATTTTCCCTGCCTGCGGTGTCCACACGGTGATCCGGCCAGCTGTGTCGATGCAAATGATGGCGTCCTGGGCAGAGTTCATGATCAATCTTCTTGTTTCTTCACTGGCCACAAGGAAGGCTTCTGCTTTCTTACGCTCGGTGATGTCCATCGACAGAATAAACAACCCTTCCGGCACGGGCTGAATGCTCAGTTCAAACCAGCCTTTTGTCCCGTTTGCGAAGTTGAATTCGTTCTCAAAGATGCTGGCGGTGCGCTCCTCCATGCAGCGTTTCAACACAGCAAATAATTCTGTTTGTTCCACCGCCGGATAGATCTCCATAATTGTATGGCCAAGTAATTTATCGGCCGAGTATTTACTCTGTCCCTCTAAAGAATGATTGACAAAGATGTATTTCCAGTCATAGCCGATCACCTGGATGCCTTCCCGCATATTTTCCAGCAAGAAGCGGTATTGCTGTTCTTTTTCGATCACCTCCCTGGTCTTCACTTCCACCCTTTTTTCCAGTTCCCGGTTGAATTGTTTGAGCTGGTCATCCAGTTTTTTCCGCTCTGTGTAATCCAGCACGGTGGTCCGGCTCCGCAAGTAAGTTCCGTTGTTATCATAGATCGCTGTAGCGCTGAGAATGGCGGGCATGGCTGCCCCATCCTTTCGCAGCATGTCAAACTCAACGTCATTCACGAAGCCCTTCTTTTTGAATGCGGCGTATTGCTGGTGAAAACGTTCTTTGTTGCCTGCTGTGATGATATCAGTAAAGCTGAGGCGGCCTATCAGTTCTTCCCTTGAATAGCCCAGCCACTTCAGTTCAGTATCATTGATGTCCACGAAGTAGCCATCCTTGTCGAGTGAATGATACCCGCAGGGAGCGTTGTTATAGAGATCCTTTATTTCATTGGTTTTGCGGATAAGTTCCTGTTCATTGCGTAAACGTACCGTAATATCTTCCACGCTATGAATGATGTAAACCACCTCGCCCTTTGCATCCAGCACCGGCTTGTTTAAGGGGTGCCAAACTCTTTCTTCAAAACTTCCATCTGGCCGGACAATATCGTATCGCTGATCGGCCATGGCATGTGGCGTTTTGTTTGCCAGCACAAAATTGAGCGAGGCCCGCAGGTTCGACACACCGTCTGCTGCCGGATCATCCGGATTATCGGGAAATACCTCGAACAGCCCACGGCCAAGAATGTCGTTGCGCTGCTTCATGGTGGCTTTCAGGTATTCGTCGCTCACCGCACTGATGGTTAAGTCTGGATATAAAATAAGGTAAAGACCTGGCGCACACTCAAACAGGGTTTTGAAGTTAGCAATTTCATCTAAGCTGCTACGCAGTGCCAATTCTGCTTTATTGCGTGCACGGGTATTGTAATAAACAACCATAAACGCAAACAACAATAACAACGCAACAATTACCAGGAAGAGAATAATGCTCCGGTTGGCCAGTTCAATCTGTTGCTGATTCTCCGTTTTTCGTTTTGTCAGCAACTCCTCTTCTTCCTGCTGAATTGAACCAATGATCCTTTTTGCCTCATCCATTGTTTCTTTTCTGTTACCCATCGTTGCGTTCAGTTGCCGGAAAGGAGTCTGTTTTATCTTTACCTGTGTTACCAGCTCCTTGCGAAAAGAAACATAACCGGCAATGTGGGTCTGCAGGGTATCAATCAGTTTGCGTTGACCCGCATTATCCTTTGTCAACATGCGCAGGCCAATAATGGCCTTGTCCAGGGAATCGATCCTTTTATCATATACAGGCAGGTATCGTTCATTTCCTGTTAAAAAATAGTCTCTCACCCCAGCTTCCACTTCACTGACGAGCGTGCGGATCTTTGCCGACAACAGCAACACTTCATTGGTGTGCTCTACCCAGCCGGCCGATTCATTTGTCCGCTTAATGCCGGCTTTGAAGGAAAAGAACAGGATCACAATCGCCAGGCAAACCATGGCAAAGACCCCCACTATCTTTTTTTGAAATGAAAATTTCAGATGACTGAGCGGCCGGCTGAAAAAGGCAGCCACAAAAAGTAAAAGAAAGAGAATAACACTGTTGATCAAGGCTTTGTTGAACACGCCCGTTGTCTTCACCACACTCAGTCTCAGCAGCACACCTAAAAACATCAATACCAGGAAAACAATTCCTGTTATCAGTATCACGTGTACCAGATAATGCGCCTTTCGATAGGGCATCAACAGTAATACAAGGTTCAGGAGAAAAAGAAAAATGGCGGTTGCAACAGGCATCCTGCCCGGATGCAGGCTGGCGTTGGTTGTGGATGGATGTTTGTAAAACAAATCATCCAGGCCGGCATCGAC
>JAKFDY010000367.1:0-5092 GCA_036675885.1 Lacibacter sp. | reverse complement strand
ATACTGTCATTCGAAAACAATGTGCTACAACTCGAAGATTCATCTGATATCAACACAACTATTCCACCTTCAAGCGCCGAAACCAAATACAAATTGATCGGAAATGATTCAATTTACTTTGAGGCAGGGACTCTAACCTCACCATCTGCACCTGGCAGCCCTACTACAACAATACCCGCCGGTTGCAAGTATAAACTGGAAGGCAACCGTCTTACATTTTTCATGAAAATGAGTATGCCACAAATAATTAATCAGGGTGGCATTACCGTGAAATTTACGCAATATGTTGACGTGAGTATCGTACTTGAAAAACAATAATATCCTGGTTTTTCCCGTCCATAAGGCTCCTCTAACCGGGAGCTTTTTTTATCCCCTGGAGGGTTGTTCATTCAACATTGAACCCATAATTTTAGTTCATGAACCTTGATTGGCTTAAAAGCGGCATTGCACCATTAGACAACCTTATTTCCTTTTTGCACAAGCAAAGTAAAACAAGTGATGTACTGAAAAAACAGGTGCTCATGGAACTCCGCAACAACCTCAACATTTTCAAGAACGGATTTTTGAACGAAGTATCTGCTGATAAAATTATTGACTTGTTGAGCAATGATGCTATCCAGGAAGCCATCAAACAAAACTTTGCATTTAAGAAATTGAAAGCGGGTGCTATTGAACCGTATCATGTTTACGATGACCGTAATAAACGTTACATCGGTTGGAATGCCGAACGCCTGGTCGATAAGATCGACGAAAAAATTGTGGAGCTGAAAACATTGAAAAAAATGAGCAGCGGTTCTGTTACAGAAGTAAGGAATAATGTACAACTCATGATCAGCAATCTTTATTTCCGTATGAAACTGCTGGCCGATTTTATCCAAAGTGATTTTAAATAAGGAAGTCCTCCGTTGCCGGAGGACTTTGTTTCATAGTACAGATGTTTTCGACGGATGAACAACGGACCTTACTTGGTATTCAATTGTTGTATCAGAGAAAGCAACTGGGCTTCGGTTACTTCTGTGAGGTTAAACGTTACACCATAGTATGTTTTACCACTTGCAGGCGCTCCCACTGTTACATCCTGCATTTCTGCATAAATTTTATTGTCTTTAAATGTGATGGCAAGGAATGTTCCTTCAATACCAATCGGGAAACTGTTCTGGTAACTTAACAACCCTTCTTTACCTGCAGGTGCATTCACGATCTTGTTGTACAATTTCACCAGTGTGTTTTGTTGTTTCACTTTAAAGAAGAGCATACTAGGTTCACCACCCATATAATTTGTACTTGTTGCTGCGTTCCACTGGTTGCTGAAGTAACCAAGTACTGTTGTTTTCGGACGTGGGTCACCCATCAACGCATCACAGTTGCGCCATACACCAAGACTGTCAAGATTGAAAGTTGAAGTACCATTGTTATTGTTCACAGCGAAGTTTCCGTTCTGTACCCAGTTTACGCCACGTGGCACATAACCGGTTTGTGAAAGTGTTACAGGAAGGTTTTCATGATCATTACCATTGATGGTATAGGTAACTGCACTATCACCGGCCCACATTGGTATTTCACGTAATAACTGTCCGTTAGCTCCGGCCTTTGGTGCAGCAGGCACTACTACCTGTGCAGGCGCATTCAATTGTAATTCATCAGCACCTTGATTCGCTTTTACTGTCATCTCACCATAAGAGACCAGCATATGTCCACCGGCTTCAGTTGGTCTGTTACCTAACAGCATATCGCTTGCCTGGTGAATATCTTTTACCTGAACTGTAACACTACCTGTTACAAGTTGTCCGTTTGATTTTTTAAATGCGTTGGCAGGAAAGTTGATTTTTGTGCCCTTGCTGGTTAACAGCACACCACCAGTTGTTGCATCAATGGTAAACGCTTCATACTTTGGTGCGTTTGCCTCGAAGAAGGTTTTTACTTTTGTTTCAAACACATGTGGCTGCACATATGTTTTGTCTTTTTTACAAGCAGTAAAACTAATGGCTGCTGCAATGGCGAGGGTTGAGAAGATTGACTGTTTCATAATAAGAAGTTTTAATTGTTTTTGTTTGTTGTTTGCAGGTATATCCGCAGCCGTGAAAGATTGTTACCCTGTTTGGAAAAGAAATTTTCAAATTTTTTCTAAGTCGCTGATTTAAAGAAGATTGGGAAAGAATATTTTTTGGGTAACAGGCAATTAAATTTCTATGGAGCTGTTGTTGCGTCGCACACTTCAGGGTCTATTTTCCTATTCGCCATTTAAATACAAAGCATAGCACAAAGGGCACAAAGGATGCACAGAGAATACAAAGCTTCGTGTTCTCTGTGTAACTCTCCGTGAACTTTGTGGTAAAACTTAACGCTTTGTCTTAAGCAGGAAATAAAAACCAATTGGTATTACAAGAATGAGCAATAACCAATACCAATTGAAAGAAGATGTTTGCAATTCAATCTGCTGATCAACTCCTATATAACTGAAACCAGCCCACAATAATGGATTTTTCTGCGCAAGGTTGTTTGTGCTTTGCAGGTATTGTTTTCTTGCTTCATGCAATGCTGTTACAGGTGAATGTTGTTTTTGCAAGGAAGAATAAAACGATTGTATAAAAACAGGAGCCACCGCATCATCTACTTTCCATCGGCTGGCAACCACTCCCTTTACACCTTTGCTGATAAAAGCTCTTCCGATACTTGCAATGCCTTCACCATCCTGCAATGAACCGGCTGCTGTTTCGCAGGCAGTCAATACTACCAGTGGCGATGCTGTTGTAATGTATTGCAACTGGCCGAGATAAAATTTTTGTTTCAGCACAAGAAATGGTTGCTGCGTACTGTCGGCCACCGCATGCGATGCAAGATGCAATACAGTGGATGATTGCATTGATTTCCTGAATGCAGTTTCTGAAGTTGTTGCAGCATCTGTTACAGTTGAAGCATACTGTTTCTTTAATTGTTCCGCTTCAGTAACCGAGTTAGGTAAAGCTGCAAACCCTGCATGTGGTTGTTGAAAAGTATAAACAGTAACAGGCAATGCTTGCTGATTGGTTGTATTGCTTTGTACATACTGCAGAAAAGAATACACATAACTCACTGCGTTGGCTTCGCCAAGGAATTGTTTTTTCCCATCAATGCTCAATGCTTCAAAAGGCAACCGATGCAGGGAAGCATCAGCAGAAATAATCAATGGAAGGTTACCTGTTTCAAAAGGCAACAACTGTTGCAATAATTTTTTAGCTAAAGTAAAATAAGCAGCAGGATCATTGGCAAACGATGTTGAAGTTGCAGAAAAATACTGCTGCATAAAAGAATCAACCTGTTGCCTGGTTGAAGCAGCTGGAATAGCTGCACTTTGAATTTCCCCGTTTGTTACAAACAAAATATAAAACAGATCACCCGACAAACTATAACTTACAAAAGAATGCTTCGCCGTTACATCATGCAACTTTTTTTGGAAAGCAGTAAACGAAGGTTGCTCCAGCAATTGTGCAAAACGGTTTTCCTGTAAACCAAGTGCCAGCTCCTGCTTGCGGATGCGTTCACTGATCTGTGCTTTAATTGCTGCATCTTTTGCTTCAGCCAACAGCAGGTAATCGTTTCGTAATTCAGCAAATAATTGTTGTTGCCGGTCTTGTATGCTATCCTGCTGCCATTGCCTGCTGCGGTTTTGTTCGTTCAGCAACTTTCTTCCTTTCGATAATTCCATTACCCACAATTGCTGTTCAGGCAGCAACTTATTTTTTGTTTGTTGATAACGCTCCTGAAAGAAACTGATCGCTTCTTCATGCATAGCATCATTGTTCAAACTGCTTTGCAAACTGTTAGCAGAAGAACTGATCAACTGGTTGCAGTAATAGTCATTCGTAACTGCTGCCTGGTAATAATACAAACTGCTATCCGGCTGCTGTTGTTTGAACGAGCGGGCTAGTCCATCATACAAAGCAGTAACTGTATGATCTGGAAAGAAACCGCTATTGTCGATCGGGAAAAATTGTAACCCTTCTTTAAAATTGCGTGTGCTGCTATCCGTTTGCTTTAGCTGCAGAAATAAGTTTCCTTTTTCTGCTTTCAGTTTAGCTTTATCCCGTTGCTTGCTGTCGGGATAAGTTTGTGCTAATATTTTTTCAGCATTCTGCAGTTTCAGTACAGCTGCTTTCCATCGCTGTTCATCGGCCAATAATTTAGCTGATAACTGCAACGCACTCACTATCCATGATGCATCAGCATCAGCCGCATCGGCACTTCGAAAAAAAACAATTGCTTTTTGATTGAAGTAAAAAGAACTGTCTTTATTGCCTGTTGCATAAAACGCATCAGCTTTTACATTATACAATAAGCCGGTAATTGTTTTTTGAAATGAAACATACTGCAATCCGTTATTACACTGTTCCTGTGTGGCTGCATGATTACCCAACCAGTAATAACTGATTGCAAGATTACTGTACAAAGAAGGGAGCAGTTCATTTTTCTTTGCTGCTGTTGCATGCTGTATGGCAGTTTGCTGCAAAGCCACAGCTTTATCATAGTCACCAAGCCTAACATAATTATTCCCAAGCGGCTTCACAATGTATTCTTCCTGTTCGTATGGAATGTTTTGCTGCTGTTGATAGTTCAATCCTTTTTCATACCAACGGGTGCTGGCTTGTATTTGGCCTTGCTGCAATAAATGGTAGGCGATGTTTAGAATAAAATCGAGATAAGCTGTTTGCTCCAGCTTCGATTTTGGTTGCCGCCACAATGTTTGCTCAAGTGAATCTGCTTTGTTGGAAAAATAGAACGGCTGCTCATCTGTAAGATCATAGAGCTTTTCAAGGTAAGTATGCAGTTGATCTTTTGGTTGATACACTTCTATCCATGTTGCTTTTTGCAAAGGTTTTTCATCACCCGAAAAAAATAAAAAAAGAAAGACCAGGCTGGCTGCAGGCAGCAAGCGGTTAAAGAATAGTTGATATGATTTTTTTACAGTCGCCAGGATGCATAAAAATAGAGATAAGATTTGTTTGTTCCGCCATAATAAAAACGTGTACCTATTTGCGGACCAAGACGCACTTTTCCAAACTGCACATCGGCAAACGGAAGAAACTCAGGATTGGCAAATGAATTGACTTTGGCT